>JBJXEI010000124.1:0-65477 GCA_046154065.1 Polaromonas sp. | reverse complement strand
TGAAAACCGCCAACCCGGACGTGACCTTGCGACGCACCGAGTTTGTCGGCCCACAGGTGGGTGAAGAGCTGGCGCATGACGGGCTGAAGGCCTTGGGCATGGTGGTGCTGGGCATCATGATCTACTTGGCGTTTCGTTTCGAGTGGAAGTACGCAGTGGCGGCCATCATCGCCAATTTGCATGACGTGGTCATCATCCTGGGGTTTTTTGCGTTTTTCCAGTGGGAGTTCTCACTGGCCGTCCTGGCCGCCGTGCTGGCGGTGCTGGGGTATTCGGTCAATGAATCAGTGGTGATTTTTGACCGGATCCGCGAGAATTTCCGTCGCTACCGCAAGATGAACACCCACGAGATCATCGACAACGCCATCACCTCCACCATCAGCAGGACCATCATCACGCACGGCTCCACGCAGATCATGGTGCTGTCGATGTTGTTGTTCGGCGGCCCAACCTTGTTTTACTTTGCGCTGGCACTGACCATCGGCATTTTGTTCGGTATCTATTCGTCAGTGTTTGTTGCCGCTGCCATCGCCATGTGGCTGGGCATCAAACGGGAAGATCTGATCAAGGGCCCCGCTAAAAAAGAAGAAGACCCGAATGACCCCAATGCGGGTGCCAGGGTGTAAGCTTTAGGTTCAACATCCAGAGCAATTGTGGCCACAGGTAATTCAAAAAACAGCTATCTTGCAGACCAAGGACGCGGACTTTTTGCCGAGCGGGCGGCCCGTGTCTTGCCGCTGATTGCCAAGACAGTTCATGAAAAACTGTCAACACTGGCCAGCCTGCCCAGCGGCCCCAGAGAAGCGCAGGCGCACAGGGACGCGCTGCAGGCATTTCAGAAGTCAGGTGGCCAGTGGGTCAACGCCACAGCGCGGGCCTGGAAGGCTGCCCAGTCACGTGCAGTGACTTTCGAAAATTCCCGCTCCACCGAAAGCCGCAAGTTCGAGTTGATGGGTGACGATATCGTCGAAGACAAGATCCTCGCGTCGCGCCTGGCGCTTCGGATTCTGGATTTTGTGAGTTGGGAATTGAACGACCTGCGGCTGCGCATCCAGAATCTGGAAGGTGTCACCGAACTGCCGGTGCTCGACATCCTACGCCCCGAGATCCTGGCCCACCACATGGTGGCGCAGTGGTCGGCCGTGGCTCTTCCGCGCGATATGTGGCTGCTGGTGCAAGACACACTTCAACGCGTTGCAGGCGAAAACTTCCTGGAGGTCTACCACGGCGCGAACGAGTTTCTGGTTCAGCAAGGGGTGATGGTCGAAATCGATCTGCGTCCTTTGGTGCGCCGCACACCGGGTGGCGTGGTGATCAAGGCCCCACCCCTCTCTGGTACCGGTGGTGAGGGCGGAGGGGGCACTGGCGCAGGGTCAGCTTCTGGTCTGGGCAGCGGGCCTGGCTCGGTCAAGGGTGGCGTTGGGCGGCACACCGGCGTGCATGAAGAAACCCGCATGCAGACCGCCACCACACCGCTGGCGCGTGCCCGGATGCGGGCCCAGGGTGTGATGGGACACCTTCGTCGTTTGCTTTCCGACCGTGTGTCGGGCTACGACGATACACGGCCGCAGCAGGCATCCCCGGAGCTGAACCGCGTCATGAGCCGTGAGCAGCACTCTGAAGAAGAAACCAGCGCTGTGGGCATGTCTTACGATGGTGCATCGGTACAGACTTATGGCCCAGCCGAGGTCGAGCGGGCCATGGAAGCGCTGCGCGAGCGGTCCACATCGTTCAAACGCGCAGCCACCACACCGACTGAAAAAGCCACGATTGAAATTGTGGCGTTGATGTTTCAGAGCATTCTGGCGGAGGACCGCATTCCCGCCGTCATCCGCGTATGGTTTGCGCGCCTGCAAATCCCGGTGTTGAGGGTCGCGATTGCCGAGCCTGAATTTTTCGGCTCTTTGCAGCACCCTGCCCGGCGATTGATTGACCGCATGGGCTCGTGTGTGCTGGGTTTTAATGTCACGGTGTCGGGCGGGGCGATGGAGTCCGAGGTCCGCCGTGCCGTGCAGGTGATCGAGCAATACCCGGAAACCGGTCGCAAGGTATTTCAGATCGTCTACGACGAATTCGAAAAATTCCTGTCTAAATTTTTGTCCGAACAGGGCAATGCCGCCCGTGTGGTCGGGGTCGCTCAGCAGGTTGAGCAAAAAGAAACGATGGCAATCCAGTACACCATCGAGATGCGCAACATGCTCAAGGACATGTCGGTCCGTGACGAGATTCGTGAGTTTCTCTTCAAGGTCTGGACCGAAGCTTTGGCCATTGCCTCCATGAAACACGGGGTACAGCACGCTGACACCCTGTTGCTCAAACGTGCTGCCGCTGACTTGGTGTGGGCGGCCAGCGCCAAACCCAGTCGCAAAGACCGGGCGCAAGTGATCTCCAGCCTGCCCAAGTTGCTGCAGTCCCTGCGCATGGGCATGTCGCTTTTGGGCATGGCTGTCGCCGATCAGGACCGACAGATCAAGACCATCAGTGACACGCTGGCCGATGCGTTTGCTTCCAAGACGCCGTCCATTCCGGCCGAGCGCATTGACGCGATGGCGGCGAGATTGAGCAATCTGGAAGACTACCTCTCTGATGAGGATCTGGGTGATTTGCCGCTGGACACTGACAGCCTGGTGACCATTCTGGGTATTGACCCGACTGAAATGACGGTGATCACGGACGGCGGCAGCCAGCCAACAGACGCCATGCGGGCCTGGGTTCAGGAACTGCAGCTGGGTAGCTGGTTCAGCCTGGACCACAACGGCCAGATGAGCAATGTGCAGTTCGCCTGGTGCAGCGATCGCAAACAATTGCATCTGTTTGCGGCTGCCGATGGCCGCAATTTCCTCATTCAGGCGCGGCGTCTGGCGGCGTACCTGCAGGCTGGTTTGCTGGTGCCTGCAGAGGAAGAGACGCTAACCGTGCGCGCCACCCGGGAGGCGCTGGCCAAACTGGACGCCAACCCGGAGCGGCTCCTCGGTTAACTCGGTGCTGCCTGGCAGGTTTGAAGGGTGTCAGTCAGTGTGCGGTGCGGTCCTCGGTGTCGTCACACAGCTCGTCCAGCACCAGGGCATCTGGCTCTTCGCCGAAACTCCAGTACACCATCAGCACGATGATTTTCAGGTCGTCCAACGCCACGGGGTCACCGGGTGCTGCCATGGCCCGGTCGATCACGATTTCACGCATGTGGGGCGGCAACACGCCAGCTGACTCCAGAAAGCTCACAAAGCCCAGGCTTTGCGCGCCCAGGTGGGTTTGTTCTGCAAACGAGTAAACCCGCAAACTGTTGGCGGACTGGGGCCGTAAGTCCATGGTTTCCGGTGGTGCGACGCGCGTGCCTTGAGCCGCGACGTTCAGCCCAGCCAACCATTCCAAGGCATCTTCAATTTCGTCGGACTCGAACCCTGCTGCGGTCAGTTTGCGGCTGAGGCGGTGCAGTTCGGGGCAAGCGTCCCCTTGCCAATAATGCTCGTAAACGTAAACCAAGACTTCAAACATGAGCCCAATATAACGCAGTTGCCTGCAGTGCGGCGACCGGTTTCAGGCGGCTGACAGGCGTTGAAACAAACCCCCTGGCATCCGTGCCACCTGGCCATTGAGCTCCAGTTCCAGCAGTTGGGCCTGCAATGTGGGCGTCGGCAGGCCGGTGCGTGCCTGCAGGGCGTCCAGGCTGGCCAAGTCATGGCCCAGCGCCGTGAGCAGCGGGCTGTCTGCGCTTGCAGGGGCGTCGTCGTCACTGTGGTCGGGCAAAGGCAGCCCTTTCAGTCCAACTGCAACATCCAGTTGCAGCTCTTCCAGTACGTCCTGCGCGAGCTCGACCAGCTTGGCGCCCTGCTTGATCAGTGCATGGCAGCCCCGCGACTGCGGCGAGTGGATGGAGCCCGGGATGGCAAACACCTCCTTGCCCTGTTCGACGGCCATGCGGGCGGTGATCAGGGAGCCTGATTTCAAGGCTGCTTCCACCACCAGCGTGCCGAGTGACAGTCCCGAAATGATGCGGTTGCGTTTCGGGAAATTGGCCGTCAACGGCGGTGTGCCCAGCGGAAACTCGCTCATCAGCAGGCCCTGCTGGGCAATGCGATGTGCCAGCGCCAGGTGTTTTTTGGGGTAGACGCGGTCCAGGCCCGTGCCAACCACGGCAATCGTCTGGCCGCCGCCCAACAGCGCACCATCGTGGGCCGCACCGTCGATGCCCAGCGCCAGCCCGGACACAACACACAAACCTGTTTGGGCAAAAGCCCGGGCAAATTCCCTGGCATTCACTTCACCCTGCGGCGTGGGGTTGCGGCTGCCAACCATGGCGATATTGACCGGGGCGGTGGTGGGCGACTGATAGACCAGGCTGCCCAGCAGGTACAGCATCAGCGGCGGGTCTTCGATGTTCAGCAGCGAGGCGGGGTAGGCCACGTCGCCCAGCGTGGCAATGCAGCGGTCTTCACCGGCATGCAGCCACTCCAGGGTGGTTTGCAGCAGCGCAGGCAATCCCGGCGGCTGGCTGTGGATGGCCTTGACCAGCCGATCCGTGCCGAGCTGACGCAGCGATACAGCGCTTTGCTCAAAGACGCCCTGTGCAGAGCCAAACGCCGCCAGCAACTTGCGGGCGGCGTCGTTGCCTACACCCGGGGCCAGTGTGAGCCGCAGCCAGGCAGACAGCTCGTTGGGGTCGGTGTTGTGGGTGTTCATGACGGCACCCGCCGCATGGCGGCGACCGCGGTGATCAGCGTGCTCAGTTTGGGTTGATGAAACGGTCGCCGACGCGCACACCCATCGTGACTTCAAGAATCAGGGCGTAAGACAGGTTGTCGAAGGTGCGAAACACCATCATCAGGCCATTGCGTTCGTTGGGCAGCTTGATCAGCGGACGGCTGCTGTCGGTTTTGTCCAGCACGCGCTCTCCGTCGGTCACCAGGGCCATGACGTGGCCGCGCTCCAAACCGTCCTTGGCACCGCGGTTCACCACCACGATCTGGTTGGCTGCCGCGTTGGCCACGGCACTGCCGTACACCGACACCACTTGCCCCGAAATCGCCGTGCTGGGCGCGCGTGGCACATAGCTCAGCAGCTCGCGTGGGGGCTCAGGCATCAGCCGGTCACCGATCAGGATTTCTTCCTTGGTGCCGACGATGTCGATGGTGGCAGGGACCACCTCGGACATCAGCTTGCCGTCCTTGTCCGGGTTTTGCACCACGGACTCACCGCGCACCAGCTCGGCGCGACCGACATACTGCGCTTCGAAGCCCAGGATTTGCTGGGTCGTCGGGTCCTTCAGCGGGGTGGCATTGCGGAAAATCCGGTAGTCCAGCGGCTGGCCTTTGGCGTCACTCAGAGGTTGCGTGGTGGACGAGCTGCCTGAGTAGGTGCTGCGGGCATAACCGCGATCACCCAGGCTGAGCATCACGCGGCCTTCGCGGATGCCGACAATACGCGGAGCGATGGCAAAACTGGCTTCGTCAACGATCATGGCTTCCGAGAGGAAGGGCTCGATGACGCTGGGGGACAAGGCCGGAATTGACGCGTCGGACAGGCTTTCGGAGCGGGTGCGGGGCGACACGCGCACCGTGTCCGTCGGAATGCCACCGCCGACGGCCTGGCGTGAGCGCAAGGTGGCGCGGCCATTGGATTTGTCCAGGTACAGGGTCTGGCCAGGGTAGATGCGGTGCGGGTTGCGGATGTCGTCCAGGTTCATGCCCCACAGTTCTGGCCAGCGCCAGGGGCTCTTCAGGAAGATGCCGGAGATGGCCCACAGCGTGTCGCCGCGCTTGACGGTGTAGCTGTCAGGCGCGTTGGGGGCCAGCTCGCTGAGGGCCACGCCAGTGCTCGCCACCTGGGTGGCAGTGGCCTTCTGGCCGGGGGTGATCGGAAGGTTTTGGGCCTGCAGCCCGGCGGAGCAAACCAGGAGTGCTGCAGCCACTGCAGGCATTGAAATAGAACGGCGACGACCAAAGGTAATGTGCATCTTGAAGGCCCTTGGGGTGCTCACAACCACATCACGCCCGAAAAACAGACCCCTTGCGTACAAGCTTGGGTGCTAGTTTTTGCCGTGACCCGCCGTGATTCACCGGGTTTTTGATCTTGATAATTGACGAGCGATTTTGTACTTAAGCCCTTGATTAGGCAACGAATTCACGCAGTGCCTGAGGCTGCGCGGTGCAAAAAGCAATAAAAGTGGCGAAAATACCCACATGCCTGCGGCTGCCACTGTTCTGCGCAGCGCGCCATCCTTTGATCTGCCTTGCCCCATGACCCAACTCACCATTCTTCGATACCCTGACCCACGGTTGCACACCGTGGCCAAGCCTGTGGCCCAGGTGGACGCGCGCTTGCGCCAGCTGGCTGACGACATGTTCGAGACCATGTACGAGGCCCAAGGCATCGGCCTGGCCGCCACCCAAGTCGACGTACACGAGCGGTTCATAGTGGTGGATGTGAGTGAAAACCGCGACCAGCCGATGGTGCTGATCAACCCCGAAATCGTCTGGGCCAGTGAAGAGACCCGGGTGGGCGACGAAGGTTGTCTGTCGGTCCCCGGCATTTATGACGGGGTGGAGCGGGCCCTGGCCGTGAAGGTGCAGGCCACGGACCTGGACGGCCAGCTGCAGACCGTTGAAGCCGAGGGCATGCTGGCTGTGTGCATTCAGCATGAGATGGACCATTTGATGGGCAAGGTGTTTGTTGAGTACCTGTCGCCGCTCAAACGCAACCGCATCAAAAGCAAGCTCATCAAGCAAAAAAAGGACGAAGAACGCGACGCTGGCCGCTGACGCGTTGGAACCGGCCCTTTGACAAGGGCTTCGTAGAATCAAGCCATGCGCCTGATTTTTGCCGGAACCCCTGAATTTGCCCGCGTGGCTGCCCAAGCCCTGCACGCCGCCGGATTCGACATCGCCCTGGTCCTGACCCAGCCTGACCGCCCCGCCGGACGTGGCCTGAAACTGCAGGCATCCAGCGTCAAGCAGTGGGCACTTGACCACCATATTCCCGTGGCGCAGCCCAGAAGCCTGCGCCTGGACGGCAAATACCCCGACGACGCTGCCGCTGCCCAGCAAGCCATTGCGGATGCAGGCGCTGACGCCATGGTGGTGGCTGCGTACGGGTTGATCCTGCCGCAGTGGGTGCTGAGCGCGCCGCGCCTGGGCTGCTTCAACATCCACGCCTCCCTGTTGCCGCGCTGGCGCGGGGCCGCGCCCATCCACCGCGCCATCGAGGCGGGGGACCCGCAAACCGGCATCACCATCATGCAGATGGACGCCGGGCTGGACACCGGGGACATGCTGGCCGTTGAAACCCTGCCGATCGCGCCTGACGACAGCACCGACACCCTGCACGACAAACTCGCCGCGCTCGGCGGACGTTTGATGGTCGAGGTGCTGGAGCTCGCCGCCTGTGGTGGTTTGTCGCCCGTGCCGCAGCCTGAAGCGGGTGTGACCTACGCCGCCAAGATTGAAAAACGCGAAGCCGCCCTCGATTGGACCCTGCCCGCCGCGCTGCTGGCCCGGCGCATCCGAGCCTTCACGCCGTTCCCCGGTGCGACCGCGGTGATGCGCGGCGAGGTCATCAAGCTGCGGGCCGCCGAGGTGCTGGGCGCGCTGCCTGCGGGCACCCAGCCCGGCCAAGTGCTGGCGGCCGACCCCGGCGGGGTGGACATTGCCACCCGGGACGCGGTGCTGCGGGTCACACGCCTGCAAAAAGCGGGCGGCAAGGCGCTGGACGTGGCGGATTTTCTGCGCGGCTTTGACCTCACGCCCGGTCTGGTGTTTGCGCCGCACGACGGCACCCCGGCAGCCGCGGCATGACCGCCCTGTTCCGCCACCCGGAGTTTTGGCGCGGCGTGCGTGACATGGCCTCGGTCGCGCTGGGCATTGCCGCCTGGGGCCTGATGACGGGTGTGTCCATGATCAAGTCCGGGCTGAGCCTGAGTGAGGCGCTGCTGATGGGCGTGCTGGTGTTTGCGGGCAGCTCCCAGCTGGCAGCGGTGCCGCTGATTGCGGCGGGCGCGCCGATGTGGGTGATTCTGGCCACCGCGTTTTGTGTCAATTTGCGGTTTGTGGTGTTCAGCGCCCATTTGCGGCCCTATGTGATGCACCAGCCGCTGTGGCGGCGTTTGCTGGGCGGCTACCTGACGGCGGACCTCAGTTATGTGCTGTTCACCAAACGCTACCCGCAGCCCTCGGCCGACCCGGTGGTGATTGCTGCGCAAGACGCCTACTGGGCCGGCAACAGCGCCATCAACTGGTTCAGCTGGGTCAGCTGCAGCCTGCTGGGCATCGCCCTGGCTAATGCGATCCCCGTGAGCTGGGGGCTGGGTTTTGCCGGCATTCTGGCGTTGCTGGGGATTTTGTGCTCCCTGGTGTCCACGCCGCTGCGGGCCGTGTCGGCCGGCATTGCCGGGGCGGCGGCGGTGGCCGCGTTTGCACTGCCGCTCAAGCTCAACATCCTGGTCGCCATTGCGGCGGCCGTGGCGGTGTGCCTGATGCTGGAAAAACCGAGCAAACCTATGTCGCCGGAGGCCAAGCCATGAACCAGACCGACAGCTGGACCGTGCTGACCATCCTAGGCATGGTGGCGATCACCGTGCTGACGCGCGGGTTCTTTTTCATCTCGACCCGGCCCTGGACGCTGCCGGACTGGGCGCAGCGCGGCCTGCACTACGCACCCATCGCGGCGCTGGCGGCGGTCATCGTGCCCGAGATGGTGATGACCCAGGGCCACCTGATTGCCACCTGGCGCGACGCGCGGATTTTTGCCGTGCTGGCCGGGGCGCTGTGGTTTTACTGGCGCGGCGGCGTGCTGGGCACCATCGTCGTGGGCATGGCCGCCTACCTGCCGCTGCACATGGGGCTGGGTTGGTGAGGAGATCTTGGCCGCCTGGATGCGCCCTGCCTACAATCCCGAACACTTTTTCCGCCTTCCCGTTCTTTTTCTTTTCTACCTTGTGAGCCCTGCATGAACTTCATCCGTTTTTCCGACCTGTGTGCCAGTGGCCGTGTTGCTGGCCAGCGCGTGCTGATCCGTGCCGACCTGAATGTGCCGCAGGACGACCAGGGCCGCATCACCGAAGACACCCGCATCCGCGCGTCCATGCCCTGCGTGCAGATGGCCCTGGATGCGGGCGCGGCCGTGATGGTCACGTCCCACCTGGGGCGCCCGGTGGAGGGGCAGTTCAAGCCCGCTGATTCGCTGGCCCCGGTGGCCCAGCGCCTGGGGGAGCTGATGCAGCGCGACATTCCCGTGGTGGCCGACTGGGTGGACGGCGTGACCGTGCAGCCCGGCCAGCTGGTGATGCTGGAAAACTGCCGCCTGAACGTCGGCGAGAAGAAAAACAGCGACGCGCTGGCCCAGAAGATGGCCGCGCTGTGCGATGTGTTTGTGCATGACGCGTTCGGCACCGCGCACCGCGCCGAAGCCTCCACCTACGGCGTGGCCCAGTTCGCCCCCGTGGCCTGCGCCGGCCCGCTGCTGGCCGCCGAGATGGACGCGATTGCCAAGGCCCTGTCGGCGCCCAAGCGCCCGCTGGTCGCCATCGTCGCGGGCAGCAAGGTGTCCACCAAGCTGACGATTTTGAAAGCCCTGGCCGCCAATGTGGACCAGCTCATCGTCGGCGGCGGCATTGCCAACACCTTCATGCTGGCCGCTGGCTTGAACATCGGCAAAAGCCTGGCCGAGCCCGACCTGCTGGCCGAGGCCCGCGCCGTGATCGAGGCCATGAAAGCCCGTGGCGCGGCCGTGCCCATCCCGACTGACGTGGTGACCGCCAAAACCTTTGCGCCCGACGCGGTGGCCACCGTCAAGGCCGCCACCGACGTGGAGGCTGACGACCTGATCCTGGACATCGGCCCCGACACCACTGCCCTGTTGGCCGCGCAGCTGATGAACGCCGGCACCATCGTCTGGAACGGCCCGGTGGGCGTGTTCGAGTTCGACGCGTTTTCCCACGGCACCGAAGGCATTGCCCGCGCGATTGCCGCCAGCCCGGCGTTTTCGATTGCTGGCGGTGGCGACACCCTGGCCGCGATTGCCAAGTACGGCATCGAGCAGCAGGTCAACTACATCTCGACCGGCGGCGGCGCTTTCCTGGAAGTGCTGGAAGGCAAAACCCTGCCCGCGTTCGAAATTCTGCAAAAACGTGCCGCAGGTTGAGTTGAACAGATTGCTATATATTTGATAGCTGACCGGGCAATCAAAGCCTAGGCAGTTGGCCGGTTTGACTGAAAAAATAGCTTTCAGAGGGTCTGTGAGACCCCCTGGAGGCTTTTTTTGGGCTTGGTGGGCCTGACACAAGCCTGTCTGAGCCGCGTGTGAGAATGACCACCCCATTCACAGGAGACCTCATTCATGCCCAGCCGCGCCACCAAAATCGTTGCCACCCTTGGTCCTGCTTCCAGCGATCCCGCCTTGCTCGAAAAGATGATCCGGGCCGGCGTCAATGTGGTGCGGCTCAACTTCAGCCACGGCAAGGCCGACGACCACGTCAAGCTGGCCGGGGTGGTGCGTGACGCGGCCCAGCGCGCCGGGCGTGAAGTGGCCATCATGGCCGACTTGCAAGGCCCCAAGATCCGCGTCGGCAAGTTCGAAGGCGGCAAGATCGAGCTGGTGTCGGGCGACAAGTTTGTGCTGGACGCGTCCCGCACCACGTTGGGCGACCTCAAAGGCGTGGGCCTGGACTACAAGGAGCTGCCGCGCGACGTCAAAGCCGGTGACTGGCTGCTGCTCAACGACGGGTTGATCGTGCTGACGGTGGACAGCGTGCTGGGCGAACAAGTCCACACCACCGTGCACCTGGGCGGCGAGCTGTCCAACAACAAGGGCATCAACAAGCAGGGCGGCGGGCTGACCGCCCCGGCGCTGACCGCCAAGGACATGGAAGACATCAAGACGGCGATGAGCTTTCAGGCCGACTACGTGGCCGTGAGCTTCCCGAAAAACGCCGGCGACATGGACATGGCGCGCCAGCTCTGCGATGCCGCCGCCGCACCTTACAAACACAAGCCCGCACTGATCGCCAAGATCGAACGCGCCGAGGCCGTGCCCAACCTGGAAGAAATCCTGCGCGTCAGCGACGGCATCATGGTGGCGCGGGGTGACCTGGCGGTCGAGGTTGGCAACGCCGCCGTGCCCGCACTGCAAAAACGCATGATCAAGCTGGCCCGCGCGGCCGACAAGGTGGTCATCACGGCCACGCAGATGATGGAGTCGATGATCGTCAACCCCGTGCCCACCCGCGCCGAGGTGAGCGACGTGGCCAACGCCGTGCGGGACGGCACCGACGCCGTGATGCTGAGCGCCGAAACCGCCGCTGGCCGCTACCCGCTGGAGACCGTTCTGGAGATGGCCAAGATCTGCGTCGAGGCTGAAAAGGCCGAGTACAAAGAGCTTGACGGCGACTTCACCGGCAAGACCTTCAACCGCATTGACCAGTCGATCGCCATGGGCGCGCTGTTCACGGCCCACCACCTGGGCGCCAAGGCCATCGTGGCGCTGACCGACAGCGGCTCCACCCCGTTGTGGATGAGCCGCCACGACATCCGCGCCCCGATCTACGCCATGACCCCGCGCCTGGCTACCCAGCGCAAGATGGCGCTGATGCGCAACGTGCGCCCGATCCTGGTGGACACCAGCGCCGACCGCGACACCGCCCTGAGCCAGGCCGAAGACCATCTGCTGCGCCTGGGCATTGTGCAAAGCGGCGACGTCTACGTCATCACCTGCGGCGAGCCCATGGGCGCACCGGGCGGCACCAACATGCTGAAGATCTGCCGCGTGCCCTGAGCGTGTCCTCGACGGGCCGATCTGCTGGCTGACACGCTGATGCGGCATTGGCTGAATCCAGCGCCCGGCGGGCCGCGTATAGAGTTCCATCTGATGGAAAAAGCTACACACCAATTGGCCCGCCGCTCATTTTTTGCCATGCTGCCAGCGCTGCTGACGGCTTGTTCAGCGGTGGACGTGCTCAACGCCACCGTGGCCACCGACACCTACCGGCGCGTGGGCGACCAAGCCTATGGGTCCGACGCCCGTCAGTGGCTTGACGTCTACCAGCCCCGCGCTGAGGTGAAGAACGCGCCACTGGTCGTGTTCTTCTATGGCGGCAGCTGGTCTTCCGGTGAGCGGGCGGACTACCGGTTTGTCGGTGAAGCGCTGGCCTCGCAGGGCATGGTGTGTGTGGTGGCCGACTACCGCCTCAGCCCCGCCGTGCGTTACCCCGCATTTCTGGAAGACAGCGCGGCCGCCGTGCGCTGGGCGTTTGACAACGCCGCGCGTTTTGGCGCAGACTCGGCCCGGGTGTTTGTCATGGGGCACAGTGCCGGGGCCTACAACGCCGCCATGTTGGCGCTGGACGCGCGCTGGCTGCGCGCCGTGGGCCTGAGCCCGGCGCGTCTGGCGGGCTGGATCGGCCTGGCCGGACCGTACGACTTTTTACCGATTGGTGACCCTAAAACACAGATCGCTTTCAACTGGCCCGGCACCCCGGCCGACAGCCAGCCGCTGGTGCACGCGTCCCGCGCGTCCCCGCCCGCGCTGCTGCTGGCACCCACTGGCGACACCGTGGTGGACCCGCAGCGCAGCACGGTGGCCCTGGCCAACAAGCTCAAGGGCAGCGGCGTGCCCGTGCAGTCCGAGCTGTTCGACAGCGTCAGCCACGTCACGCTGGTGGCCTCGATGGCGTCGGTGCTGCGTGGCCGTGCCCCGGTGCTCGAGCGCGTCACCGCGTTTGTCAACGGCGCAGCGAACCCGGCAAAGTCAACCGCCTGACACGGCGGCCGCAGTGCGACGGTCGCGCCTGAGCATCCAGGCGCTGACCGCCGCGTCCACCAGCGCGGCGCAACTCCAGCACAGCCAGGCCGTCCACAGGGTGTGGCTCATGTAGTGGGCCCCGCGCACCTGTTGGGCCATGCCCATCACCAGCCCGGCTGCCAACGCCCCCACCAGCCAGCGGCGAGCGACCCCGGGCAGCGTGTGCCGAAAGGCAAAAAAGCCCCCCAGAAACGCGAACCCGGCCGACGCATGCCCGGCCGGAAAACAACCACCGCCGCCGCCATCGGCCACGCCCCGCGCCCAGTGCGACACATACACCGCCACGCCGCCAAACTGCCGCAAGTCCCAGGGGCAGCTGGTGCTGCTGTGCAGCTTCATGCCGGACACCAGCAGCAGCGCCAGCACGGTGGTTAGCGCCACCTGAACCCGCCGGGCCATGGGCAGCTGGCGCAGGCTGCCCAACGGCCACGCGATGCCCGCCACCAGTGCCAGCTCCAGCGCCCAGGGCAGCGGCCGGATGTCGTCGTGCAGCACACCTTTCCAGAACCAGTGGTTCTGCAGCGCAAAGCCGCTGATGTCGCCAAAACCAGAGGCCATCCACACGTCAAACCGCGAGTAGTCCCACACCAGCAGCCAGACAAAACCGACCAGGCAGGTCAGCCAGACCGAGGGTGATCCCAGGCGGGCGGAGGACAACGGGGACAAAGGGGCAGCGTGGGGCACAGCGGGTTTCCTTGCGGGCGGTGAAGTTAGTCGGCCGCAGCGTAGGGTCGGGGGCTTAACACTGCCTTAATGCCCCGCGAAGGCTCTGGGCACGGCCCCACGGGCCCTAAGAACGTGTTTGCGATCTATGAGGGCCGCGCCCGCAAAGCTGCCTGCCCTTCGTGTTGGGGTGAAATCGGGCGATTGGGCGGCCAAATCCCTTGCATGGGCCAAAGCCCATGCGGCGTGATCTTGGCCACCCACTCATCCCGATTGCACCCCAACGCGGTCCCTCATAGATCGCAAACACGTTCTAAAGCCCTGACAATGCCCTCATGCGAATCCTGGTAGTGGAAGATGACCCCGGCATTGCCGCTGGCCTGCGGCTGAACCTGCAGCAGCGCGGCTACGCGGTGGACGTGGCCGACGGCATTGCTGCGGCCTGGATGGCACTGGGCGGTGAGGTGTTTGACCTGGTGCTGCTGGACCTGGGCTTGAGTGACGGCGACGGTGGCCAGCTGCTGCAGCGCATCCGCAACGCGGCCCACCGCGCCGGAGCCCTGCCCGACCCGCTGACCCCGGTGCTCATCATGACGGCGCGGGACCAGGTCGGTGACCGGATCTCCGGGCTGGACCTGGGGGCCGACGACTACCTGGTCAAACCCTTTGACTTTGACGAGCTGGAAGCCCGTATGCGGGCCCTGCTGCGTCGCGCGGCGGGCCGGGCCCACCCGCACCTGGTGCATGGCGACCTGGTGGTGGACCCCGCCGCCCGCCGGGTGCTGCGGGCCGGGCAACTGGTGGAGCTGGCCCCGCGTGAGTTCACGCTGCTGCTGCTGCTGTTGGCCTCACGCGGGCGGGTGCTGTCCCGCCAGCAGCTGGAAGCGCGCCTGTACAGCTGGGACGGCGCGGTCGGCAGCAACGCAGTAGAGGTCCACATCCACCACCTGCGGCGCAAGCTGGGTGACGCGCTGATCCAGACCCTGCGCGGGGTGGGCTACTTCATCCCGGCGGACGACCCGAAAAGCCCGACGGCATGACGGCCGCGCCGACGCCGCCCAAGGCCTCGCTGCAGCGCCACCTGCTGCTGTGGGTGCTGGCCGCGCAGCTGGCGGTGTGGGGCTGCCTGGTGGGCAGTGGCTACCTGACCGGCATGCACGAAGCCACGGAGCTGACCGACGGGCATCTCGCGGGCACCGCGGCGTTGATGGTGAACATCGAGCACCCGCAATTTGTGGCACCGGCCCAGCAAACCGGGCGCGCCGTGATCCCGTCGCTGCAAAAGCACGACTATCAGCCGTCCATGAGCGTGCTGGTGTGGGACGCCGCCGGGTCCGTGCTGGCCAGTTCGGGCCAGGCACCGCTGCCACTGTTTACCGTCCGGGAGGGTTTTGCTGACCTGACCCTGGGCCAGCCGGCCACCCAGTGGCGAAGTTTTTCTCAATGGAACGCGGCCCGCACCCGCCAGGTCATGGTGCTGGTCAAGGCCGATGAACAAGCGGACCTGGCCGAGGACGTGGCAGAGCATGTGGTGGTGCCCAGCTTGCTGCTGCTGCCGCTGGTGACCCTGATCCTGAGCGCGGCCATCCGCCGGGGCTTGCGGCCGCTGCAGGCGCTGTCACGGGACGTGGAAGCGCTGGACGTGGGGCAGGCCGGGCGGCTGCAGGCCCGTCATCCGCACCAGGAGTTCAACGCCATGGTGGTGTCCATCAACCAGCTGGTGGGCCAGCAGCAGGACGCGCTGGAGCGCGAACGACAGCTGGCGAGCGAAATTGCGCACGAGCTGCGTACCCCGCTGGCGTCGATTGCATTGCAGGCTGCTTCGCTGCGCCAGGGTATGGGTGAGGAGATGGGCGCGGACACCGACCCGGCCGCGCAGCAACGTGCGGTGGCGCAGATCGGCGCGGACGCGCTGCGGGCCGGGCATGTGGTGTCGCAGTTGCTGAGTCTGGCGCGGGCCAGCCGGGCCGGCCTGGCGCAGCCCAAACGGGTGATGGACCTTGCCAGCTGGCTGCCGCCGCTGGTGGCGGACTACGCCCAGGCCGCCTGGGCCAGCGGGCATGAACTCAGCCTGTCGGGGCCAGAGCCGCAGACCGAGCCGGTCCACGTGATGGGCCACCCGCTGCTGCTGGAGCTGGCCCTGCGCAACCTGATTGACAACGCCCTGCAGCACACGCCCCGTGGCACGGCCGTGTCGGTGCAGTGGGGTGTGGCGCCTGACGGCAGCGCCTGGCTGCAGGTGGCCGACAACGCTGCCCCCGAGGTCCACGCGCCAGCCGAACGGCTTGGGCTGGGGCTGGGCCACAAGATTGTGGGCCGCGTGATGCAGGTCCACGGCGGCGGCCTTGTGCCCGAGGTGACGGCGTTGGGGCGTTGTTATCGGCTGACGTTTGCCGCACCTGCGGCCCCGGCCGCATCGGTTTGACCCTGAACCCCAGGGGCCAACGGTAGAATCCTTGCCCATGGTTACAACGCGGTTACCAAACCGCCCGTCACAACCACCCCGCCCGACTGCCCGCGCTGGCGCCCCCCCTTTTTTCTTCTTACTGTTTTTTCAACTCTTCAGGGATTTTCACCATGGCACTTGTTTCAATGCGCGAACTGCTGGACCACGCCGCCGTCAACGGCTACGGCATTCCCGCTTTCAACGTCAACAACCTCGAACAAGTGCAGGCCGTGATGGCGGCGGCGCACGAAGTCGGCGCGCCCGTGATCCTGCAGGCCAGCGCCGGAGCGCGCAAATACGCCGGTGAGGCCTTCATCAAGCACCTGATTCAAGCGGCGGTCGAAGCCTACCCGCACATCCCGCTGGTCATGCACCAGGACCACGGCCAGAACCCCGAGATCTGCCGCGGCGCGATCGACCTCGGCTTTTCGTCCGTGATGATGGATGGCAGCCTGGAAGGCGACGGCAAAACCATTGCCAGCTACGAGTACAACGTCGAAGTCACCCGCAAGGTGGTGGACATGGCGCACAAGCTCGGCGTGACGGTGGAAGGTGAACTCGGTTGCCTGGGCAGCCTGGAAACCATGCAGGGTGACAAGGAAGACGGCCACGGCACCGACGCCATCATGACCCGCGAGCAGCTGCTGACCGACCCCGAGCAAGCCGCCGACTTCGTCAAACGCACCCAGCTCGACGCCCTGGCCATTGCGATTGGCACCAGCCACGGCGCGTACAAGTTCAGCCGCAAGCCCACCGGTGAGACGCTGGCCATTGACCGCGTGCAAGAAATCCACCAACGCCTGCCCAACACCCACCTGGTGATGCACGGCTCGTCCAGCGTGCCGCAGGACCTGCTGGCCCTCATCAACCAGTACGGCGGCAAGATGAAGGAAACCTACGGCGTGCCCGTCGAAGAGATCCAGAAAGCCATCAAGTTCGGCGTGCGCAAGATCAACATCGATACCGACATCCGCCTGGCCATGACCGCCGCCGTGCGCAAGTTCCTGTTTGAGAACCCGGACAAGTTTGATGCCCGTGAATGGCTCAAGCCCGCCCGCGAAGCCGCCAAGGCGATTTGCCAGCAGCGTTACGTCGAGTTCGGCTGCGAAGGCCAGGCCGGCAAGATCAAGGGCCACAGCTTGCAGGTGATTGCCTCCCAATACGCCAGCGGTGAGCTGGCGCAAGTCGTGCATTGAGATTTTCAATGCGCCCGGTGCGTGGCCTCGCCGCCAGCACCGGCCATGACCACGGGGTAGCCGCCTGCCTCGTACCCCAGCCCGCTAGTCCGCCGCCCGCATGGCGCGACAATGGCAGCTGTTCATCAGTGACCCCATTTTTTATGACCACCCTTCACACCTCCTCCATTGCCAGCCTCCATTTGCTGGCGCGCGGCAAAGTGCGCGACAACTACGCCGTGGGCACCGACCGCCTGTTGATGGTCGCCAGCGACCGCCTGAGCGCGTTTGACGTGATTCTGGGTGAGCCCATTCCCGGCAAGGGCGCGCTGCTGACGCAGATGGCGCTGTTCTGGTTTGACAAGCTGGGCGACATCTGCCCCAACCACCTGACCGGTGAAGCGCCTGAAAGCGCGGTGACGGCCGAAGAAGTGGCCCAGGTCGCAGGCCGCTCCATGCTGGTCAAACGCCTCAAACCCATCCCGGTCGAGGCCGTGGTGCGCGGCTACCTGGCCGGCAGCGGCTGGCAGGAATACCAGGCCACGCAGTCGGTCTGTGGGGTTGCCTTGCCCGCCGGGCTGCGCAACGCCAGCAAGCTGGCCGAGCCGATCTTCACGCCCGCGGCCAAGGCCGAGGCCGGTGAACACGACGAAAACATCAGCTACGAGCAGGTCGTCACGGTGGTCGGCCCCGAGTTGGCCGCGCAGATCAAACGCCTCAGCATCGCCATCTACGAAGCGGCGGCCGCGTTTGCGCTGACCAAGGGCATCATCATTGCCGACACCAAGTTCGAGTTTGGCCTCGACGACAACGGCACGCTGACGCTGATGGACGAGGTGCTGACACCCGACTCGTCCCGCTACTGGCCCGTGGAAGGCTACGAAGCCGCATTTGCAGCGGGCACCAACCCGCCGAGCTATGACAAGCAGTTTGTGCGCGACTGGCTGGAAGCCGCCCGCATCAACGGCAAACCGTGGGACAAAACCCCGCCGGCGCCGCATCTGCCGGCCGATGTGGTGGCCAAAACCGCGGCGAAATACCAGGAAGCGTTCGAGCGATTGACGGCTTGAGCTGGCACGCAATAGCCTGAGCCTGTCGAACGGCTCGGGCGCTGCGATCAGCTCAAAATCACGCTGCTCAAGCGGCGGCGGTAAGTCGCCACCACCGGGTCATCGGGCGGGATCTGCCCGTCGGCCACCTTCGGTTTGGGCGCTTCCATGATCTCCAGCACCGCGATGTAGGTCTTGCGGGCGCTGTCCTCATGCCAGGTTTTGTCGCGCATCAGGATGTCCAGCAGCTCGTCGAGGGCGGCGGTCCACTGCTGCTGGGCGATCAGCCAGCGGGTTTTGTTGAAGCGGGCTTCAAAATCCCGCTTGTTGAGGGCAATTTGGGCATCAAACCCCGCCACTGCCTGCGTGTCAATTGCCTGTCCTGCTACAAAATCAATAGCGCTCATCCAGCGCTGCAGCGCGTCAAAGCGGCGCACCACGCTGGTTTGTGCAATCACAGGTGCAAACGCGACCTTGGCGTCGTCGTCCTGGCCAGCCAGCAACAGGGCGCGGATGTACTCAAAACGGGCGTTGTCGTTGGCGGGGTCGTTTTCCATCGCTGCTTTGAGCTTGGCAAGCGCCAGCTCCGGCGTATCGGCTGGCGGTGCCTCCGCCTGGGCAGCGGGCTCCTCGACGGGCGCCGGTGGCAGGTGTTTGTCCAGGAATTCTTTGACTTCGCCCTCGGTCAGCACCTGGGTGAAGCCGTCTACAGGCTGGCCGTCCATCATCAAGATACAGGTCGGAAGGCTTTGAATGCCGAAGGCCTGGCCGAGTTGCGGCTGTTCGGCCACGTTGATGTTGACCAGCTTGACGCGGCTTTTATGGGCGGCTTCGACTTGTTCCAGAACGGAGCCTAGTGACGCGCAAGCGGGGTTTTGCGCCGCCCAAAAATTGACCAGCACAGGCACGGTGCTGGAAGCCTCAATGACTTCAGCTTGGAAATTGGCAAGGGTAATGTCGATCATGGTGTGTGAGAAGTGCGGGTTGGACGGCGATTTTCAACCGCAGCTGCGGCGCGCCAGGGCAGGGTCACGCAGCAGTTGGGCGCGGGCCGGGGTACTGGGATGGGAAGATAGCACGTCGCTTCGGCTGCCCGACGCGTCCGCAGGGGCCCCGGCGATAGCCTCCAGCAGGCTGGCCAGCGGCGCGGGGCTCACGCCTGCGCGCTGCAGGGTGGTCAGTGCGTAGCAGTCCGCTTCCAGCTCATGCGCCCGTGAAAACGACAACGTGGCCAGCAGTACCGGGGCGGTGGCCAGGACCGAGGTGACGTCCCCGGTGATCACGGCCACACCGGTGCCCAGCAGCGCGCCCTCGACCGCCATGCGCGTGGCGTGGCGGCGCTGCACATGGCCCAGCTCATGGGCCAGCACGCCCAGCAGCGCGTCCGGCTCGGCCGCGGCCACCAGCTCGTCGGTCAGCACCAGGGTGCCGCCGGGCAGCGCCAGTGCGTTCGCGCCGCTGGCCGGGCCGGGGCTTTTCAGGCGCTGGCGGGCAGCGCGGAACTCCAGCCGGTAAGCCGGGGCCGCGCCATCGGGCCAGGCTTTCTGGACCAGCGCGGCGAAGTCGCGGGTGATCTGCTGGCGGCGCTCGTCGGGCAGGGTGGATGGCTTCAGCCAGGACTGGTCCAGCGTCTGCAGCGCCTGGGTGCCCAGCTGCGTGTCCCACTGCACCGGCAGTGCGCGGGTGATGGCGCTGGCCGCCAGCGGCACGCCGACCAGCCACACCAGCACCGACAGCGCCACGCAGGCGGCGGTGCCCAAAGCCAGCAGGCGCCAGCGGCCCGCCATGCGCTGGGCCAGTGCGTGCAGGCCGGGTGGCCGGTAACCTGCTGCGTGCAGCGCTGCGGCCAGCGCGGCGGCGTCGTGGCCGTCCATCTGGGCCTGGCTGCCGTCGTCAAAACGGATCACCGCGATGCGGGTCGCCCCCGCGTCGGGCCACTCGATCTGCGCAGCTGTGAAGGTCCGCAGCGGCGCCTCACGGTGGGCCGTGGCGTCGCCTGAGGCGCGGTCCAGGCGCAACCCGACCCCGTTTTGACGGTCGGACGGCAGCAGTGTCAGCAGGCACAGCGTGGGCTGGCTGCTCAGGCCGTCAAAAAACCGGACCCGCAGCGCGTCGGCGGGCTGGCCCGGCAGGCCGGGTTCAGACAATGTCAAACCCCACCATGTCGGCGGCGGCGTCGCCCAGGGCGCTTTTGTGGCGTGCCAGCGTGCCGGCCAGGGTGTCGATGTTGCCGCGGGTGTAGACGCGCACCGACTCGACCTTCATCCGGTACTCGCTGACCGCCGCGAACGGCCGGTACAGGCCCAGCGTGACCAGCGTCAGCACGATGTTTTTGGCGCGCAGCCCGACGAAGTCGCTGGTTTTCAGGTCGCACTTGCTGCGCGCCACATCCGACAGGCCCGCGTTGCTCCAGATGGTGCGAAACACCAACGCCTGCCAGGCCGCCAGCGTGATCAGGGCGGGCGCCAGCATCAGGGGCAGGGCGGCCACGCCCAGCAGCACAAACAGCCACATCCGGGCGCCCATGTCGCCACCGCGGCCCAACCCCCCCAACGCCGCCACGCTACCGGCCAGCACCACCGCCAGCGCGCCATACGCCAGAAGCGCCACGCCCAGGCAAATCAGCGCCACCTTGAAAAAGCTGCCAAAACTGGCCTTGAAGCGGCCCAGCTGCCCGCCCATCGACGTGCGGGTCATCTGCAGCTGCAGAAAGTTAAAGCGCAGGCCGATCAGCACCACGCCCACCCCGACGAACATGGCGATGGCGATCACGGCGCCCAGGGCGGCTGGCAACGGGGTGGCTGACGACTCGGTCGCGGCAGGCAGCAGCAGCGACAGCATGGCGATGACGAACGCCGCCGCCAGCAGCGGCCAGGCGGCGGTGTAGGCCTCCCGGGTGGTGGCCTGAAACTCAAAGCGCAGGCCGCGCCACGTTGTGTTGCCCAGCCTGAACCGCTGGGCGCTGCGCCACAGCCAGGGCACCAGCGCGGCGATGGTCAAGGTGATGATGCCGACCGCTGCATTGAGCCCCGCCGACGACATCACATTGATCAGCGCGTAGACCACCACCACCAGCAAAAAGCTGGTGGCCATGTTGCGGCTGGACGCCACAAAGTCCAGCGGGTCAGCGCCCACCAGGGTGTTGCGGTAGAAGTACTGGATGCGGCGGCGGCGCGCCCACGGGGTGTAGATGCCGAGCGTGACGATGGTCAGCAGCAGGTTGGACAGCCACAGCCGGAAGTAGTCACCGCCCGAGCCGGAAAAGCTCACGCGGTGTTTCTGGATGTCGCTCTGGGCGAGGGTGTCGGCGGTGGCGGGTTGCATCGGTGTGTTCAAACAAGTGCTCCGGGTGTGTTGTTTTTCAGCGCTGGACGCTGCCCTCTCCTCGTCCCTCGGGCAGCCCTGGCGCGAAGTGTAGGGTCGCCATGCGGCCGCTTCAGTGCTTGCCCCGTAAAATCACGCTTTTTTTCGACGGCATCCGCCGGATGCCACGCGCGCGCCAACAGCGCCCCATTGCCCCACTTGCAAGGCCCACCATGAGCAACCTCCCAACGCCCGCCGCCGTCGGCCAGAGCGCCCCTTTGATCGGTGTTGTCATGGGCTCCAGCAGCGACTGGGACACCATGCAGCACGCCGTGCAGATCCTCACGCACTTCGGTGTGCCGCATGAGGCGTGCGTGGTGTCCGCCCACCGCATGCCCGACGACCTGTTTGCCTACGCCGAACAAGCCGGCCCGCGCGGCCTGCAGGCCATCATTGCCGGGGCGGGCGGGGCCGCTCACCTGCCCGGTATGATGGCCGCCAAAACCACGGTGCCCGTGCTCGGCGTGCCCGTGGCCAGCAAACACCTCAGCGGTGTGGATTCGCTGCACAGCATCGTGCAAATGCCCAAGGGCGTGCCCGTGGCCACGTTTGCCATCGGCAACGCCGGTGCGGCCAACGCGGCGCTGTTCGCCGTCAGCCTGCTGGCCCTGCATGACGCGCTACTTGCGGCCAAGCTGCAGGCGTTTCGTGCCGAGCAAACCGAAGCCGCCCGCGCCATGACGTTGCCGCTATGAGTGCTGCGCCCCCGTTCCAAATGACGCCGATTTTCCCGGGCAGCGTGGACGCTGCAGGTCAACCCGCCACCCTTGGTGTGATGGGCGGCGGCCAGCTGGGCCGCATGTTTGTGCACGCCGCCCAGCGCCTGGGCTACAACACCTGCGTGCTTGAGCCTGATGCGAACAGCCCCGCTGGCCTGGTCAGCCACGATCACATCCTGACCGACTACAACGACGCTGAAGGTTTGAGGCAGCTGGCGCGCCAGTGCCACGCCATCACCACCGAGTTTGAAAACGTGCCGGCTGCGGCGCTGCAGGCGCTGGCGGTGACGCGGCCCGTGGCCCCCGGCGCGGCGGCGGTGGGCATTGCGCAGAACCGCATCGAGGAAAAAGCCCACTTCACCGCCTGCGCCGAGGTGTCGGGGGTGACCTGCGCGCCCTACGCGGTGATTGAAACGCTGGCGCAACTGCAAGCCGTGCCGGCCGACCTGCTGCCCGGCATTTTGAAAACCGCCCGCATGGGCTACGACGGCAAGGGCCAGGTCCGCGTCAAGACCGCCGCCGAGCTGGCCGCCGCCTGGGCCGAGCTGGGACAGGTCGCTTGCGTGCTGGAAAAGATGCTGCCGCTGCAGGCCGAGTGCTCGGTGCTGGTCGCGCGCGGCTGGGACGGCCAGGTCGTCAGCTTTGCCCCGCAGCGCAACGTGCACGTTGACGGCATTCTGGCCGTGACGCATGCTTATGAGCAAAACCTGCCACCGGCCTTGGCAGATATTGCCCGCGCAGCTACTGTTTCAATAGCAAACCACATCGGTTACGTGGGCGTGTTGTGCGTGGAGTTTTTTGTGGTGGATGACGGCAGCGCCCACGGCGGCCTGATCGTCAACGAGATGGCCCCGCGCCCGCACAACAGCGGCCACTACACCATGGACGCCTGTGACGTGTCGCAGTTTGACCTGCAGGTTCATGCCATGGCGGGCTTGCCCTTGCCTGCGCCGCGCCAGCATTCCCCGGCCATCATGCTCAACCTGCTGGGTGACGTGTGGCTGGACGCCAACGGCCACTTGCGGGACCCTGACTGGCAAGCCGTGCTCAGCCTGCCCGGCACCCACCTGCACCTGTACGGCAAGCTGGACGCGCGCGCCGGCCGCAAGATGGGCCACCTGAACATCACCGGCCCGGACCTGGCCAGCGTGACAACCGTGGCCCGCCAGGCGGCGGATCTGCTCGGCTTGCCGGGGCTGGACTTCATCTAGATGCGGCTGCCAGGCGACCACCCCGCGTCGATTGCCCAAGCCGCCCAGCACCTTCAGGCTGGCGAGTTGGTCGCCTTTCCGACCGAGACGGTCTACGGCCTGGGCGCGGACGCGTCCAGCGACGTGGCCGTGGCGAAAATTTTTGCCGCCAAGGGCCGGCCGGCTGACCACCCGCTCATCGTGCATGTGGCCAGTGCCGCGCAGGTGGCCGACTACGCCCGCAGCGTGCCGCCGTTTGCCAGCGCCTTGATTGCCGCTTTCTGGCCCGGCCCGCTGACGGTGATCCTGCCGCGCAAGCCGGGGGTGGCCACCGCCGCCGCCGGGGGGCAGGACTCTATCGGCCTGCGTTGCCCCGCGCACCCGGTGGCGCTGGCGTTTCTGGCCGCCTGCCTTGATTTGGGCGTGAAGGGCGTGGCGGGGCCCAGCGCCAACCGATTTGGCCGCGTCAGCCCCACCACGGCGGCGCATGTGGTGGGCGAGTTTGGGAATGAGTTGATGGTGCTGGACGGCGGGCCGTGCGCCGTGGGCATCGAGTCCAGCATCGTGGACTGCACCCGCGCCCAGCCGGTGCTGCTGCGCCCCGGCGTGCTGACCCGGGCGCAGCTGGAAGCGGCTTGTGGCCAGCCGGTGCTGAGCCCCGACGAGTTGCCGCTGGCCGCGCCTCGGGCGTCCGGCACGCTCGAATCCCACTACGCGCCCAACGCCAAGGTGCGCCTGATGGACGCCAAGGCGATTCAAACCGCGCTGGACCTGCTGGGCGCGGACGCGGCCCACATCGCCGTGTACGCCTGCACCATCGTGCGTATTCAGTCAGAGCGGGTGCTGTACCGCCGCATGCCCGACGACGCGCTGGCGACCGCGCAGCAGCTGTTTGCGGTGCTGCGCGACTTTGATGCGCAGGGCGTGAAGTTGATCTGGATTGAAACTCCGCCGGATGGCCCGGAATGGGACGGCGTGCGTGACCGGCTGGGGCGCGCTGCGGCTTGAGGCCGTGCGCGCTTTGTAAAACAAAACCAGAAACGAAAAAAGGGCAACACCGAGTGGTGTTGCCCTTTGAATCTGGAGCGGGAAAAGAGGCTCGAACTCTCGACCTCAACCTTGGCAAGGTTGCGCTCTACCAACTGAGCTATTCCCGCAAATTGCGAAACCGAAGTATAAGCGCTATTTGGCATGTTCTGAGGCGTTTCGGATAAATGCTGAAAAAATCCCGACAAAAAGCGCTGCTGCCGCCGAAATCTTAAAATCGGTAATCGATACAACTGATGTGGCAGGAAACCTGCTTCGTGCCGCCCATGACTTCAACGCCCCCTGATGCCTTGCCCGATGCCCCGGCCAACCCGCTGTTCAACCAGTCGCTGGAAAAAGGGCTGGCCGTGCTGCGCGCCTTTGACGCGGCGCACCGCACGCTGACGCTGGCCGAGCTGGCGGCCCTGACGGGCATGACACGCGGGTCGGCCCAGCGCACGGTACACACGCTGCAGCAGCTGGGCTACATCGGAAAACACCCGCAAACGCGGCGTTTTCAGCTGCTGCCACGGGTCATCGAGATCGGTTTTAACTACCTGGCCGCGCACCCGCTGATCCGGGCCGCCAACCCGTATTTGTCGCAGCTGGCCAACGCCAGCGGTGAAACCGCCAGCCTGACCGAAGCCGTGGGGCTGGACATGGTCTACCTGGCGCAGCTGGTCACGTCGAAGTTCATCCCGGTGAACACGCCGGTGGGCATGCGCATTCCGATGTACTGCACCAGCTCGGGCCGCGCCTGGCTCAGCATGCAGGCGGACGACACGGTGCGCACCATGCTGGCGCAGTCCACCCGCGTACCGCGCACCCCCGCCACGCTGACCGACGTGGATGCGATTTTTGAGCGGGTCGCCGCCTGCCGCCAGGTCGGCTACGCCAGCAACTGCGAGGAGCTGTTTTTGGGCGACATGGGCATTGCCGCGCCCATCCGGGGCAGCAAGGGGCAGGCGCTGGGCGCGGTGCACCTGTCGCCGCCCACCAGCCGCTGGACGATGGACGAGGCGCAGAAAAAACTCTCGCCCATGGTGATCGAGTGCGCGCGTGCGATTTCGCAGTCGATTGCGCATTGACTGTAGTTGCTATGTAATTAATAGCAATACAGGCAGTGAAAGCCTAGGCTGGTCGCTGATTTTGCTTGAAAAGTGGTGGTTGACGGCCTTTGGATGCCTCTGGAGGGCGCCGAAAGCCGCCCGCCGCCCAAAAGGCCTTTCAGCCCTTGCGGCTTACTGCGCCCGCGCCAGCATCGCCAGCAGCAGCACGTTGGCCCCAGCCTCGATGTGTTCGGGCAGGGCGTCCTCGATCTCGTTGTGGCTGATGCCGTCCTTGCAGGGGATGAAAATCATCCCGGCCGGGGCCACGGCGGCCACGTACACCGCGTCGTGGCCCGCGCCGCTGACCACGTCCATGTGCGGCAGGCCGAGCGCGTCGGCGGCCTGCACCACGCTGGCCACGCAGGCGGCGTCGAACAAGCAGGGCTCGAACTTCACGACCTGCGTGATGGCGACGCTGACGCCACCAGCGTCGGCCAGCGCCGCGAACTGCGTGCGCATGGCTGCGTCCATGCGGTCCAGCCCGGCCTGGGCCACGTTGCGAAAGTCCACGGAGAACTGCACCTGCCCCGGGATCACGTTGCGGGAGTTGGGCAGCACGGTGAGTGAGCCAACGGTGCCGCGCCCGTGCGGCGCCTCGCTCAGGGCGATCTGGTTGACGGCGGCAACCATGTGGGCGCTGGCCAGCAGCGCGTCGTGCCGCAGCGCCATGGGTGTGGGCCCGGCGTGGGCGTCCATGCCGGTGACCACCACGTCGTACCACTGCTGGCCCAACGCGCCGCTGACGATGCCAATCGGCAGGCCGTTAGCTTCCAGCACCGGGCCTTGTTCGATGTGGGCCTCGAAGTAGGCGGCAAACATGCCGCCCGGCACGTCGCCGCAGGGCTGACTGCCCAGGTAACCGATGCGCGCCAGCTCGTCGCCGACGGTGGCGCCCGTGCTGTCTTTCTGGGCATGCACAAAATCGGGCTGGAACACGCCCGCAAATGCACCAGAACCCATCATGACCGGGGTGAAGCGGGTGCCTTCCTCGTTGGTCCAGACCACCACCTCCAGCGGCGCGCGGGTGCTGTGGCCCAGATCATTCAGCGTGCGCATCACCTCCAGCCCGGCCAGCACGCCAAAGTTGCCGTCAAATTTGCCGCCCGTCGGCTGGGTGTCAATGTGGCTGCCTGTGGCCACGGCGCGGGCCAGCGGGTCGGTGCCAGCGCGGCGGGCAAACATGTTGCCCACCGCGTCCACGCGCAGCGTCAGCCCCGCGTCCAGGCACCAGCGCGCCACCAGGTCGCGGCCCTGGCGGTCCAGGTCACTCAAGGCCAGGCGGCACACGCCGCCCTTGGGCGTGGCCCCGATCTGGGCCAATTCCATCAGCGATTGCCACAGGCGGGTGGCGTTGATGCGGGGGGTGGTGGCAGGGGTCATGGGGTGGTCCGGTGGGTGGGGGGGGCAGATGGGCTGGAAAAGCAGCAAGTACCAGGCCAGAAAAATCCGATAACGCAATGACTGGTATCGATCAGCGATAGAACCGAATTTTTGTCTGGCATAAACATTGCTCAATGCCCGGCGTCTGCCCACCAACCCTGCCCCACCAAGGTGACCTCATGATTCTGAAAACGCTGCCTGTTTCACGTTTGTCCGCTGTTGCCGCGTCCGCGCTGGCTGTGGCGATGTCCTTGTCGGCCACGGCTGCGCTGGCGCAGGACAAAACCCTGCGCATCGCCATGACGGCAGCGGACATTCCCCGCACGCTGGGCCAGCCCGACCAGGGCTTCGAGGGCAACCGCTTCACCGGCATCCCGATTTACGACTCGCTGACGCAGTGGGACTTGTCCAAGGCCGATGCGCCCAGCACGCTGATGCCCGGCGTGGCTCTGTCGTGGGCGGTGGACGCCAAGGACAAGACCAAGTGGGTCTTCAAGCTGCGTCCCGGCGTGAAGTTCCATGACGGCTCGGCCTTCAACGCCGACGCGGTGGTGTGGAACGTGGGCAAGGTGCTGGACAAGGACGCGCCCCAGTTTGATGCCAGCCAGGTCGGTGTGACGGCCTCCCGCATGCCCACGCTGCGCAGCGCCCGCAAGATCGACGACCTGACGGTCGAGCTGACCACCAGCGAGCCCGACTCGTTCTTGCCCACCAACCTGACCAACCTGTTCATGGCCTCGCCCGCGCAGTGGGACGCCAAACTCAAGGCGGTGCCCGCCAGCGTCACGGCCGCCGCTGACCGCTCCAAAGCCGCGTGGACCGCCTTTGCCGCCGACCCGTCCGGCTCCGGCCCGTTCAAGGTGACGCGTTTTGTGGCGCGTGAGCGCCTGGAACTGGCCGCCAACAAGACCTACTGGGACCCCAAACGCACCCCCAAGATCGCCAAGGTCGTGATGCTGCCGATGCCCGAGGCCAATGCCCGCACCGCCGCGCTGCTGGGCGGCCAGGTCGACTGGATCGAGGCCCCGGCCCCGGACGCGATGCCGCAGATCAAACAGCGCGGCTACAAGATCTATTCCAACGCCCAGCCGCACGTGTGGCCGTGGCAGCTGTCGTTTGCCGAGGGCTCGCCCTGGCTCGACAAACGCGTGCGCCAGGCCGCCAACCTGTGTGTGGACCGCGGCGGCCTGAAGCAGCTGCTGGGCGGCATGATGGCCGAACCCAAGGGCACCGTGGCCCCCGGCCACCCGTGGTGGGGCAACCCGAAGTTCGACATCAAGTACGACACCAAAGCGGCCCAGGCCCTGATGACGCAGGCCGGGTTTTCCGCCGCCAAGCCGGTCAAGGTCAAGGTGCAGATTTCCGCGTCGGGCTCCGGCCAGATGCAGCCGCTGCCGATGAACGAGTTTGTGCAGCAGTCGCTGAAAGCCTGTTATTTCGACGTGGAATTCGACGTCATCGAATGGAACACGCTGTTCACCAACTGGCGCAAGGGCGCGAAGGACCCGTCGGCCAACGGCGCGAACGCCACCAACGTCAGTTTTGCCGCGATGGACCCGTTTTTTGCCATGGTCCGGTTTGTCAGCACCAAGGCGTTTGCGCCGGTGTCCAACAACTGGGGCTACTACGGCAACCCGACGGTGGACGCGCTGGTCGCCAACGCCCGCACCAGCTTCAATGACCAGGAGCGCGACGTGGCGCTGGCCCGCCTGCACGCCACCATCGTGGACGACGCGCCCTTCGTCTGGATCGCCCACGACGTCGGCCCGCGCGCCATGTCGGCCAAGGTGAAAAACGTGGTGCAGCCAAGGAGCTGGTTCATTGACATCGCGACCATGACCATGGACTGAACCCACCGACCCGCCCCATGCTGCTCTACCTCCTCCGCCGTGTCGTTTACGCCCTGCCCATCATGCTGGGCGTGGCGCTGGTGTGTTTTGCGCTGGTTCATCTGGCCCCGGGGGACCCGCTGGTGTCCATCCTGCCGCCGGATGCATCTAGCGAGCTGCAGGCGCAGCTGCGGGAGCTATATGGCTTCAACCGCTCACTGCCCGAGCAGTTTGGCCTGTGGGTCTGGCGGGCGGCGCAGGGCGACCTGGGCGTGTCGATTGCCAGCAACCGGCCGGTGGCCAGTGAGGTGCTAACCGCCGTGGGCAACACGCTGCGCCTGGCGCTGGTGGCCACGCTGATCGGTTTTGTGCTGGGCAGCCTGCTGGGTTTTGTGGCCGGTTACTTTCGCCGCTCCTGGCCAGACCGCCTGGCCTCGGGCGTGGCCATGCTGGGCGTCAGCGTGCCGCACTACTGGCTGGGCATGGTGATGGTGATTATTTTCTCGTCGCAACTCGGCTGGCTGCCGGGTACCGGGGCGGGGCCCACCGGCTCGGGCGACTGGTCGTGGGACTGGGAACACCTGCAGTTTTTGGTGCTGCCGGCCATCACGATGTCGGTGATTCCCATGGGCATCATCGCGCGCACCGTGCGGGCGCTGGTGGCTGACATCCTGGACCAGGAATTCATCGTCGGGCTGCGCGCCAAGGGGCTGACGCATGCGGGGGTGTTTCGCCACATGCTGAAAAACGCTGCCCCCACCGCGCTGGCCGTGATGGGCCTGCAGCTGGGTTACCTGCTGGGCGGCTCCATCCTGATCGAGACCGTGTTCTCCTGGCCGGGCACCGGCTTTTTGCTCAACTCCGCCATCTTCCAGCGGGACTTGCCGCTGCTGCAGGGCACGATTTTGGTGTTGGCGCTGTTTTTTGTGGTGCTGAACCTGCTGGTGGACGTGCTGCAAACGCTGCTCGACCCCCGCATTGCACGGGCTTGAGAAAGAACCATTCCATTCATGACCACCGCCACCCTGATGAACCCAGCGGACCTTGCAGAGCCGCCCATGCCCCCGTCACGCGGCTACTGGACGGCCGCCCTGCACCGATTTCTGCGCGACCCGGTCGCCATGGGCGCTGCGCTGGTCGTGCTGGTGTTGGTGTTGCTGGCGCTGTTCGGCCCGTGGGTGGCCCCGTCGGACCCCTACCAGTCGTCCATGCTCAAGCGCCTCAAACCGATTGGCACCGAAGGCTTCCCGCTGGGCACCGACGAGCTGGGCCGCGACATGCTGTCGCGCCTGATCGTCGGGGCGCGGCTGTCGCTGTTCATCGGCATCACACCGGTGATCTGTGCCTTCTTTTTCGGCTCGGTCATCGGCATCGTCGCCGGGTACGCGGGCGGCATTGTCAACACCGCCATCATGCGCACGATTGACGTGTTCTACGCCTTCCCGTCGGTGCTGCTGGCCATTGCGCTGTCAGGGGTGCTGGGCGCGGGGGTGGTCAATTCGCTGATCTCGCTGACCATCGTGTTCATCCCGCAAATCGCCCGCGTGGCCGAAAGCGTGACCACCCAGGTGCGCGGGCGTGACTACGTGGAGGCGGCGCGCGCCTCTGGGGCGAATGCCTTCACCATCGTGCGGGTGCATGTGCTGGGCAACGTGCTGGGGCCAATTTTTGTCTACGCCACCAGCCTGATCGCGGTGTCCATGATTCTGGCGTCCGGCCTGTCGTTTCTGGGTCTGGGGGTGAAGCCGCCCGAGCCCGAGTGGGGCCTGATGCTCAACACCCTGCGCACCGCGCTGTACGTGCAGCCCTGGGTGGCGGCGCTGCCGGGGCTGATGATTTTCATCACCTCGATTTCTTTCAACGTGCTGTCCGACGGCCTGCGCTCGGCCATGGACAACAAGGGCTAAAGATGGAGCAACTTCAAGATATCGGCGGCCCGGCCCAGCCCCTGCTCACCATCCGCGGCCTGCAAAAACACTTCCCGTTGAAAAAAGACCCGCTGGGCCGGGGCGGCGGTGTGGTGCGCGCCGTTGATGGCCTGGACTTTGATGTGCTTAAGGGTGAAACGCTGGGCGTGGTCGGCGAGTCCGGCTGCGGCAAGTCCACCACCGCGCGGCTGATGATGCAGCTGATCGCCCCGACCGCGGGCAATGTGGTGTTCGACGGCCGGGTCGTCGGCACGCGGGACCTGCCGCTCAAGGAATTTCGCCGCCAGGTGCAGATGGTGTTTCAGGACAGCTACGCGTCGCTGAACCCGCGCTTGACGATTGAGGACTCGATTGCCTTCGGCCCGCAGGTCCACGGTGTGGGCCGGGCCGAGGCGGTGCGCCGCGCGCGAGACCTGCTCGGGCGTGTCGGCCTGGCCCCGCAGCGCTTTGCCGAGCGTTACCCGCATGAGCTGTCCGGCGGGCAGCGCCAGCGCGTCAACATCGCCCGGGCGCTGGCGCTGCAGCCGCGCATGGTGATCCTCGACGAGGCTGTGTCAGCACTCGACAAGTCCGTGGAAGCCCAGGTCATCAACCTGCTGCTGGACCTGAAGGCCGAGTTCGGCTTGACCTATGTCTTCATCAGCCACGACCTGAACGTGGTGCGTTACATCAGCGACCGCGTGATGGTGATGTACCTCGGCCAGGTGGCTGAAATTGGCGCGTCCGACGCGTTGTTCACCGCGCCGCGCCACCCCTACACCGGCGCGCTGCTATCGTCCATTCCGTCGATGGACCCCGACCACCGGACGGAGGTGGCGGCGCTGGCTGGCGACCCGCCCAACCCCATCAACCCGCCGTCCGGTTGCCGTTTTCACCCCCGCTGCCCCCAGGCCGCGCCGGTCTGCAGCCAGCGTGTGCCTGCCCGCGTGGCGGTGGGCGCGGCCGAGGCGGTGAGCTGCCTGATGTACGAGGCGGGCAGCGGCCACCCCGCCGCAGCCCGTCTTGAACTCGTTGAACGGATGGCCGCATGACTACCTCATCTAATGCCGAACCCATGGTCAGCCTGCAGGACCTGAGCGTCACGTTCACCGGCGGGCGCAAACCCGTGCGCGCCGTCAGCGGCGTCAGCCTGACCGTGCAGCGCGGCGAGGTCGTGGCATTGATTGGCGAGTCCGGGTCTGGCAAAAGCGTGACGCTGCGCACCGTGCTGCGCCTGCACAACGAACGGCGCACCACCGTCGGCGGCAGTGTGCGGGTGGCCGGGCGCGACGTGCTGGCCATGCCGCCCGGCGAGCTGTCGGCGTTTCGCGGCAAGGTCGCGTCCATGGTGTTCCAGGAGCCACTGCTGGCGCTGGACCCGGTGTACTCGGTCGGCGCACAGATCATCGAGTCCATCCGCCGGCACGACGGCGTGGGCCACGACCAGGCGCAACAGCGCGCGCTGGCGCTGTTCGAGCGGGTGCGCATTCCCAGCCCGGCGCAGCGCCTGCAGGCCTATCCGCATGAAATGTCAGGCGGCATGCGCCAGCGCGCCATGATTGCGCTGGCCCTGGCTTGTTCCCCCCAGCTGCTGCTGGCCGACGAGCCCACCACCGCCCTGGACGCCACGGTGCAGATCCAGATCCTGCTGTTGCTGCGCGAGCTGCAGCGCGAGCTGGGCCTGTCGGTGATTTTTGTGACCCACGACATCGGCGCGGCCGTCGAAGTGGCCGACCGCATCGCCGTGATGTACGCCGGGCGCATCGTCGAGGAGGGCACCGCCCGCGAGCTGATCCGCTCCCCGCGCCACCCCTACACCCGCGCCCTGCTGCAAAGCCGCGCCCACGGCAGCCTGACGCGCGGCACCCGGCTGGAAACCATTGCCGGTGCCCCGCCCGACCTGACCGCGCTGCCCCCCGGCTGCGCCTTTGCCCCGCGCTGCAAGCTGGCCACCGCGGCCTGCCACGCCACCCAGCCAGATGTGGTTGAATTTGAACCCGGCCACCGCGCACGCTGCATTCACACCGATGTGCTGCAGGCCGCCTGATCTTCCCCCACCCAGACGGACACCTCATGCCGCCTGATTAGCTGTCATCCCGGGCTTGACCCGGGATCCATGAAACCGCACGATGCTTGCAAGGCGACGGTTTTATGGATTGCGGATCGAGTCCGCAATGACAAGCGGGGCGCGTAGTAGCTACTTCAAACCAACGGACTCTTCCCATGCATTTGCACGACCCCGCCCACGCGTTTGTTCCGTACCCCGACGTGCCCGTGCCCAGCGCGTCCACCGGCCCGCTGTGTGACCTGCGCTTCGCCGTTAAAGACCTGTTTGACGTGGCGGGTTACCCCACGGGCGGCGGCAGCCCCATCGTGTTGGCCATGTCCGGCATCAAAACCCGCAGCGCGCCCACGGTGCAAAAGTTGCTCGACGCCGGGGCGCGTTTTGTCGGTAAAACCGTGACCGACGAGCTCGCGTTCTCCATGAACGGCAACAACGCCCACTTTGGCGCCCCGATCAACGGCGCGGCGCCTGACCGCATCACCGGCGGCTCGTCGTCCGGCTCGGCCTCGGCCGTGTCCTCCAGCCTGTGTGACTTTGCGCTGGGGTCCGACACCGGCGGCTCGGTTCGTGCCCCGGCCAACCACTGCGGCCTGTACGGCCTGCGCCCCACGCACGGGCGCATCAGCCTGGAAGCCGTGCTGGACCTGTCGCCCAGCCTGGACACCTGCGGCTGGTTCGCCCGGGACGTGGGCACCTTTGTGCGTGTGGGCCAGGTGCTGCTCGGCGCTGACGCCACGCCGCTGCCCGCCGCCCCGCGCCTGCTCTGGCCTGAAGACGTCTGGGCCATGGTCGACGCGCCCGCCCGCCTGGCCCTGCAAAGCGCCATTGACCGGGTGCAGGCCATCTTCGGCAGCGCCGCCCCGGTCACCACCGTGCGCGAGAGCTGGGACGCGATGTACTGGAACTTCCGCTACGTGCAGTCACGCGAGGCCTGGCTGACCGACGGCCCGCTGATCGAACGCTACGCCCCGCCGCTGGGCCCCGGCGTGGCCGAGCGCTTTGCCTGGTCCAAGGCCGTGACCGACGAGCAGGTCAACACCGCCCGCGCCTTCCGCGCCGACTTCACCGCCCAGCTGACCGACCTGCTGGGCACGGACGGCGTGCTGCTGATGCCCACCATGCCCGACATCGCCCCGCTGCGCGCGTCACTCGACACCAGCCTGGAGGATTACCGCAACCGCGCCATTCGCATGCTCTGCATCGCCGGCCACGCCGGGGTGCCCCAGCTCAGCATGCCCCTGGCCACCAAAGACGGCGCGCCGCTGGGCTTGTCGCTGCTGGGGCCTAAGGGGAGTGACGCGTCGCTGTTGGCGATGGCGGCGCGGGTGGCTGGGGTCTGAGATTTGCTATGTTATTGATAGCTGTACAGGATTTAAACGCCTAGGCGATCGGCTGATTTGGCTTGAAACAGGTCGATTTTTGATCGGTTGAGCCACGTGGGCTGGCTCACGTCGTGGCAAGTGCTTCGGCGCAGCACCGACATTGCGCGCTTGGTCGAAGTAAATTTTGGCTGGCAGATGCCCTTCCAGAATCGAACATGGATCCCGCAGCGGCAAAGCTGTCTTTTTTAAGCAGGTGTCAGCCAGCGCTCGGCCACTGGGTCTGACGCTTGCGATGCTGCGCCAAGCCGTCTCGCAGGGAGAAGTTGATGAGGCGCTGACACGGCACGCCCGCCTTTGTGACCATACTCTTGAAGTATTGCGCCATATTTTCAGACGGGTTCAGGGTGACCGACTTTTTTGAATTTAAACGCGTCAAGTTTTCAGCGCAACGTCATCGCCTGAACATCGCAGGGGGTTTTCAAACTATTGGCCTGGATTGACATCTCAAGGCTCGATGTCTTTTGGCATTTTAAAAGCCTTGTCCAACGAGCCAATATTCTTGTTCAAGATGGGCTTGGATATACGAAGAATCAGTGATTCAACATGTTTGGGATAGTCGCCCCAATCGGTTGCGCCAACGTCGTAGGCTGAAATGAATTTAATGACTTCCTTTCTTGTTTCTGGCAGGTGTTTGACGCCTTTTGGAAAGCTGATGGTGACAGGTCTGCCCAGTGCAGAGATGATCTCAGCCATGAGGGACGTGGCCTTCCCTAGATAGACCAGGCGTCCGAATGAGTCGTAGAAGGCATAAATACCGGGGTCTTTGGTGTGCTCGCCCAGCATTTTCTTGAGCTGGGTCTGAACCGCTACATGGGGATCGAATTCGCTGTATTCCGTGATGACTCTGAATTCTGGAACAAAGGCGCACTGAAGAAAATAACTGATCGTGGCTTTTTGTGGTGTCTTTTTTCCAGAACTCCACGCGTTGATGGCCGCGGCGCTGTACCCTGTGACAAAGGCTGCATGTTTGAGATCGTTTTTGTAATACTCTTCAATGATGAATTGAAAGAACTCGGATCTTGATGCCATGAAATCCTCTTTGGTGTTTTGGGTGTTATGTGAATAACGCTGAATCGCCCGGCAATATAACGCAACCGTCAGTTGACTGACCGTTGTTTGATATTTTCAAGTCGGTGCGCGCCCAGGCGCCTGGGCGGTAGAACGGACGTCGGCTACAACGCGGCAATGTGCAACCCGACAAATGGGCGCTGACCCGACACTAGCCCGCCGGCCGCATGCATTCAACCAAACGCTGGCACCTGGCCTCCATGGCTTGCCTGCTGTGCGAGCCTTCAAAGAACCCCAGAAACAGCGCCACGCTTTTGCCGGTTTTCAGCGTCACGGCCACATGAAAGCGCACGCTGCCGCCTTCGGCGTCGCCGTTTTCAGCCACGGACACACCCGCGATGTCGTTGAAATGAATGTGTTGGGTGTGGCTTCGCACGCGGCCCTGGCGGGTGATGACGATGCGTTGGCGTTTGGGTTCGACCGTGATGATTTGTTTGCCGCCGAAGAAAAACATCCCCACGCCCACGACCAGCAGCACCACGCCCAGCCAAAAGCCCGCCCAGTTGCCGCTCAGCGCCGGGCCTTCGAATTGCCTAAACCCGATGGCCAATGCCGCGCCAGCGATGACGGTAACCGCCGTGGCCAGGTGCTGTTTGGCAGCGCTGCTTTCAGAGGTCCATGCGGTGGTGTTCATGCGTGATCCAGTGGTGATAGAGCTTCCGGTGTTTGAACTGGCGTTTGATTTATAGCCAACTGTAGTTTTCTATAGCGTTCTATAGAACGCTGTCAAAACAACACCAGCCGCAAATCAATCTTGTCCACCCCATCCCGAAACCCCGCGCGCCAGTGCGCCACGATGTCAAAGCCGTGTTTGACGTAGAACGGCGTGACCTGAATGGTGGTGTCGATGATGAGGTACTTGGTCGGCTGCCCGTACGCCTTCAGGTGCGCAATGCGGTGCTGCAGCAGCAATGACCCCAAACCCTGGCCGTGCCACTGCGCGTGGATGTGGCCAAACACCAGCACCGCGTGGTTGTAGGTGCTGGACACCTCATAGCCGCCGAAGCCGACAACCTGGCCGCCGGATATCACCACAAAGTTCGGTCCGTCCGGCTCGTCCAGCGCGCTGATGAACCAGTCTTCGTCCTGCGCGCTGAAAAACGCGGGCACGTTGGAGCGGAAGCTGGCCAGGCAGGCATCGCGGTCTGTGGGGGCGTAGTCTCGGATGTGGGGGGTGGTCATGGGTGGTTTGCTCGGTTGGTTGCAGGTTGGGACGCACAACGAGCCTACTGCACCTCCAACCAAACCCCAGGCCCCACCCCCACCACATCACAATCCACCGCCACTCCCCGCGCGGTGTGCCGCTCGACCACCGCAAAGCTGCCCGCCTCCACCGCGACCAGGCCGTGGTGCCAGGTGCCGGGGTGCAGCACCACGCCTTGCTGGCCGTTGGTGATGAAGGCTTTCAGGTCGCTGGCCGTTGGCGGGGCACCGGCCGGGGCCACGACCACCACAAACCGCGCATGGCCCAGGGGCAGAAAACTTTGGCTGCCCTGGGTGTGGCGTTCCATCTCCTCCAGGGCTAGCGGAAACGCACGGGCAGCGGCGCTGTACACGGCCAGGCCGGGGGTGCCGCCGCCCTGGTGCAGGTCCAGGTCGGCCAGCAGGTCCAGCCGCCAGGTGGTGCCGCCGTTGATGGCGCGTGCGCCCGCTGGGGGCTGGCCGTGGGCAAAAGGGGCGACGACGGTACCGTAGGCGGCGAAGGCCTGGGGTGTCAGTGGTTCGGGGTGCAAGAGGGCGGACATGGGGCTTTCAGGGCGAGCTTGAGTGATGCAGAGCAAGCAGGGCGCGTGCCACGTCGCGATAGCCCTTCACCATGGTGTGGATCGTTGAAGTTTGCAGCGCCCGATGTGCTAGGGATTAGGGGCTGGAAACCAGGCTTTTCCACATTTTTAAAGGCGCTTAAAAATCAGGCAACGTGTCGCCAGGCCGCGCCAGGCGGTGATTTGGCAAGCTTGTCCGGCACTCATCAACAAACTTGTCCACAATGCGCAGGGATAACTCGGCAGGGTGTGGACAGAATGCCGGTGGCGGTGTTTTTCATACCAGTTTTTGGGGTTCTTTTTGGGCGGGTTCCAAATTTTTTCGCCCCTTTTTAGCCGCTTTTTCGGGTGAATTCAACCCTGCTTAAAAAACAGGCATGCCCCACTGAACCCGCGCCAAATGGTGCTTTGGCCACCTTGTCATGGGCTCATCAACAAAGTTGTCCACATTACGCAGGGATAACCCGCGGCCGACCGTTTTGGACAAAAAACCTGGGTTCAGCGCGGCCGATACATCTTGAAGAGCTGTTCCGGCCCGACCGTGAAATAGTCGGCCGGCCCACCCGCCCGCAGGATGTGGCCGGCGTTGGCGGTGTCGTACACCCCGTCCTTGAGCTGGGCCTGGGCAATGTGGACGGCCACCACCTCGCCCAGCACCAGCCAGCTGGGCACTTTGTCGCCGTCCAGGCCCTGCAGCTGCAGGATTTGCGTCAGGCGGCATTCAAAGGACACGGGGCTTTCCAGCACGCGCGGCACGGCCACCAGGCGGCACGGCGCGGGGGTCAGCCCGGCCAGCTCAAACTCGCTGGTGTCCGGTGGCACGGCGGCGCAGGTCTGGTTCATCTGCTCGGCCAGCGGGCGGGTGGCCAGGTTCCAGACAAATTCGCCGGTGGCTTCAATGTTGCGCACCGTGTCCTTGTAGCCAATGCTGGAAAAGCCCACGATGGGTGGTGTGTAGTTGAAGGCGTTGAAAAAGCTGTACGGTGCCAGGTTCAGCGCCCCGGCCGCGCTGTGGGTGGAGATCCAGCCAATCGGGCGCGGGCCGACGATGGCGTTGAACGGGTCGTGTGGCAGGCCGTGGCCGTTTTTGGGCTCGTAAAAGTGGATATTGGGCGTTGGGGTCATGGTGGGCGGATCTGGGAGGGGCGAAGAAGTCATCACCATACCCGGAACAGGCATGGTCCGTGCATCGCTGCGGTTGCCCGATTGAACGAGTCGTCCTATGCGCCAACTGCTTCTCATCAACCCCAACACCACCGCCCGCGTCACAGACCTGCTGCTGCAGTACGCCCGGCACGCCGCCGGGCCGCACGCTGCGGTGCGGGCGGTCACGGCGCGTTTTGGCGCGCCCTACATCAGCTGCGAAGCCAGCTACCTGGTGGCTGGCCACGCCACGCTGGACGCCTGGGCCGCCGCGCTGGCCAGCCCGCACCCCGCGCCAGACGCGGTGCTGATCGGCTGTTTTGGCGACCCGGCCCTGCTGGCCCTGCGCGAAGCCAGCGCCGCACCCGTCACCGGCCTGGCCGAGGCGGCGTTCATTGAAGCCGCCGCCCATGGCCGGTTTGCCGTGGTCACCGGGGGTGAGCGCTGGCGGCCCATGCTGCTGCGGTTGGCGCACACGCTGGGGGTGGGCGACCAGCTGGCCGGGGTGGTCACGGTCAAAGCCACCGGGGCCGAACTGCTGGCCGACCCCGTTGCCGCCCGCACGCTGCTGGCCCGCACCTGCCAGCAGGCCGCGCAGGACCTGGGCGTGCAGGCCGTGGTGCTGGGTGGCGCCGGGCTGGCCGGCATGGCTGCTGACATTCAGCCCCAGGTGGCGGTGCCGGTGGTTGACAGCGTACTGGCTGGGGTGCGCCACGCGCTGCGGCTGGCCGAGCTGCCCCGCGCTGCTAACACGGGGGTAGGCGGGTTTGACGTGGCCTGGCAGCGGGTGTCGGGCGAGCTGGCGGCGCTGGGGTTGCCGGTTACGCCTGATGGGTGATGAGCGGTCTCTGAGTTGCGGCAAGCTGTTGGACGCTTGGTGGCGCGGCGGCTGGCGCCGTCACCGCCCATAGCGCACCTTCATCCCCAAAATCGCCAGCGCGAGCGCCAGCGTGATGGCGTTGGCGATCACGATGGGCCAGGCGGTGAGCAGCAGGCCGTAGACCAGCCACATCGCCACGCCGACGGTGAAGGCGCTGTACATGCCCAGGGACACGCCGCTGACGTCGCGGGTTTTGAAGCTGAGCCAGGCCTGGGGCACAAAACTCACGGTGGTCAGGCAGGCGGCGAGGGTGCCGACGACGTCGTGCAGTTCAAACATCATGGCTTGGTGCCTTCTTTGACGGCCCAGTCCACCAGCGCGTCCAGTGCGGGGCGGGCGGCTGCCGCGTTGGGGTGGTTGACGATGGCGACCACCACCAGGCGGCGCCCGCTGGGGGTGTGCACGTAGCCGGCCAGCGCGGTGCTGTCCCGCAGGGTGCCGGTTTTCAGGTGCGCCCAGCCCTGGGACACCCGGGATTTGCTTCGGCGCAGCGTGCCGTCCACCCCGGCAATCGGCAGGGACGACATCAGCTCGGGCATGGCGCCGGAGGCAAACGCGGTTTGCAGCAGGCGCGCCAGGCCCTGCGGCGTGATGCGTTCCTGGCGTGACAAGCCGCTGCCGTTGTCCAGCGTCGGTTGGTCGGCGTCGCCAAAACGCTCCCGCCACCAGCTGCGCAGCACGTCACGTGAGGCTTCGGCGCTGGCCGTGCCGGTGGCCTGCAGGCCGAGTGTGAGGAACAGCTGCTGCGCCATCACGTTGTTGCTGTATTTGTTGATGTCGGTGATGACGTCGGCCAGCGGCGGGGAGGTGGCTTCGAACGTGGGGCGCAGCCCGGCGGGGGCGCGGCCTTCCTTGACGCGGCCGCCCAGCTTGCCGCCGAGTTCTTGCCACATGCCCAGCACGGCGCGTTCGGCATAGCTGGCCGGGTCGGCATAGGCCACGGCCCAGGTTTTTTCACCGCAGCTGGCCGGCAGGCCGCCTTTGAAGCTGATGCGAAACGGGTCGCTGAAGTCGGCCTTCAGGCCGGCCCGGTAGTCGCCGCAGTCGGCCCCCTGAAGCAGCGGCACACTGGCGGGCACCTGCACATTGGCCATCGGCGGGTCGATGCTCAGGGACGCTTGGCCGGCCGATGCGTTGGGCGTGAAGGTCATCACCACCGACTTGAAGTTGATCAGCAGCGCGTCGGGTGCGGCGTTGTAGGGGCGCAGCGGCTCGCCGTCAAAGTCGGCCGGGTTCTGGTTTTGCGTGCTGGCCGCAAACGCGCTGCGGTCCAGCAGGATGTCGCCGGTGATGGTTTTGATGCCCAGGCCCTGCACGCGGCGCATCAGCAGCCACAGGCGTTCGACCACCAGCTTGGGGTCGCCCCGGCCTTGAATAATCAGGTTGCCTTTGAGCACGCCGCCGTCGATGGTGCCGTCGATGAACACCGGCGTGGCCCAGGTGTAGGACGGGCCCAGCAGCTCCAGCGCGGCGTAAGTGGTCACCAACTTCATGACGGACGCGGGGTTGACGGCCGCGTTGGCGCGCAGCGTCAACAGAGGTGTGGGCAAGGGGGCGGTTTTGCTGCCCGGCGACGCGTCCACCACCAGCGCGGCCAGCGCCTCTCGCGGGACCTTGGCGCGCAGCAGTTGGGCTTCGACCTCGGGCGGCAGGCTGTTGGCCGGCAGGGGCGCGGCCACGGCGGGGGTGGCCAGCAGGGCCACGGTGGCGATCAGGCTTGTCAGCAGGGGCGGCAGCAGGTTCATGCGGCAATTATCCGGCCCGGTCGATGACGCTTGGCTGGCCGGATAATCGAGCGTCGCGCGCTGCGGATCGTTGGTTTGAATGCTATGGTTTGTATAGCGAACCAGGCAATCAAAACCTAGGCTAGCGGCTTGTTTGACCTAAAAATACCCCTTCATGACCCCCACGCACCCTCCCATGACCCGCTTTTTGGCGTTTGACACCTCCACCGATGTGATGTCGGTGGCGCTGACCGACGGCGTGCAGGTCTGGCAGCACAGCGGGCCGGGCGGCGCGAAGGCGTCCACCACCTTGATCCCGGCCGTGATGGCGCTGCTGGCCGAGGCCGGGTTGACGCTGGACGCGCTGGACGCGATTGCATTTGGCCAGGGGCCGGGGTCCTTCACCGGGCTGCGCACCGCGTGCGCTGTGGCGCAGGGGCTGGCGTTTGGCGCGGGGCAGGGCCGCAGTGTGCTGGTGCTGCCGATTTCCACGCTGTGGGCGCTGGCCGAAGAAGCCCGCTTTCAGCTGGCCGCGCAGGGCGTGGCCGCGCCGCGCATCACCGCGCTGCTCGACGCCCGCATGGACGAGATGTACGTGCAGGGTGTGGATGCGCTGATGGGCGATGACCTGGGCGGCGGCGTGCAGATGATCCGCCCTGAACACCTGGTGGTGACACCCCAAGACGTGCTGGCTGGCAACGTGTTCAGCGTCTACGCCCAGCGCCTGCCGGACCTGGCCGGGCTGCGCTGCGTGGACGCGCTGCCCACCGCCACCGCCATGCTGCGGCTGGCCCCGGCGCTGGCCGCACGGGGCCACTGTGTGCCCGCCGACCAGGCGCTGCCGCTGTACGTGCGCAACAAGGTGGCCCAAACCACGGTGGAGCGGGCGCAAGTCAAGGCCGACAAACTCGCCGCCGCCGCGCTGGCCCCGGTTTGACGCTCGCCATGACCGCCGTGATCCAAACCCCCACCCCGCAGGCCAGCGCCCGTGAAGCCCGCTTCGAGCCGATGACCCCGGACCGGCTGGACGCCGTGGTGGCGGTGGAGCAAAGCGCCTACACCTACCCCTGGAGCCGCGGCAACTTCGCTGATTCGCTGCAGTCGGGCTACCAGGCGCAGCTGCTGTGCGCGGACGCCCAGGCCCACGACCAGGCGCTGCTCGGCTACTTTGTGGCCATGAAAGGCGTGGACGAGGTGCACCTGCTCAACATCACCGTGGCCCCGGCGCACCAGCAGCAGGGCTGGGCCCGCGTCATGCTCGACGGCCTGGCGATCTGGTCACGCGGGCAGGGCGCGCAGTGGCTGTGGCTGGAAGTGCGCGCCAGCAACACCCGCGCCAAGGCCGTGTACGAGCGCTATGGTTTTCGCCACGTCGGCCTGCGCAAGGCCTACTACCCCGACGGCCCCCTAGGGCGCAACCAGCGTGAAGACGCGCTGGTCATGAGTTTTGCCCTGGAGGCCCGATGACAGGAATGACCACCGCCACCCCGCTGCCGCTGGACAAACGCCAGCGCGCCATGCTCAAGGAAATCGGCGTGCGCGTCTGGTCGCCGCTGGTGGCCATCGCGCCCGCTGCGCCCGTGCCGGTGATTGCTATTGAATCAATAGCGGAACAGGCAATCAACACCAAGGCAGTTGCGGGTTTTGAGGCTGAAATGCCGCCCCAGGTCGCCCCCAGCCTGCCCGCAACGCCCCACGACGCCCCGGCCGGGGCCCGCTGGCAATTCGACGCCGCGCACGCCCTGTTTGCCGATGCGCCGCCCCAGCCCGGCCCGCGCTGGCTGGTGCTGGCTGAAGCGCCCCCCGAGCCCACCACCGCCCAGCCGCTGGACGGCGACGCGGGCCAGCTGCTGGGCAACATGCTGCGCGCCGCGCGCCTGGCCCACCCGGGCCGGGTGGTGCTGGTGCCGTTGCGCCGCCTGTCGCCCGGGCCCATCGACATGGCCGCGCCGTCGGCGTTGGCCGCCCCGCTGGCTGCGCTGGTCGCCGCCCACCAGCCCGACCTGCTGCTGGTCATGGGCCGCCTGGCCGCGCAGGCCCTGCTGCACACCACCGAACCACTGGGCAAGCTGCGCGGGCGCGTGCACACCCTGCAAGGCGTGCCCACCGTGGTCACTTATGACGCGCAGCCCCTGCTGCGCACCCCCGCCGACAAGGCCAAGGCCTGGGACGACCTGTGCCTGGGCATGGCGACGGCCGTGAGTCCGAGCGTGGCGAGCGAGCCCGGCGGCTGACTTTTTCAGCGTTTCGACACTTTCTACAATCGGGGCCATGACTTCAGCACTTTCTTCGACTTCCTCGACGTCTTCCCCCCTGTTCCTCGACCAGCTCCGCACCGCCCAGCAGCACAACAAGTCCATGCTGTGTGTCGGCCTGGACCCGGAGCCCAGCCGCTTTCCCGGCAAGCTGCAGGGCAACGCCAGCAAAATCTACGACTTCTGCGCCGCCATCGTCGACAGCGTGGCCGACCTGGTGGTGGCCTTCAAACCGCAGATCGCCTACTTCCACGCCCACCGGGCCGAGCTGCAGCTCGAAGCGCTCATCCAGCACATGCACCGCGTGGCCCCACACGTGCCGGTGATCCTGGACGCCAAGCGTGGTGACATCGGCAGCACCGCCGAGCAGTACGCGATTGAGGCCTTCGAGCGCTACGGCGCTGACGCTGTCACGCTGTCGCCCTTCATGGGGTTTGACTCGGTCGCCCCCTACCTGAAGTACCACGGCAAGGGCGCGTTTTTGCTGTGCCGCACGTCCAACCCCGGCGGGGATGATTTTCAGAACCAGCGCCTGGCCAGCGTGGACGGCCAGCCCCTGCTGTACGAGCACATCGCCCGCCTGGCGCAAGGCCCGTGGAACCTCAACGGCCAGCTCGGGCTGGTGGTGGGTGCGACCTACCCGGCCGAGATCGAACGCGTGCGCGCCCTGGCCCCCACCCTGCCGCTGCTGATTCCCGGTGTGGGCGCGCAGGGCGGTGACGCGGTGGCCACCGTGCGCGCCGGGGACCGTCCGGGCGGGCCCATCATCGTGAACTCGTCGCGGGCGATTCTGTACGCCTCATCGGGTGACGACTTTGCCGCCGCCGCCCGCCGTGAAGCGCTGAAAACGCGTGACGTGCTGCAAGCCGCCCGCGTTTAAACCCCCACGCCTTCATTCATACCCCAACGCTACCGGCCGCCATGCACCTCAAATGGCTGGAAGACCTGGTGGCGCTGGCGCAAACCCGCAGCTTCAGCCGCGCGGCCGAGCTGCGCCACGTCACGCACCCCGCGTTCGGCCGCCGCATCAAGGCGCTGGAGGCCTGGGCCGGCACCCCGCTGGTTGAACGCAGCCCGACCAGCCCCGTCACGCTGACGGCCGCCGGGCTCAGCCTGCTGGACAACGCGCAGGAGATGGTCGGCCACCTCAAGGCCTCCCGCGAGGAGCTGCTGCACGCCGCCGGCCGAGACGACAACACCGTGACCCTGGCCACCGGCCGCACCCTGGCCCGCACGCTGCTGGCTGACGTGCTGCTGCGCTGCAAACCGGTGCTGGCCGGCGGGGAGGTGCGCATCCTGACCCGCGCGCTGACCGACACCGCGCAGATGCTGGAGCGCGGTGAGACCGACTTCATGCTGATCTACCACCACCCGCTGCTGGCGGTGCGCCTGAATGCCCGGCAATACAGCCACCACAGCCTGGGCCAGGACCAGCTGGTGCCCGTGAGCCGGGCCAGCGCGCAAGGCAAACCGCAGCATCCGCTGGGCGGCAAGGGGCCCACCCCCTACCTGGCCTACAGCCGCACCCTGGCGCTGGGCCAGCTGGTGCAGGACCACCTGGCCAACCACCCGCAGGCCCCGGCGCTGCGGCGGGTGGTGGAATGTGACTCGGCCGACGCGGTGTACGAGTACGCGCTCAAGGGCCTGGGCGTGGCCTGGCTGCCGTGGTCCATGGTGGCCGGGGCCTGCAAGGCGGGCCAGCTGCAGGTGCTGGGCGATGCACGCCTGGCCGTGGCCTTCGAGGTGCGCGCCTACCGGCCCAAACGCGCGTTGAGCCCGCTGGCCGAGCGCTTCTGGCAGGCGATGACGCAGCGCTGACCACCTCGGCAGGCACGCCTTGCCTGTGCTGAAAAAGCTGCAGCCTGTGCCGTAACAGCACCAGCACCGCCGGGTGTCCCGCAACAATCAGCAGAGATTTAATTTCTTCTGGAGTTGCCATGGTTTCCCGACGACTTGTTTTGCTGGCCAGCGGTGTGCTGGCCATGGCCGCAGCGCCTGCCTTTGCGCAGACCGACAGTTACCCCAACAAACCCATCACGCTGGTGGTGGCCTACCCGGCGGGTGGCAGCACCGACCTGACCGGGCGCACCCTGGGCAACGAGCTGTCGAAAAAACTCGGCGTGACCGTCATCATCGAGAACATCGGCGGGGCGGGCGGTGCGATTGGGGCGCAGAAAGTCGCCAACGCCGCACCCGATGGCTACACGCTGATGGTCGGCGCCAGCAATGAGATCGCCATCACCGGGCTGGTGTCCAGCGCGGTGAAATACGGGCTCAAAGACTTCACGCCGATCGGCCTGGTCGCCACCCAGCCCATGGTGCTGGTGGCCTCTCAGAAGTCCGGCGTGAAAACCGTCGAGCAGTTCATGGGCCAGGTTCGCCAAAACCCGGGCAAGTACAGCTATGGCTCGTCCGGTGTGGGCACCGCACTGCACCTGGCCGGCGAGATGGTCAAGGACCAGGGCGGCCTGTTCATGACGCACATCCCCTACCGCGGTGTGGCCCCGCTGGCCAACGACCTGCTGGGCAACAACATTGATTTTGGCGTGTTTGTGCTGTCCAGCGGGCTGACGCACATCCGCAGCGGCAAAGTGGTGCCGCTGGGCACCACCGAGGCCAAACGCTCGGCGCAAACGCCGGACATTCCGGCGCTGGCCGAAACCCCGCGCCTCAAGGGCATTGACATCAACATCTGGTTTGCGCTGGTTGGTCCGGCCCGCTTGCCCGAGCCCGTGGTGGCCAAACTCAAGAAGGCACTCAACGAGTCGCTGCAAAGCCCTGACCTGCGCAAAAAGCTCGAAGACTCGGGCTCGACCGTGTCGGCGCTGAACACCGACATGCCGAAGTTTCTGGCGCAGGAGTCCGCCAAGTACACGCGCATCGTCCAGTTTGCAAAGATCAAAGAATGACCGCCACCCCCGTTTCATTTGAGCTGCCCGTGCCCGACCTCAGCGCCGTGCGCGCCGGCAACACCGGGGTCGAAGGCGTCTGGCAATTTGACGCAGCCCAGCCCGGCCGCCATGTGCTCATCACGGCGCTGGTGCACGGCAACGAGCTGTGTGGCGCCTGGGCGCTGAAGGGCCTGCTGGACGCCGGGGTGCGGCCCCGCCAAGGGCGGCTGACGCTGGCGTTTTGCAACCTGGCGGCGTTTGACCGTTTTGACCCGGCCGACCACGACGCGTCCCGCTTTGTGGACGAAGACCTGAACCGCCAGTGGCTGCCCGAGCGCCTGCTGGCTGGCGGCACGCAGGAGCGCCGCCGCGCGCTGGCGCTGCAGCCCTTTGTGGCGCAGGCCGACTGGCTGCTGGACCTGCACAGCATGCACGAACGCGCCGCACCGCTGCTGCTGACCGGCCTGCAGCCGCGCAATGTGGCGCTGGCCAAAACCATGGGCAACCCCGAGTACATCGTGGTGGACGCCGGGCACCAGGACGGCGTGCGCATGCGGGACTTTGGCCGTTTTGGCGCGCTGGAAGGCCAGGACGGTGAGGACGGTTGCCGTTCCCTGCTGGTCGAATGCGGCTTCCACGGTGACCTGGCCAGCCGCGACGTGGCTTACGACCAGTGCGCCCGGTTTTTGAAGGCCGCAGGTGTGCTGAGCGCGGCCGACGTGGCGCAGCAGCTGCCCGGCTGGCAGGCCCCTGGCGCGCCCCAGCAGTGGGCGCTGGACGTGACCGGCCCGGTGGTGGCCAGCAGCGCGCAGTTCCGCTTTGCCGAGCCCTACCGGGGCCTGGAGATCATCGCCCAGGCAGGCACCGTGATGGGCTGGAACGACGGCGAGCCCGTCACCACGCCGTACGACGACTGCGTGCTGGTCATGCCGTCCACCCGGCAGGCGCGCGCCGGTGTCACGGTGGTGCGGTTTGCGCGGCGGCGCGCGATGTAAAACCATGATTGGGTAACCCGTCTGATCAAGCCTTGTCAGACGGTTGCTCACTGATGTGAAGGACGTTTCCTACACGTCGTAACAGTTGATGCACTTCAATACCTTGCTTTCACGCGGTGTTGTCACCGCCAGCCCCTAAGCTTCGCCCATCGAACAACAAGGGGGCGGGAATGCAAACAATAGAAGAACACGGCGCCGTGGCAGCTGACGAGATGGACAGCCGGATCAGTGACCCATCAGCCGCTGTGGCCGCCAGCGTGGCTGCCGCTGCGCTGCTGGCCGCTTGCGGTGGCGGGGGTGGCGGCTCGGACGGTGGCACGGCGGCCGCACCACCCACCCCCGTGCCCGTGGTGTCCGCCTTTGCCTACACGGCACCTGCCACCGATGAGGACGCCGCCCGCTTTTTGCTGCAGGCCCAGTTTCACGCCAGTGACGCCAGCATCAGCGCGCTGCGCAGCCAGGGCTACGCCGCGTGGCTGGCCGCGCAGGCCGCCGCACCCGCTGGCCCCACCGGCTGGGACTGGATGAACAGCCGGGGCTATGACAGCCTGGACACCACCACCGCGTATTACGACAACAGCTACCCGGGTGACTACATGGTCTGGCACCAGCTCATGGCGTCGCCAGACGGGGTGCGCAAGCGCGTGGCGCTGGCGCTGTCCGAGTTTTTTGTGCTGTCGCTCAGCGGTCTGGACTTCAACTGGCGCAGCCAGGCCGTGGCCGCCTGGTGGGACATGCTGGCCGCCAACGCGTTTGGCAACTACCGCACCCTGCTGGAGGGCGTCACGCTCAGCCCCGCCATGGGCTACTACCTCAACACCCGGGGCAACCTGAAGGAAGACGTGGCCCGGGGCCGCGTGCCTGACGAAAACTATGGCCGCGAGGTGATGCAGCTGTTCACCATCGGCCTGAGCCAGCTCAACCTGGACGGCACCGCCAAACTCGACGCCAGCGGCAACAAGATCGACACCTACTCCATCACCGACGTGACCAACCTGGCCCGCGTCTTCACCGGCTGGAACTTCGACGCCACGCAGGGCGCCAGCACGGTGGTCACCGGCAACCGCACCATCACCCACGTCAACATCGTCCGCGCCCCCATGACGCTGACTGCTGCCAACCACAGCACGTTGGCCTCCACCTTCCTGGGCACGACCATCCCGGCCAACACCGACGGCACCACGGCCTTGAAGATCGCGCTCGACACGCTGTTCAACCACCCCAACGTCGGCCCGTTTTTTGGCAAGCAGATGATCCAGCGGCTGGTCACCAGCAACCCCAGCCCGGCCTATGTGGCGCGAGTGGCCAAGGCCTTCAATGACAACGGCCGGGGCGTGCGGGGCGACTTGCTGGCCGTGTTTGGTGCCGTGCTGCTGGACGACGAAGCCCGTGGCCCGGCCGGCCTGAGCCAGAACGGCTTTGGCAAGCTGCGTGAGCCCATGGTGCGCTTTGTGCAGTGGGGCCGCACCTTCGGCCTGACGTCCGCGCGCGGCAGCTGGAAGATCGGCGACCTCAGCAGCCCCGGCACCCAGCTGGGCCAAAGCCCGCTGCGCCCGCCCAGCGTGTTCAACTTTTTCCGGCCCGGGTACGTGCCGCCGTCCACCGCGCTGAGCGCCAGCGCCACCCCTGCGCCCGAGTTCCAGCTGGTCAATGAAAGCAGCGTGGGCGGCTACCTCAACTTCATGCAAAGCCAGTTGCGTGACGGCATGCGCATCTACGCTGCCGACCTGCCCAACAACCCCTCAGGAGCCGCCACCACCACTGACCTCACCGTGTCCTACACCGACGAGCTGGCCCTGGTGCTGGACGCCGCCGCCCTGGTGCGTCGCCTGAACCTGCTGCTGTGCGCCGGGCAGCTGTCGGCCGGCAACCAGGCGCTGATCGTTGCCGCGCTGAACGCCACCGCCCTGACCGCCACCAGCACGGACAGCGCCAAACGCGACCGTGTGGCCGCCGCCGTGTTGATGGTCATGGCCGCCAGCGACTACCTGATCCAGAAGTAACAACAATAAAAAGGCGCCCACCATGAACCTGATCACCCCCGCCCTGCACAGCCGCCGCGCTTTCTTGCGCCGCTCCGGTCAACTCGCCCTGACGGGCACCGCGCTGCCCTTTGCCCTGAACCTGGCTGCCATGGGCGAAGCCGCCGCCTTCGACGCCAGCGACTACAAGGCCCTGGTCTGCGTGTTTTTCTACGGCGGCAACGACTACGCCAACACCGTCGTCACCTACGACGACCCCAGCTACAACGCGTACAGCACCATCCGGGGCGGCGGGGCCGGGCAAACCGCGGGCGGCATCGCCCTGGCCAAGTCCGCGCTGACGCCCACGCTGCTGAACCCCACCACGGCCCTGCCTGGCGGGCGGCAGTACGCCCTGCACCCGTCCATGGGCGGCCTGGCCAACCTGTTCAACGCCGGGCAGGCCGCCGTGCAGCTCAACGTCGGCCCGCTGGTGGTGCCCCTGACGCGGGCGCAGTACAACAGCTCGGACCGCCGCACCTACCCGCTGCCGCCCAAGCTGTTTTCCCACAACGACCAGCAGTCGATCTGGCAGTCCTCGTCCCCCGAAGGCTCCACCGTCGGCTGGGGCGGCAACCTGGGGGACCTGGCGCTGGCGTCCAACAGCACCTCGCTGTTCACCTGCATCAATGTGACCGGCAACGCCGTGTTTTTGTCCGGCGACACCGCGCTGTCCTACCAGGTCAGCAGCAGCGGCGCCGTGCCGATCAACGCCGTGAAAAACAACGTCTACAACTCCGCCGCCGTGAAAAACGCCATGGCCCAGCTGGTGCAGCAAAGCCGCACCCACACGCTGGAAAACGAATACAACCGCGTCACTGCCCGCGCCGTCGGGGCAGAAACGGCCATCACCGCCGGGCTGAACAGCGTCACGCTGGCCACGCCTTTCCCCACCGGCAACAACCTGGCCGACCAGCTCAAAACCGTGGCCAAGCTGATTGGTGCGCGAACCGCCCTGGGCACCAAACGCCAGGTGTTTTTTGTCTCCATCGGCGGCTTTGACCTGCACGACAACCTGATCGCCAACCACCCCGCCTTGCTCGGCAAGGTCAGCGACGCCATGACCGCCTTCTACAACGCCACCGTCGAGCTGGGCGTGGCCAGCAAAGTCACGGCGTTCACCGCGTCAGACTTCGGCCGCACGCTGACCAGCAACGGCGACGGCTCCGACCACGGCTGGGGCAGCCACCACTTCATGGTCGGCGGCGCCGTCAAAGGCAAGGCCTTCTACGGCAGCGCCCCCGCCGTCAGCGTGACCAACACCACCGCCGCCGACGACCAGCAGCACGTCGGCCAGGGCCGCCTGCTGCCCACCACCGCCGTCGACCAGTACGCCGCCACCCTGGCCAAATGGTTTGGCGTGGCCGACAGCGAAATGGCTGGCATCCTGCCCAACCTCAGTCGCTTCGGCACCGCTGCAGGTCGGGCGGACTACCCGACCAACCTGGGTTTCATGGCCTGAAAGCACGCCCAACACGTCAAAAAGCCCCCCAGCAGCCTGCGCAGGCTGCTGGGGGGCTTTTTTTGATCAAATCGGCCGTCTGCCTAGGTTTTCATTGCCTGGTCTGCTATCAATTTTGATGTTTTGGGTTTCAGCGGCGGGCGCCTGCTCTGGCTCCCAGCCGCCCACCCAGCATCACACACACCAGCGCCGCCACGACCAGCGCAATGCCGGCCCACTGCCAGGGGGTGATGGCTTCGCCCAGCAAGCCAACACCCGCCGCCAGGCCGACCACGGGCACGCCCAGGCTGAAGGGGGCGACGCGGTTGGCCGGGTGGCGTTTGAGCAGGCTGGTCCACAGGCTGTAGCCCAGCACGGTGGCGACCCAGCCGAGGTAGGCCACGGCCAGCCAGCTGCTGGCGCGGGCGTTCAGCCATTGCCAGCGCAGGGCGGGGTCGTCAAACGCCAGTGACAAACCGACAAAAGGCAGGATCGCCACCGCGCTGCTCCACACCACAAACGCCAGCGGTGAGTAGTCCTGGTAGCGCTGTTGCACCTGGCGCGCCACGATGTTGGAGCTGGCCCACATGGCGGCAGCGCACAGGGTCAGGACCAGGCCCAGCACGGTGGTGGTGGCGGCGTTGCCGGGCGTGGTGGGGGCCAGGTAGTTCATCGCAAAGCAGCCCAGGCCGATGGCCGCCAAGCCCATGCCCAGCTGCAGCGGTTTGCTGGCCCGTTCGTGCAGCAGGATAAAACCGAACAGGGCGGTGAAAAACACCTGGGTTTGCAGCAGCACCGAGGCCAGCGCCGCCGTCATGCCGACCTTGAGGGCCAGAAACAGCAGCCCGAACTGCCCCACGCCCTGGCACAGCCCGTACAGCACCACCCATTTCCAGTGAATGCGCGGCGGCCTGACCAGCAGCACCGCAGGCAGCACGGCCAGCACGTACCGCGCGGCCCCCAGCTGGAAGGGGGTGAAGTCGCGCAGGCCGGCCTTCATCACGACAAAGTTCATCCCCCAGATGAGCACCACGGCCAGCACGGCCGCCAGCTCGCGCCCGGACAGGCCTGCCGGGCCGGCATGGCCTGCGTCAGGCATGGTGTGCCGTCATGTCACAAGCCTGAGGGCATGTTGCGGGCCGCGTCCAGGTGCGCCTTGACCATCTCGGCCAGTGCCATGTCGCCAGGCGTGGCGGGCTGCCAGGTCTGCACCGGCATTTTTTTGCCGTCGTCGTCCACGGCGACAAACACCACCAGGCAGGCGGTGATTTTTTCCATCTGGCCGGTTTTCATGTCGCCGGCGCGCACCTCGACCGAGATGTTCATGCTGGTGCTGCCGGTGTAGGCCAGGCGTGCTTCAACCTCGACCAGGTCGCCAATGCGGATGGGGCGCTCAAACCGGATCGTGCCCACGGACACGGTGACGCAGTACTGGCGCGCCCAGCGGGTGGCGCAGGCATAGCCGGCTTCGTCGATCCACTTCATGACGGTGCCGCCGTGGACTTTGCCGCCAAAGTTGACGGTGCTGGGTTCGGCCAGAAAACGAAGGGTGATGGAGGACATGGGGGTTCCTGAAAGCAGTGAGGCTGTGAAAACCCATGAGCTTACCCATAAAACACGCCTGCAACGCAAAAAGCGCTGGGGGACGAACCCGCCAGCGCCTGGGCGTTGCAGACAGGCTGCGGTGAGGCTGCGGGACGCTGTTTTTAGCGGCCCAGCTCTTTGAGGTACGTGGCGCGGGCGGCCAGTGCGGTGTCACCAAAATCGCTGAACAGGCCGTCCAGGCCGAGGCGGTAGAACTGCAGGTATTCGGCCTGCGGGTCGCCCTTGTAGTCGAGCGCCAGGCGGCGTGCTTCGTTGCGGAAGGTGTAAGCGTGTACGAACAGACCCGCCTTGTGGGCATCGTCGATCAGCGTGGTGGGCGCCTGGGTGTTGGCGTCGCGCAGGTCGACCTTGCCGTCGCCGTTCAGGTCGCGCACATTGCCCGAGGCGTCCAGCGTGCCTTTGACCGGCACGATGTAGGGCTTCCAGGGGCCAATGCCATCGGCGTAGGTTTTGATCTCGGCCAGCCCGGCGGGCGTGACCATGGCGCTGAACAGGCGGGCGTCGCCGCTCAGCGTCCAGTCGTACGGGCGGTCATAGGGGGCGGCGTAGGTCAGCTTGCCGGTTTTGAGGTCGTAGTCGTCGGCGTCGATCAACTGGATCAGCTTGGTCTGCAGGCCCTTGTTTTTCATCTCTTTGAGGCTGCCCGGCTCAAAACTCTGGACGTACACGGGCGAGGTTTTGCTGTTCCAGCCAGCGGCTGTGATGCTCGCGATGAGCTTGTCTTCCAGCGGCAGGCTCAGCGCGCGGTGGTAGCTGGGGTTTTTGGTTTCGGGGTACACGGCAATCGTGCGGCCCAGCTGCGTGCTGCGGGTTTTGACCAGGTCAATCAGCTCTTGGAAGGTGATGACCTTGAACTTGCCGTTGTTGCTCTGGTCGCGCTCGGCATCGGTGATGGTGGCCCCCAGCGTCTTGATCTCGGCCAGTGTGAAGTCGCTGGCAAACCAGCCGGTTTGCGTCTCACCGTCGACGGTGGTGGTCTTTTTGCGGCTGGCAAATTCCGAGTGCTTGGCTACATCGGTGCTGTAGTCGAGGTTGGGGTCGTGCCGCGCAATCAGCACGCCGTCTTTCGTCGACACCAGGTCAGGCTCGACCGCATCGGCACCAAAGTCGATGGCGCGGGCATATGCTTCCAGCGTTTCTTCGGGCAGGGCGCCCGACGCTCCGCGGTGTGCCAGCACCAGCGGCTGGACCAAACCCAACGTCTTGAAAGCCTGCACCGTGGGGGCGGGGGTCACCACTGCGGGCGTGTCGTCGCCGCCGCCGCAAGCGGTCAGGGCCAGCAGGGCCAGGCCAAGGGCGCTGGCCAGTTTGAAATGCTGAAAAGGTGGGTGCGCGGACATGAAAGGGTTCCCCTTGTTGGTTGTCCGCGCAGTGTCCGCCTTGTTTGTGACAGTTTGCCGTCAAGGCCCGACACGGCCTGACCCGGCATGGGCGCCTAGTTGCCGCTTTCCATCGCCCGGCGGTGGCGTTCGACAAACTCCTGGTAGGTGTTGATGCCGCGCAGCTGCAAGATGGCGTTGCGCACGGCGGCCTCAACCAGCACGGCGATGTTGCGGCCCGCCTCCACCTGGATGATGACCTTGCGCACCGGCACGCCCAGCACGTCCTGGGTCAGCGGTTCGTAGGGAATGCGTTCGTAGTCGCGCTCCAGCGTCTCGCGGCGCACCAAGTGCACGATCATCTTCAGGCGCATCTTGCGGCGCACGGCGGTTTCACCAAAGATGGCCTTGATGTCCAGCAGCCCGATGCCGCGCACTTCCAGCAGGTTTTGCAGCAGGTCGGGGCAGCGCCCTTCGATGCTGGTCTGGTTCACGCGGTACAGGTCCACCGCGTCGTCGGCCACCAGCCCATGCCCGCGTGAGATCAGCTCCAGCCCCAGCTCGCTTTTGCCCAGGCCGGACTCGCCGGTGATCATCACGCCCATGCCCAGAATGTCCATGAACACGCCGTGCATGGAGGTGCGCTCGGCGAAGTGTTTGGACAAATAGGCGCGCAGCACGTCGATAACAAACGCTGCCGACTCCGGCGTTGAAAACATCGGCAACTGGGCGCGTTCACACATCGACAGCAGCGTGTCAGGGGCGGTCTGGCCGTCGGCCATGACCAGCACCGGCGGCTCCAGGGTGATGATGCGGGCAATGCGCCGGGCGCTGTCTTCGGGGCTGCAGTTGCCCAGGTAGGCGACTTCACGCTCACCGAGGATCTGGACGCGGTAGGGGTGGATGTAGTTGAGGTAGCCGACCAGGTCCGCCCCCGAGCGTGCGGCCCGCACGGCGACTTCGTCAAAGCGGCGCTCCGAGGCGCCCAGGCCAGCCACCCATTCCCATTTCAGGGTCGCACGGTGGTCTTCAAACAGCACATCGGCGCTGACAACGGTGGGTTTCATGGTCGGGGCAGGTCAGCGCCTGGTCAGTGGGGTCGTCATTGAGGGTTGTGGGGCGGCCCGGCGGGGCGGGCCATCACGCACTCGCGCACTTCAGTTGCTGGCCGCGTGAACCGACTGCCAGGAGGCGATCAGCTGGTGCAGGGCTGCTGCGTCCGTGCTGGTTTTGAGCTGTTCACGCAGTGCAGCGTCGCTCAGGAGTTCGGCAATCTCGGACAGGATCTCGAGGTGTTTCTGGGTGGCGGCTTCCGGCACCAGCAGAAAGATCAGCAACCCCACAGCCTGCTCGTCGGGGGCGTCAAAGCCAATCGGTGCCTGCAGGGAGAACACGGCGGCCATCGGCGCTTTCAGGCCTTTGATGCGGCCGTGCGGAATGGCAACGCCATGCCCCAGCCCGGTCGAGCCGAGGCGTTCGCGGGCAAACAGGCTGTCGGTGATCAGTGCGCGGTTCAGGCCACGCTGGTTTTCAAACAGCAAACCGGCTTCTTCAAAAGCGCGCTTTTTGCTGGTTGCTTCAACGCTGACCAGAACTTGGGTGGGGGGCAATATTTGCGAAAGACGGTTCATAACGATCTTTTAATCGCCGAATTATGCACTTTGCGGCGGCTTGGCCGTCGATGCAACCGCGCGAACACCTTGAAACAAAACCAGAAGGGCATGAAAAAGCCGCTGGCAGGTGCCAGCGGCTGTGGTGTGGGCTTGGGAAAGTGCAGGCTTCTCAAGCCCTTCAGGCCGGATGGTCCAAGCACTTTACAGGTGGTGTGGTCAGGACAGCTGGCGCTTGGCAGCGATGTGGTGATGGTCCTGAGCTTTGGTTTTGTAGCGGCCGACCTGCCGGTCCAGTTTGTCGGTCAGGTCGTCAACAGCGGCGTAGAGGTCAGCGTGGGAGCTTTCAGCAAACAAATCGCGGCCCTTGACGTGGACGTTGCACTCAGCGCGTTGGCGAGCGTCTTTTTCTTTCATGTTGTCTACGGTCAGAAGGACTTTGACGTCCACCACCTGGTCGAAATGACGGGTGATCCGGTCGAGCTTGCTGGTGACATACCCTCTCAAGGCGGGGGTAACTTCAAGGTGATGGCCGCTGATCGTCAGATTCATAGAAACACTCCTTTTCCTGGGAAGGAACTGGGTTGAAAACACTGCCGCACCAAGGGCGGTGTGGCAGCAGACGGGGACACTTGCTTGGAAATAACTATGCGCCTGACTGGCATGGATTGCAACCTCGGTTGCTAAAAATATTGCAACCGTGTGAAAAAAATCGGGTTGCCTGGGCATTTGAAAAACAAATTTTTTTGACGCAGTGGCCATCGCGCGCACGGGCCTGCCCTGGGGCGTAAATGCCATAATCCGAGCAGATTCACAACGGAGAAATCCTTGAAAACAGCACTTGAAAGCAGCCCGAGTCGCTAGCTTTCAACACCGCAACTGGCAACGGTTCTGTGGGGTTGAAAGCGGCCGCTCCCTCCCCCTTTTCTCCGTTTTTTGTCCGGTCCCTGCGCAGGGACGGACTGCTAGGCCCGCATCATGCTCAATATTTTCACGCTGGCCAATGGCCGCCTTTTCCAGGAAGAGATCGAATCGCTGGAAGAGCTGTCCAAGTTCCAGCCGATCTGGGTGGACCTCGAATCCCCCACGCTGGAAGAAAAACGCTGGATCAAGCAGTACTACGGGCTGTCGATTCCTGAAGACGCGATGGACGAGGACATCGAGGAGTCCGCGCGGTTTTACGAAGAAGACAACGGCGAGCTGCACATCCGGTCTGACTTTCTGGTCGCCGATGAGGACGACCCGCGCACGGTGCGGGTGGCGTTCATCCTGAACCTGGTCAACGACGACCTCAAAAGCAAGGGTGTGCTGTTTTCGATCCACGACGAGGACGTGCCCGTGTTTCGCCTGCTGCGCATGCGGGCGCGCCGTGCGCCGGGGTTGATCGAAGACGCCAAGGAAGTGCTGCTCAAGCTGTTTGATGCGGACGCCGAGTACTCGGCCGACACGCTGGAAGGCATTTACGTGGACCTGGAACAGGTCAGCGCGCAGGTGCTGTCGGGCGACGTGACGGACGCGTTGGCCGGTGAGGTGCTGGGCGCGATAGCGCGCCACGAAGATCTGAACGGCCGCATCCGCCGCAACATGATGGACACGCGGCGCGCCGTGAGTTTCATGATGCGCAGCAAGATGCTCACTGGCGAGCAGTTCGAGGAAGCGCGGCAGATTCTGCGCGACATCGACTCGCTGGACTCGCACACGGCGTTTTTGTTCGACAAGATCAACTTCCTGATGGACGCCACCGTGGGTTTCATCAACATCAACCAGAACAAGATCATCAAGCTGTTCTCGGTGGCCAGCGTGGCGCTGCTGCCGCCGACGCTGGTGGCCAGCAGCTACGGCATGAACTTCAAGTTCATGCCCGAGCTGGAATGGACGGCGGGTTACCCCATGGCGCTGATGCTGATGGCCATCAGCGCACTGGTGCCCATGTGGTACTTCCGGCGCCGGGGCTGGCTGAAGTAGGCTTGTCGAGGGTGTTTTTAAGCTGAATCACCCGATAGCCTAGGTTTTGATTGCCTGTTTAGCTATCTAATTGGTAGCAAATTGAGCAACTCATGCACGATGGTGCAGGCATAGCGGCTGGCCACGTCGCGGGCAAACACGCTGAAATCAACAGGTGCGCTGGCGTCGGCGCGGTCCGAGATGGTGCGCACCGCCGCAAACGGCAGGCCGTAGTCATGGCACACCTGCGCCACAGCCGCCCCTTCCATTTCAACGGCCAGCGCGTCATGCCCGGCCAGCGCCAGGTCATGGCGCAGGGTGTGGGCGGCTTGTGCGCAGCTCACAAACTGGTCGCCGCTGGCCAGCAGGCCGTGGTGAACCGTGCCGGGTTGGCTCAGGGCGTGCATCGCGCTGCGGCAGGCCTGTAGCAGCTGCTGGGTCAACTGCGGGTCGGCCGTGAAACTGCTTTGCCCGTAGAACGGCACTTCATAGCGTGCAAACAGCGGTGAAGCATTCATGTCGTGCTGCACCAGTTGCTGGGCCACCACCAGGTCCCCCACCTGCACGCCGGGCCCAATGCCGCCCGCCACACCGGTGAAGACGATGCGCCGCGCACCAAACTTTTCAATCAACGCTGTGGCCGTGGTGGCCGCAGCCACCTTGCCGATGTTGGACAGCGCCAGCACCACCGCATGGCCCTGCAACTGCCCCAGCCAGAACACGCGCCCGGCGTGAAGGATTTGCTGGGGCTGGTGCAGCTGTTCGATCAGGCCGCGCTGTTCGTCGGGCAGGGCGCTGAGGATGGCGAGGGTCATGGTGTGGGTCGGTTGGAGGCGGGCGGACGTGAAAAAGGGCGCTCTGATGTCGCCCTTGTCGTTGGAGTCACACCGAGGTGCGACGGGTGGCAGTTTACTTTTTGTCGCGCAGCTCGCGGCGCAGGATCTTGCCGACCGGTGTCTTGGGCAGATCCGTGCGGAACTCCACCACCTTGGGCTGTTTGTAGCCGGTCAGGTTTTCCTTGCAGTAGGCGCGCACATCGGCCTCGGTCAGGTCCGGGTTTTTCTTGACGATGACCAGCTTGACGGCTTCACTGGTTTTGTCGTCAGCCACCCCGACGCAGGCGCATTCCATGACCCCAGCCAACTGGCTGACGACCTCTTCGATCTCGTTCGGGTAGACGTTGAAGCCGCTGACCAGGATCATGTCTTTCTTGCGGTCCACGATCTTGAAGAAGCCTTGTTCGTTCATGACGCCGATGTCGCCAGACTTGAAGTAGCCGTCGGTTGTCATGACCTTGGCGGTCTCGTCCGGGCGCTGCCAGTAACCGGCCATGACCTGTGGGCCCTTGATGGCGATCTCGCCGGGCTGGCCCATCGGCACTTCATGGCCGTCGTCGTCCAGCAATTTGAACCGGGTGCCTGGAATCGGCACGCCGATGGTGCCGGTGAAGGCTTTGCTGTTGGTCGGGTTGCAGCTGGCAGATGGGGAGGTCTCGCTCAGGCCGTAACCCTCGCAGATCGGGCAGCCGGTTTTTTCGAGCCACAGCTTGGCCACGGCGGCCTGTACGGCGGTGCCACCACCCAGCGAGATCTTCAGATGTGACCAGTCCACGGTGTTGAAGTCAGCATGGTTGGCCAGCCCGTTGAAGAGCGTGTTGACGGCGGGAAAGCTGTGAATCTTGTGTTTGGACAGTTCCTTGAGCACGGCTGGCAAGTCACGCGGGTTCGGGATCAGCAGGTTTTTGCCGCCGGTGCGCATGCTCAGCATCATGTTCACAGTGAAAGCGAAGATGTGATAGAGCGGCAATGCGCAGACCGCCACTGGCTGGACGCCCGCAGGCAGGCTGGACATGGCGGGCACATTCCAGGCCTCAGACTGCAGCACGTTGGCGATCACGTTGCTGTGCAGCAGCACGGCGCCCTTGGACACGCCGGTGGTGCCGCCGGTGTACTGCAGCACCGCCACGTCATGGGGCTTGAGTTCAGGGCGCTTCAGGTCGCCCTGGCGGCCCTGCGAGACCGCATCATTGAAGCGGACGGCGCTCGGCAGATTGAACGTGGGCACCATTTTTTTGACGTTGCGCACCACGTAGTTGACCAGCGTGCCCTTGAGCAGGCCTAACTGGTCGCCCATGGCGCACAGCACGACATGCTTGACAGGCGTGTTGGCAATGCATTGCTCCAGCGTGTGGGCAAAGTTCTCGATGATGACAATCGCCTTGGCGCCCGAGTCCTTGAGCTGGTGCTCCAGCTCGCGCGGGGTGTAGAGGGGGTTGACGTTGACCACCACAAAGCCTGCGCGAAGGATGGCCGCCACGGTCACCGGGTACTGGGGCACGTTCGGCATCATGATGGCAATGCGGTCGCCCTTGACCAGGCCCAGGCTTTGCAGGTACACAGCAAAGGCCAGCGACAACTGGTCGGTTTGACCAAACGTCACGTCCTTGCCCATGAAGCTGTAGGCCACCCGGTCCTTGTAGCGGCCAAAGCTTTCTTCCATCAGCGCGACCAGGCTGGGGTACTGGGACGTGTCCAGGTCATGGGGCACACCTGGTGGGTAGGCCTTGAGCCATGGGCGATCCGTGGCGGCCCCGGAAGTCTGCGAATTCATCTCTGCACTCATGCTTGTTGTCTCCAAAATTTATTATTTGACTGTCCGGAATTTTCACGGCCCGCACCGGCTCAATCCCCTGCGTTTTCCCTGACAGAAGACGCAAGGTTGTCGCCCAGGGCTCACTCGATGGCTTTGCCCATGTCTTCGATGATCTTCTTGGCGTCGCCGAAGACCATCATGGTTTTGTCCATGTAGAACAACTCGTTGTCCAGGCCGGCATAACCGGCGGCCATCGAGCGTTTGTTGACGATCACGGTTTTGGCCTTGTAGGCCTCCAGGATCGGCATGCCGTAGATCGCGCTGCCCTTGACGTGCGCGGCCGGGTTCACCACGTCGTTGGCGCCCAGAATGATGGCCACGTCGGCCTGGCCAAACTCGGCATTGATGTCTTCCATCTCGAACACCTGGTCATAAGGCACTTCGGCCTCGGCCAGCAGCACGTTCATGTGGCCGGGCATGCGCCCTGCCACCGGGTGAATCGCGTACTTCACGGTGATGCCTTTTTCCGTCAGCTTGGCGGCCAACTCCTTGACGGAGTGCTGCGCACGCGCCACGGCCAGGCCGTAACCCGGCACGATGATGACGGTCTCGGCATTGCCCAGGATGAAGGCTGCGTCGTCGGCAGAACCGGACTTGACCGGGCGCTGCTCTTTGGCACCACCCACGGCGGCCGCAGTGGCGTCACCGCCAAAGCCACCCAGGATCACGTTGAAGAACGATCGGTTCATGGCCTTGCACATGATGTAGGACAAGATGGCACCGGACGAGCCGACCAGCGAGCCCGCAATGATCAGCATGGCGTTGTTCAGTGAAAAACCAATGCCGGCTGCGGCCCAGCCCGAGTAGCTGTTGAGCATGGACACCACCACCGGCATGTCTGCGCCGCCAATCGGGATGATGATGAGCACGCCCATCACAAAACTCAGCGCCAGCATCGCAAAAAATGCCGTCCAGCTGCCAGTGAACATGAAGGTCAGGCCCAAGGCCAGAAGGATCAGGCCCAGCACCAGGTTCAGCTTGTGCTGGCCCGGGAAGGTGACCGGCGCGCCCTGGAACAGGCGGAACTTGTACTTGCCGCTGAGCTTGCCAAACGCAATCACCGAGCCGCTGAAGGTGATCGCGCCAATGGCCGCGCCCAGGAACAGCTCCAGCCGGTTGCCTGTGGGGATTGGCAGGCCCTTGGCCGCGATGTTGAAGGCATACGGTTCGGCCACAGCGGCCACGGCGATGAACACCGCTGCCAGGCCGATCATGCTGTGCATGAAGGCGACCAGCTCGGGCATCTTGGTCATCTCGACGCGTTTGGCCATCAGCGTGCCCGCGGCACCACCGACGATCAGCGCGCCGACCACGTACACCATGCCGAAGGACTTGCCGCCGGAAATTTCAACAATCAGCGCACCCGTGGTGAGGATGGCAATCGTCATGCCCACCATGCCGAACAGGTTGCCGCGCAGCGAGGTGGTGGGGTGGGACAGGCCCTTGAGCGCCTGGATGAAGAAAACGGATGCGACCAAATACAGCAGCGTGACGATGTTCATGCTCATTTCGCGGCTCCTTCAGCGGCAGGTGCAGCTTTTTTCTCTTTTTTGCGGAACATCTCCAGCATGCGGCGGGTCACTAAAAAGCCACCGAACACATTCACGGCTGCCAGCGCCACGGCCAGCACGCCCATGGTTTTGCCCAGCGGTGTTTCGGTCAGCGCAGCGGCCAGCATGGCCCCCACGATGACGATGGCGGAAATCGCATTGGTCACCGCCATCAGCGGTGTGTGCAGCGCGGGGGTGACGGTCCACACCACGTGGTAGCCCACGTAGATGGCAAGGACAAAAATAATCAGGTTGATGATGGTGGGGCTGACAGCATCCATGGGTTTCTCCAGAAAGAGCAGCCACCCGGCTGCTCTGAATTTGTTGACGAAGACGTGGGCGGTGAGGCTTATTTGCGTTTGACGTCGCCGCCCTGCGTCATCAGGCAGGCCGCCACGATGTCGTCAGCCATGTCCACATTCAGCGCACCTTCTTTGGTGATGATGAGTTTGAGGAAGTCGAGCAGGTTGCGGGCGTACAGCGCGCTGGCGTCGGCCGCAACCAGTGCGGGCACGTTGGTTTCACCGATCAACGTCACGCCATGTTTGACCACGGTTTTGCCGGGTTCTGTCAGCGGGCAGTTGCCGCCTTGCGGTGCCGCCAAATCAACAATCACACTGCCGGGTTTCATGGACTTGACCATGTCTTCGGTGACCAGCACAGGCGCTGCGCGGCCGGGGATCAGTGCGGTGGTGATGACCACGTCGGCCTGCGCCACGCGTTTGGCGACTTCGGCTTTTTGCCGCTCCAGCCAGCTTGGCGGCATGGGTTTGGCGTAACCCCCCACGCCCACGGCGGCTTCGCGTTCCTCGTCGGTCTCATACGGCACGTCGATGAACTTGCCGCCCAGGGATTCGACCTGTTCTTTCACGCTGGGTCGCACGTCGCTGGCTTCAATCACCGCGCCCAGACGCTTGGCCGTGGCAATGGCCTGCAGGCCAGCCACACCCACGCCCAGAATCACCACGCGGGCGGCTTTCACGGTGCCTGCAGCGGTCATCAGCATCGGGAAAAAGCGCTGGTATTTTTCAGCCGCCATCATCACGGCCTTGTAGCCCGCGATATTGGCTTGCGACGACAGCACGTCCATGCTTTGGGCGCGGCTGCTGCGCGGCGCGGCTTCGAGGGCGAATGAGGTGACCTGCGCCGCAGCCAGGCGCTGCAGGCCGGTCGCGTCAAACGGGTTCAGCATGCCGACCATCACACTGCCAGCCTTGAGGTGCGGCACTTCGCTGTCTTGGGGGCAACGCACCTTGAGCACGATGTCGGCGGCAAACGCGCCAGCGGCGTCGGTGATCTCAGCCCCAACGGCGGTGTACGCCTCGTCGGTGACGCTGGCGGCAACGCCTGCACCGGACTGGATGCGGATCGTGTGACCTTGCGCTTTGAGTTTCTTGGCCGTTTCCGGCGTGATGGCGACGCGTGTCTCGCCGTCAATGATTTCGGCAGGTACCCCAATCAGCATGGGTTTCTCCTCAAAAGATGGTGTGCTTTTTATCGGCAGCGATTCGATAAACGAACGACTGTGCTTTTTTCGGGCGCTTGTCCGAAGCTTACATGACAAGCGTCGAATTCTAAGAGGGGAAAACGCTGCCTCCAAGCGATTCGGGCCGTCAAATCTTGCGACTTGACGGCCCGGGGGGCAAATGATGGCGGGGCTGCGGTGTTACTTCGCCGTCGGCATCACGAACTCGGCACCCTTGCCAATGCTTTCGGGCCAGCGCTGCATGATGGATTTTTGCTTGGTGTAGAAACGCACGCCTTCTTCGCCGTAGGCATGCATGTCGCCGAACAGGCTTTTCTTCCAGCCGCCAAAGCCGTGCCAGGCCATGGGCACCGGGATGGGCACGTTGATGCCAACCATGCCGACCTGGATGCGGCGGCTGAATTCGCGCGCCACGTTGCCGTCGCGGGTGAAGCAGCTCACGCCGTTGCCAAACTCGTGGGCGTTGACCAGGTCCACCGCCTCGGCGAAGGTGCCCACCCGCACGCAGCCCAGCACCGGGCCAAAAATCTCTTCCCTGTAAATGCGCATGTCGGGTGTGACGTGGTCAAACAGTGTGCCGCCCATCCAGAAGCCGGCCTCACAGCCCTCGCCCGCGTCCTTGCCCGTGAAGGTTCGGCCATCGACCAGCAGCGTGGCACCTTCCTGCACCCCCAGGTCGATGTAACCGGTGATGCGTTCGTGCGCGGCTTGCGTCACGATGGGGCCCATTTCGGCGTCCAGGTTCACCCCGTTTTTAATCACCAGGGTTTGGGCGCGGGCTTGCAGCTTGGGCAGCAAACGCTCGGCCACGTCACCGACCAGCACCGCAATTGAAATGGCCATGCAACGCTCACCGGCCGACCCATAGCCCGCACCGATCAGCGCGTCCACCGCCTGGTCCAGGTCGGCGTCGGGCATCACCACCATGTGGTTTTTGGCACCGCCCAGGGCCTGCACGCGCTTGCCGTGGTGGGCGCCGGTTTCATAGATGTAGTTGGCGATCGGTGTGGAACCGACAAAACTCACGGCCTTCACGTCAGGGTGCACCAGCAGCGCATCGACGGCTTCCTTGTCGCCCTGCACCACGTTGAACACGCCGTCGGGCAGCCCGGCCTGCTTGAACAGGTCGGCAATCATCAGGCTGGCGCTGGGGTCGGTCGGGCTGGGTTTGAGGACAAAGGTGTTGCCCGCGGCAATGGCCACCGGGAACATCCACATCGGCACCATCACCGGAAAGTTGAACGGCGTGATGCCGGCCACCACACCGAGTGGCTGGCGCAGCGTCCAGTTGTCGATGCCGGTGCTGACCTGGTCGGTGAAGTCGCCCTTGAGCAGCTGCGGCATGCCGCAGGCAAATTCCACGATGTCAATGCCGCGCGAGACCTCGCCCTGCGCGTCGGTGAAGACCTTGCCGTGTTCGGCGGTTATGCAGTGGGCCAGCTCGTCCTTGTGGGCGTTCAGCAGCTCGAGGAATTTGTACATGACGCGCGCGCGGCGAATCGGCGGGGTGTCGGCCCAGGCAGGGAAGGCGGCTTGCGCGGCGGCCACAGCGGCCCCTACGTCGCTCGCATTGGCCAGAGCGACCTGGCCCGTGACCGCGCCGGTGGCCGGGTTGAACACGTTCTGGCTGCGGCCCGACGTGCCGGGGTGGGCTTGGCCGCCGATGCAGTGGCCGATGGCCATGGGCGTTGATGACATGGTGTCTCCTGAACAGTGGGGGTGCAAATTAAAAGTCACGCCAGTCTAGGGCGCACCTGCCAGCTTGATAAGCCCCGGATTTGCAATTACATTGTTCAGCTAAATGAACAATGGACGGCCGTCCAACCTCTATGTCTGCTGACCAACTCGCCCCTCTGGTGGCGGACCTGCACCTGCTCACGGTGCTGGCCGCGACCCAAAGCTTCACCGAAACCGCACGCCGTCTGGGCCTGTCCAAGGCTTCGGTCAGCAGCCGCATCAGTGAGCTGGAGCGCACCGCCGGGCTCACGCTGGTGCGGCGCACCACCCGCTCGGTCGGCCTGACGGATGCGGGCCAGCAGCTGGTGGACGAGCTGCAGCCCGCCTTCAGCCGCATTCTGGACGGCTACAGCAGCGTGCGCGACCTGGTCGGTGCGCCGCGTGGCCTGATCCGTGTGACGGCCCCGGTGGCGCTGGGCCGCCAGCACCTGGCGCCCTGCGTGGCCACGTTTTTGCGGCAGTTCCCTGAGATCGCCATCGAGCTGGACCTGACTGACCGCTTCGTCAACCTGCCCGCCGAAGGTTTTGATTTGGCCATTCGCCACACCAGCACCCCGCCCGAGACGCACCGGGCCTGGGCCTTGTGCGCCACCCGCTCGGTGTTGCTGGCCAGCGCCGCCTACGTCGCCCGGCGTGGCCTGCCCAGCCACCCGTCGGATTTGGCCGGCCATGACTGCCTGCTGTACCTGAGCCAGACCGGCAAACTCGGCCATACCGGCCGAAGCCACGGCGCGACCTGGCTGTTCGAGAAAAAAGCCGGGGGTAAAAAGCTGAAAAACAGCGGCGGCGAACGGGTCAGCGTCCCCATCAAGGGGCCGCTGAAGGCCAACAACAGCGAGGTGCTGCGCGACGCCCTGCTGGCGGGGCTGGGCATCGGCCTGCTGCCCGACTTCAGCGTGCCCGCCGGAGATGCGCTGGTCGAGCTGCTGCCCGACTGGCAAGTGCAAGGCTTTTTTGGCGAGCGCATCTACGCGCTGCGGGCCTGGTCACCGCAGGTTCCCAAAGCAGTGCAGTGTTTTGTGGCGCATCTGCAGGCCAATTTCGTGGGGGGCTTCCCGCCAGCGGCCGCAGGCTGTCAGAATTGAAACCCGTTCGCTGCGGTCGCCCACGGGCCAGAAACAGCGCGCGTGTGGCCTGAAAAAGCTGGTGGGTGGATGCTTTAGTGCTACATACTTGTGCCAAGCTTTCCATGCATTTTTTATCCAACACAGGATTCCCATGAACTACCAGGAAACACTCAGGCGGCTGCTGCAGGTGGTGGTAGACAAGTCGGCGTCGGACTTGTTCATCACGACCGACTTTCC
>JBJXEI010000123.1:0-3617 GCA_046154065.1 Polaromonas sp. | reverse complement strand
AAATGCAGGTTTTACGCTTCACACCGGTAAAAAGCACCTAAATTTAACCTGCAAGTTAAATTTTAAGGGCTTACAACCCAGTTTCAAGACCAAATCACCCGCCGGCCTAGGCAACCATTGCCCGGACCGCTCCTTAATTCATAGCAATCTACTGACTGCGTTGATGCTGGTAGGCAGGCAGCGGTGCGCCGCAGTGAAAGCAGAAGTCGGCTTCGGCCGTGTGGCCTTCGGTCAGGCACTCGTGGCAGGTGCGGGTGGTGGGCGCAGCGGGCGGGTCGTTGCGGCGCTGCATGGCCATCTCGGCGGTGACGATGCCGGTGGGCACGGCCAGAATGCCCCAACCCATCAGCATCATGACCGACGCAATCAACCGGCCCAGGTCGGTTTTGGGGGTGATGTCACCAAAACCGACGGTGGTGATGGTGCTGATGGCCCAGTACACCGAGGTCGGGATGCTGGTGAAGCCGTTGGCCTGGCCTTCCACCACGTACATGACGGTGCCCATGACCAGCACCACCATCAGCACGGCGGTCAAAAACACCATGATCTTGCGGCCGCTAGCGGCCAGGGCGCGGCCCAAAAACTGGTACTCGGCCACGTAAGCGGCGAGTTTGAAGACGCGAAACACCCGCAGCAGGCGCAACACGCGCACGTCCATCAGCACCTGCAGCTCGGGGAAAAACAGCGCCAGGTAGGTGGGCATCAGGGCGATCAGGTCAATGACGCCAAAAAAGCTGGTGGCGTACTGCAGCGGCTTGCGCACACTCAGCAGGCGGGCGATGTACTCGGCGGTGAAGGCGGCGGTGAAAAACCATTCCAGCGTGTTGAACACCGGCCCGTACAGGCGGTGCAGGGCCTGCACGCTGTCGGCCATGACGACGGCGATGCTGACCAGAATCAATGCGATCAAGGCCTGGTCAAAGCGGCGGCCGGCGCGGGTGTCCGCCTCAAAAATGACGGTGTACCAGCGCAGCCGCCAGCCATCGAGTGGCTTGGCCAAGGGGGGCGCAGGGGGTTTCGGGTGGGATGGCTTCATGGTGGCGCGCATTATCCCGAAGCCCCTGGGCGCGCTGAGGTGGCTCAGGCGGCCTTGGCCTCAGCCTCCTGGAGCGCGCGCCACATGACCTTGCCGGCGCCGCTTTTGGGCAGCGCGTCGACAAACTGCACCACGCGGGGGTATTTGTAGGCGGCCATGTTGTCTTTGCACCAGCTGATGATGTCGTCCTCGGTGGTCGTGCCCTTGTGGCTGGCGCGCAGCACCACCACGGCCTTGACGGACTCGCCGCGGTAGGCGTCGCGCGTCGAGATGATGCAGGCCTCTTGAATGGCCGGGTGTTTGAACATCAGCGCTTCGACCTCGGCCGGCCAGACCTTGAAACCGGACGCGTTGATCATGCGTTTGAGGCGGTCGGTGATGAAGAAGTAGCCGTCTTCGTCCACCCGGCCCAGGTCGCCAGAGCGGAAAAAGCGCTGGCCGTCGAGTTCCATGAAGACCTCGGCCGTGGCGTCAGGGCGTTTCCAGTAGCCCTGAAAAATCTGCGGGCCCCGCATGATGATTTCACCCTGCTCGCCTTGCGGCACCTCCAGCAACGTGAGCGGGTCAATGACGCGGGCGTCCACGCTGATGAACGGCACGCCCAAGCACTGCTGCTTGGTCGCGTCATGCGGGTTGCTGTGGGACGGCGCGGCGGTCTCCGTCAGGCCGTAGCCTTCGGCAAAGCGCAGGCCGTACTGCTCCCACAGGCGCTGGGCAACGGCCTGCGGCATGGCCGCACCGCCTCCGCCGATGTAGACCAGGCTGCTCAGATCAAACTGGGCGAAGTTCGGGCTGGCCAGCAGGTCAATCACCATGGTGGGGATGTTGGTCCAGTGGCTGACACGCCAGCGTGAGATCAGGTGCCCGGCCAGCTCACGGTCCCAACGGGGCATGATGACCAGGGTGCTGCCGCTGTACATCGTGGCGTGCATGACCGACACCATGCCGGTGATGTGGAACATGGGCACGACGGACAAGATCACGTTTTCAAAATTGCCGCCGCCCCACAGCGCGGTGGCCACGGCGTTGTGCATGACGCTGGCGTGCGTGTGCATGCAGCCCTTGGGCAGGCCGGTGGTGCCGCTGGTGTAGGGCAGCACGGCCAGGTCTTGCGGGGTGCGGGTGTGGGGTGGCAGGTCATCCGCGGGGGTGGCCAGCGCGTCGGCCCAGCGCATCACCTCGCCGTGCGGCAACACGGGCAGCGGGTGCTGCGTGCCCAGCCAATCCTGCCAGGCGGCGGGCATGGGGCTGGTGGTATCTAGGATGTCAAACGCATCGCTGTAATGCGACACCACCATGTGCGTGAGCTGCTCGGCCGGGGCCAGCTGGTCGTTGGCCTTGGCCAGCTCGCCGGCCAGGTCCCCGGCGGTGATCGCCCATTTCACGTCCGGGTCGGTGATGTAGTGCTTGAGCTCTTCGGCCCGGTTCATCGGGTTGACCGGCACCACCACGGCGTTGGCCCGCAAGATGGCGAAGTGAGCAATGACCCACTGCGGGCAGTTCTGCATCAGCAAAATCACCCGGTCACCGGGCTGCACGCCGCCCCTGACCAGCGTGGCGGCCAGGCGCTCGGCCTGCTGCTGCACCTGGCGGTAGGTCAGCACGCTGTTGAAAAACACCAGCGCAGGCTTGTCCGGGAATCGCAGCGCGTTGATGGCCAGGTTGTGCCACAGCGACGTGGCGGGCGCACTGATGTGGCGCGGCAGGCGCTTCGGCCAGAACTGGTAGTGGCGCTGGTGGGCCGGGAAACCAGTGGACGTGTCGGCCGGGGTGGCGGTGGCGGTGGCGGTGGCGGTGGCGGGGGAGGTCATCAGGGGGAAGCTCCAAAAATGGGGCAGTGGCTGCCGATTGCCAAGCCTACTGCGGCTGGTGCGCCAAAGCATCGGGGAAGGCACCGATAAAAACCTGTCGCTTGCGGGACCGGCGCGCCAATGCGGTGCAAAGCGCACCGGCCACCGCCACCAGATCGCCCCAGGATTGCGCCAACTGGTGCACCAGATGGGCTTATTTGGTGCATCAATCTTGTATACCAGTGGCACGCTAAATGCATGTTGTGAGGCAATGACCATTTCCGCCTCAGACATCAGCACCCGCATCATCGAAGCCGTGATGGCGCAAAAACTCTCCCCCGGCGCACGCCTGGGGGAGCAGCAGCTGGCCATGCTGTTTGACTGCAGCAGGACCATCGTGCGGGAGGCGTTGATGCGCCTGGCCGCACGCGGCATCGTCACCGTCAGCAGCCGCCGGGGCTGGTATGTGATCGAGCCGTCGCAGGACGAGGCCCGTGAAGCCTTCGAGGCGCGCCGGGTGATCGAGATGGGGCTGATCCGCTGCACCACCAGCGTCAGCAAGGCCGCCGTCAAACAACTCAAAACCCACCTGAGCCGCGAAAAAGCCGCCGTCAAGGGCACCGACGTGGGGCTGCGCAGCTTTTTGCTCGGTGACTTTCATGTTTGCCTGGCCGAATGCCTGGGCAACAGCCTGCTGGCCGACACGCTGCGTGACTTCACCGCCCGCACCACGCTGATTGCCATGCTGTACCAGTCGTCCCACGACGCGGCGCAGTCCTGCGGCGACCACG
>JBJXEI010000122.1:0-6802 GCA_046154065.1 Polaromonas sp. | reverse complement strand
CTGTTCGACCGCCTGTCCGTCGGCGGAACCACCACCCGCGTGGCCGCCAGTGACGTGCTGCTGCATGTGCTGCAGGCGATGGGCCCGATCTGGACCAGCGGCAGCATGGTGATGGGCGTGCGGGCCGGCGACGTGTGGGAACACCGCTGGGCCGGCACGGCCGCCGCCGGTGGCGAAGACACCGTCACGCGTGGCTGGGTGCCGTTCCACAAGCTCAGTCAGTGGCTCAGCTATTCGCTGATCGAACCGCTGCAATGGGCCGGTATCACCGTCACCGGGCTGGACGCGCTGACCGGCCTGCCCGAGTACCGCAACGGCGGCCTGTTTCTGGACGCAGGGGTGCTGCAGCTCAAAGACCCGGCGCAGGCCAACCGCCTGCACCAGCCCGGGGACGAGCTGATCGTGGAATGGCGCGCCCTGACGGTGGCCCTGCTGGACGAGCTGGCCCCTCTGGTACGCACCCAACTGGGCCTGAGCGCCGAACAGATGCCGCTGGCCTGTGTGCTGGAAGGCGGCACCTGGGCGGCCGGCCGGGTGCTGGCGCAGCGGCTGCACAATGGCTCACCACCTTTGAATATCGACAGCGACGGCACGGTATTCTGAAGATTCTTGAAGATTCTTGAAGATTCTTGAAGATGTCTGAACATTCACACCCCACATCCATGACGAACTACGGCGACAAATTCCACCTGATTGACCACCCGCTGGTGCAGCACAAGCTCACGCTGATGCGCCGCAAGGACGCGTCCACCAACACCTTTCGCACCCTGCTCAATGAGCTGAGCATGCTGATGGCCTACGAGGTCACCCGCGACATGCCGATGCAGGACATCGAGGTGGAAACCCCGCTGGAGGTCAACACCTTCAAGGTCATTGACGGCAAAAAGCTGGTGTTTGTGTCCATCCTGCGCGCCGGCAACGGCATTCTGGAAGGCATGCTCAGCGTGGTGCCCGGTGCCCGCGTCGGCCACGTCGGCCTGTACCGCGACCCCAAAACACTGACCGCCGTCGAGTACTACTTCAAGATGCCGCACGACATGGAAGCGCGTGACATCGTCATCGTGGACCCGATGCTGGCCACCGGCAACTCCGCCATCGCCGCGGTGGAGCGCCTCAAAGAGCTGAACCCCAAGTCCATCAAGTTTGTCTGCCTGCTGACCTGCCCCGAAGGCGTCAAAGCCTTGCAAGCCGCCCACCCCGACGTGCACATCTACACCGCCGCCGTGGACCGTGAACTCAACAGCCACGGCTACATCGTGCCGGGCCTGGGTGACGCCGGCGACCGTATTTTTGGAACTAAATGACCCCCACGGTCGCTCACTGCGTGTGCTCCCTGCCCCCCGAGGGGGCTGCTGCGCCTGCAGCCCGGCAAAGCCGGTTCTGCGGCCCCTGCTTGAAGGGTTCAACCGACCCTTTTCACCAAGTGGAACGGAAAATTGCTTGACCTGCTCATCACCAACGCCGCCCTGCCTGACGGCCGCACCGGCATGTCGGTGGCCGTGCAGGGCGGGGTCATCGTGGCGGTGCAGCCGGGCCTGAATGCCCCGGCCCATGACACGCTGGACGCAGGCGGCTACCTGCTCAGCCCACCGTTTGTGGACCCGCACTTCCACATGGACGCCACCCTCAGCTACGGCCTGCCCCGCGTCAACCAGAGCGGCACGCTGCTCGAAGGCATTGCCCTGTGGGGGGAACTCAAACCCCTGCTGACGGCGGACGCACTGATCGAACGGGCCCTGACTTACTGCGACTGGGCCGTGGCCAAAGGTCTGCTGGCCATCCGCAGCCATGTCGACACCAGCGACCCGAGCGGGCTGGCGGTCGATGCGCTGCTGGAGGTGAAAAAACGCGTCGCCCCCTACATCGACCTGCAGCTCGTCGCCTTCCCGCAAGACGGCGTGCTGCGGACCCAGGGCGGGCTGGACAACCTCCAGCGCGCGCTGGACAAAGGGGTGGATGTCGTGGGCGGCATCCCCCACTTCGAGCGAACCATGGCCGACGGCACCACCAGCGTCAAGCTGCTGTGTGAAATCGCCGCCGCACGCGGCCTGCTGGTCGACATGCACTGCGACGAGTCCGACGACCCGCTGTCACGCCACATCGAAACCCTGGCCTTCGAAGCCCAGCGCCTGGGTCTGCAAGGCCGCGTCACAGGCAGCCACTGCACATCCATGCACAGCATGGACAACTACTACGTCAGCAAGCTGCTGCCCCTGATCGCCGAGTCCGGCGTGAGCGTGATCGCCAACCCCCTCATCAACATCACCCTGCAAGGCCGTCACGACACCTACCCCAAACGCCGCGGTTTGACCCGCGTGCCCGAGCTGATGGCCGCCGGCGTCAACGTTGCCTTCGGCCACGACTGCGTGATGGACCCCTGGTACGGCATGGGAAGCGGCGACATGCTCGAAGTCGCCCACATGGGCCTGCACGTCGCCCAAATGACCAGCCAGCAAGGCATCCGCGATTGCTTCGAGGCGGTCACGACCCACGCCGCCCAAGTCATGCACCTGAAAGGCTATGGGCTGGACGTCGGCTGCGACGCCAGTTTTGTGCTGCTGCAGGCGCGGGACCCGATTGAGGCGATTCGGCTGCGCGCCAACCGCCTGAAGGTCTGGAAAAAGGGTGCCTTGCTGGCAGAAACGCCCGAGGTGGTCGCTCAGCTGCGGCTGCCGCAGCGGGCCAGCAGCACCCGGTGGGTGGTGGCGCGTTAGCTTGGGTGTCAGGCCCTTGCCACGCCCGCCAGCTTTGTAGAAACCGGCGCATGTCCCTGCGCAAAAGCGTGCTCGACCGCCAACCGCAGCATGGCCGGAGTGACATAGCGGCGGTGTACCCCATCAATGGCCGCCATGTAGAAGCGGCCAAACAGGTTTTTGCAATGCACGCGGGTGCCCAGCATCACCTCCACGTGGTCGCCATCCACCATTTGAATCCGCACACAGGACCTGAACAACAAATGCTTGTCATTGGCCCCCAGAACCACCTCTGCCACGGTGTCCGCCGCGTTCACACGCTGGTCCAGCACCGGGAACCGACGGGCAAACAGCTCGCTGGCGTCGGGCGACAAGAGTGAGGACACCGGGCAGCCCAGCGGCGACGTGCGCAACCCCAGCGGCTTGACCAACACATTGCGCAAAGCCATCAGGCGCGACACGCCACCCGGTGCGTTGTGCAAAAAACCCTGCAACACCGACGCCAGCAACGCGGTAGCACCAGCCTTGGTGAAGTGGTTACCGCTCACCCGCACGCAAAACATGTCGTCATGGTGGCGGCGCAAACCCGGTAACTGCTGCTGCAGCAACGAGTCATCAGGCACGCTGTCAAGCTGCTGCACACGGCGGGCGGCCCCCGCTTGCGACTGAAAACCAGACGCCCCCTTCCAGGCCCCCCACAGGCCGCGCAGCACACCCGCACCGCTTCGCACCGCGTTGCAAACAAGCCGATGAAACGTGCCGGGCGGCGCATCCAGTGAAAGCGATGTGGTGGGCACCGACTCGGGCTGAAAGTGCGGGGCTTGCAGCAGCGCCTGCACTGCAGCCGGCAGCAGCTCCGTCAAGGTCGCAATACCCGCCTCATTCGCCAAGACCTTGTCTTTCACCGCGTCAGACAAGGCGCCACCCAGCTCATTGGTGTGGCAAGAAATCGCAAAAAACACCGGGTGGCGCGAATGGCCCGACAAGGGGGCAAACTGGTGCCACGTGTCGCCCCCAAACCGCACCGTGAACAGGCAGTCCGGCGGGATGTTCACAAACCGCAGTGCGTGAATGAAATGCTGCGGGCTCAAAGCCAGCTGCTGGTCCGACACGCTTGAAAACCGCAGCTGCGCACCACCGCTGCCACTCACCGCCGTGAAAACGCGGTGCCCCGCATGGCGGTGAAACGGGTGCCCCTGCGGACCCACGCCAAAGGAATACAAGGCTGTGGCATCGCCTTTTGAAAAATCAGTGCCCCCCAGTTTGGCAGACGGCTCATCCAGCGCATCCACAAACGCCGCATGCTGGCGCTGCCGCGCCGCCACACTGGCAAACAGGTGGTTGCCAGCGCCATGACCGATCTGGGCAATCAAGCACACCTCCACCCCCAGCCCGCCCGACTCAGACGGCAAATGCGCGGATGGGAACGTGCTGACAAGCTGCGTGCGTGTTGACATTCAGAGCTCCTGCTCAGGGTTGGTTTTGGGGCTACTGGCAGGCGCCCTTTCCCGCTTCAGCGGCCCCGCCACCGGGCACAGCTCAAACGCGTACCCCGTCAGGCTGTTGACCAAGCTGTCCGCGTTGAGCTTGTACAAAACAAACTGCCCACTGCGCGCACTGGTCACCAGCCCGGCGTTCTCCAGAATCGACAAGTGCCGCGAAACGGCAGGCGTGCTCATCGCAAACCTGTCGGCCAGCTCCGTCGTGCTGAGCTCTTTTTCCGTCAGGTAAGCCAGAATCTTCCGCCGTGGCGTGGACGCCAGCGCCTCAAATACTTTGTCTAGAGATAAAGTCATCAATTTATTAGCTTATTTGTTAATAAGTTGATTGTAGGTGCTTAGCCTGGGGTGCCGTCAAGCCTGCAGCGGCCTAGTTGCTGAAGTAAGTGACGACCAAGCGCCCCCGCTTGTCATGGCGCGCTTGGCTGGCAATCCACAAAACCGTCGTCTTGCCGCTACCTTTCAAAAGATACGACCACAAAAATAAATTCATTAGGCAACATTTAAACTTGTAAACTATTGCTTAATGAAGACTTCAGCCAGTCCCCACCTGCTGTCCCTGGACGCCGAGGACCTTCTGCGCCACCTCGGGCAGCGCATCAGCCTGGCCCGGCGCGCACGCCAGCTGACGCAGCCTGACCTGGCCGCCAAGACCGGCGTTGGCCTCTCAACGATCACCCAGATAGAAAAAGGCGCACCCACCGTTCAGATCGGGTTCTACGTCAACGCGCTGTGGGCGCTTGACCTGCTGCGTGAGCTGCAGCAGGCGGTGGAACAACTCGGCAGAACCTCCAGCACCGCCGTGTTGATTGAGGCTGAAGTGAGCAAGAAAGTGCAGCCCAAAAGGACACGCCAGTGAGCAGCAAACCGGTTTGGGTCTGGCTGCCCGGCTCAGCCGCACCGGTGCGGGCGGGTGACCTGGCCATCACCGGCAAATTGGGCAGCTTTAGCTATGACCCAACCTACCGCGCGCTGGTCAACGCCCTGCCACTGGACCCGCACAACCTGCCCTTCACCCGCAGCCAGCGGCCCCTGCGTGAGACCCGGCAAAACGGCTTGTTTGGCGTTTTTCTTGACGCCAGTCCCGAGGGGTTTGGCCTGGGTTTGCTGGAGCACACGTCTGGGCGCAACCTGGCCGACCCGCTGGACCGTCTCGAAGCCTCAGTGGGCGACGGCGTGGGCGCGCTTGAAGTTTGCGACGATATTGAACGCAAGCTGCAATGGAAAACGCCCCAAAGCACCGACCTGGTTCAGGCCCTCAGCGCCTTGAAGCCTGAGGAATCCCCCACCCGCGCGGCGCGTGAGGTCATGAAAGTCGATGGCACCAGCCTGGGCGGTGAAAGGCCCAAACTCACGGTCCTGCACCAAGGCCAGCTCTGGATCGCCAAACTGCAACTGCGCGGCGACCCGCCCCACGCACCGCTCAGGGAATATGCAGCCATGCAGTCAGCCCGCGCAGCAGGCCTGGACGTGGCTGAAACGCAATTTTTGACGGTCGGCTCGCGGCAGCTTCTTTTGGTACGCCGCTTTGACCGCCACATCACCCCAGACGGCGCACTGAACCGCCGGCTTTTTGCCAGCGCACACACCGTACTGGGTTTGGACGGTAGCGAAACGCGCGGCGACCGCAACCGCTCCTACGTCGCGCTGGCGCTTGAACTGCGCCGCTGGTGCGGGCGCGCCGGGGAAACTGTGGTGGCGCAGCAGCGCGAACTGTTTCGCCGCATGGCTTTCAACGCCATCTGCGGCAACGGTGACGACCACCCGCGCAACCACGGTCTCATCCACGCGGACCACGGCTGGCACCTGGCATCGGCCTTTGACATCGCTCCCTACGTCACCTTTTCCAGAACGCTGGCTATGGCCGTCAACAAGGCAGGCCTGAGCGAAGCACGCGCAGACCTGCTGCTGGCCGACTGCGAAAGCTTCGGATACGCCAGACAAGACGCACTGGACTTCATCCAACAAGCCATTGAAGTCACACAACAAGCGTGGCCCCAAGCTGTAGCGTCCGGTGGCGTTGACCCGAAAGAAGTGCCCACTGTTGACCCCGCATGGCTGGATGTGGCGGGTGTTTCAGTACAGGCGAGCCGTGCTGCACGCCAACGGGTGCGCTGATCGGAACCTAGAGTTGCTACATATTTAATAGCTACTCCCGCAATCATTGCTATGGCTGCAGCCGATTTACTATCTAAAACTAGCTGTTTTTGACCTTTTTGAAGCCAAAAAACGGCTGCTGGAGCGGTTGGTCGCCTGCTTCGACATCGAAAATTAACATGCATGTTAACTTTTGACCATTTTTACACCATAAGCACACCCAGCCGACTCACTGATTACGCAGCTTCTCCTGCAGCTTGAACGACAGCTCAGCTGATTGAGTCATCACCGACCAGTCGGGCTGCGTGCTAAAACCGGAGCACCTACCGAATCCACCTCCATGACAAACCACTGGCTAATGAAATCCGAGCCCTCGGAATGCTCCATCGACGACACGCTGGCCGCGCCCAACGCCACCGTGCCCTGGGTTGGCGTGCGCAATTACCAGGCGCGCAATTTCATGCGGGACGTGATGAGCGTGGGCGACGGGGTGCTGTTCTACCACTCCAGCTG
>JBJXEI010000121.1:0-36647 GCA_046154065.1 Polaromonas sp. | reverse complement strand
GCCAGGTGCGCGAGCAGGAACGACACCAGCCCGGGCAAAAATCCCTCGCGCGGCCACAACAGGAACACATCGCCGAGCAAGGACAGCAGCAATCCGACGCGCACGCGCCGGCGTTGCTTTGGCGAGTCGGCCCCGCGTGGCCAGGCGTGTGCGATGACCAGCAGTGTGGTCAGCGGCTTGAACACAAAAGCCAGCCACGCCGGCAAGGCGCTTGTGGCGGACGCAATCGTGAGAGCGGCGTTGATGGCCACCAGCCACGGCAAGGATCGTTGCCAATGCGAAACTGGATTCGCGACACTCGTGTTCATCACACCACCTTGTCTTTGTCGGCCGCCAGATTTTGCGCGGCCCGAGAGGCCGCCGCTTCACGCAGCGCTTTGAGCTTGGCGCGCGGGTCTTCTTTCACGCCGCTCACTTCGTGCAGCTTCATCTCGGCGATGAAGCGGCTCGGAATACCCTGAACGAAGTCGCGCCCGCGCTTGCGCCGGCGCAGCGTGTTGACTGCCAGCGTGCTGCGCGCGCGCGTGATGCCCACGTACATCAAGCGGCGTTCTTCTTCCAGGCGCAGCGGGGTCATCTCTTCGGCGTCGGCGCTGCCGCTCTGGAAAGGCAGCAGACCTTCGTTGACGCCGGCCAGCACCACATGCGGCCATTCCAGCCCCTTGGCCGCGTGCAGCGTGCTGAGCGTCACCACGTTGGTGTCGTCGCCGCGCTCGGCCAGGCTGATGATCACCGAGATCGTTTGAGCCACGTCGAGCACGCTTTTCTTTTCGGTCTCGAAGGTCGCGCCGCCGTCGTTTTCGATCTCGCCGCCGCAGCGCTTCGCAATCCAGTCGACGAAGTCCAGCACGTTGGTCCAGCGCGCCGCCGCGAGCTTCTCGCTGTCTTCACCATCGTGGAGGTGCTGCTCGTAGGCGATGTCCTTCAACCAGCCGAGCAGCAGCGCCTTGGCATCTTCGGCGCCCAGCGTGTGGCGGGCGCGGTATTCGAGCTCGTTCACGTAGCGGCCGAACTCGTGCAACGAGCCCACGGCGCGCGCGTTCAGCACCGTGCCCAGGCTGTCGGCGAACAGCGCTTCGAACAGGCTGCTCTTGTAGCGCGATCCAAACTCGGCCAGGCTGGCCAGCGTCTGGTGGCCGATGCCGCGCTTGGGCGTGGTGACGGCGCGCAAGAACGCCGGATCGTCGTCGTTGTTGACCAGCAAGCGCAGCCAGGCGCACAGATCCTTGATCTCGGCGCGGTCAAAGAAGCTCTGGCCGCCCGACACCTTGTACGGAATGGCGGCTTTGCGCAGCGCCTTTTCGAACATCCGCGCCTGGTGGTTGGCGCGGTACAGCACCGCGAAGTCCTTGAACTGCACCGGATCGGCGGCACGCCCGGCGCTGTCGATCGCGCCGCCTTCACCGCGCAGGCTCTGGATGCGCGCGACGATGCGCTCGGCTTCATGTTCTTCGTTGTCGCACTCGACGAGCCGCACCGGGTCGCCGTCGCCCAGGTCGCTCCACAGTCTTTTCTCGAACAGCTTGGGGTTGTGCGAGATCACCGCGTTCGCGGCGCGAAGAATGTTGCCGGTGGAGCGGTAGTTCTGTTCGAGCGCGATCACCTTCAGCCGCGGGTACTCTTGCGGCAGGCGCTTCAGGTTGTCTATCGTCGCGCCGCGCCAGCCGTAGATGCTTTGGTCGTCGTCGCCGACCGCGGTGAACAGCGCACGTTCGCCGACCAGCGACTTGAGCATCTCGTACTGGATCGTGTTCGTGTCCTGGTACTCGTCGACCAGCACGTAGCGCAGCGCGTCTTGCCACTTGGCGCGAACCGCTGGGTCGGATTGCAGCAGCTTGTGCGGCAGCACGATCAGGTCGTCGAAGTCGACCGCCTGGTACGCCGCGAGCCGTTCTTCATAGCGCTTCATCACGCGCGCGGCGACACGCTCGTCGTCGTCAGTCGCTGCGGCTTCGGCCTGGTCGCTGTTGAGCCCTGAGTTCTTCCACAGGCTGATGGCCCATTGCCAGCGCCGCGCGAGTGCGTTGTCGCTGCCGCCGCCGGCGTCTTTCAGCACGCCCAGCACATCGTCGCTGTTCAGAATGCTGAACTGTTGTTTGAGCCCGAGCTTGGCGCCATCGGCACGCAAGATGCGCACGCCGAGCGAATGAAAGGTGCTCACCACCAGCGGCTTGGCGGCTTTGGGGCCGACCAACTCCTTGGCGCGTTCGCGCATTTCCTGCGCGGCTTTGTTGGTGAAGGTGATCGCGGCAATTTGCCCCGGCTCGTAGCCGGCTTGCAGCAGCCGCGCGATCTTGTGAACGATGACCCGCGTCTTGCCCGAGCCGGCGCCGGCCAGCACCAGGCATGGGCCGCTCAAGTGATGGACGGCTTCCATCTGCGCGGCATTCAACGAGGCGGGGGCGGTGGACAAAAGAGGCTGCGGCAGCGCGCCGTAGGGGAGGTTGATGGGCTCGGAAAGGGCGGGCCTGGCGCCGAGGGAGCCGCATGATAGCGAAGCCCCTCAAGTTGCAAGCAAACGTGCCGAAATGGAAGCTTGCAGTAAAGGGGAAGCGGCGTGAACAAGTTGGCGAGGCGGCGGCGATGCGCCTGATGGTCGGCCTGCTGAATTGGCTGCTGGGCTTGCGGCCGACCTACCGTTTCACTCGCGAAACGGCGCCCGATCGCCTGCTTGAGCTGCGCAACGTCTGCTACAGCCTGCTCGACGATTTGCACACCGCTTCGGGCAAGGGCCTGCAAGTTCGGGTTGACGGCGCGGTCGGCGCAAACGAGTTCTGGCATATGCGCCCGCGTTTGTTCGACGCGGTGTCCGAGGTTCACGGCGAAGGCGTTGCGACCCAGCGCTTGATGAAGCTCGACACGCTGCTGCGTGTTCACCATGACCGGCGCAGCCCGTTTGCGCGCGGCAATCCTGCCGAGCCGGGCGGGCCGCCCTCGCTGCGCCGCCGCCGCACCAGCGACACACGCAGCTTCGCGACCACGCGCTGATCGCTTCGGCAGGCGCTGCCGCACCGATACGCCGCTGCGCGGTGGCGCTGCGCCGTACCGAGTGCAGGCTTGCGATACTGCGCCCCCATGCAGGCCATCTTCGCCGTCACGTTCCCGTTCTTTGCGTTGGTCCTGCTCGGTTACCTGGCGGCACATCGCGGCGTGTTGCCGCATTCGGCGATTCCCGGTTTGAATGCGTTCGTGCTGTTCTTCGCGCTGCCGTGCATGCTGTTCCGCTTCGGCGCCAGCCGGCCGTTCGCGCAGTTGATCGACCCGGTGCTGATCGCCATCTACCTGGCCTGCGCGCTGCTGCTGGTGATGTTCAGCATGGCGCTGACGCTGCGGCGCGGCGCCGCGGGCTCGGGCGTGGGGCTGAAGGATGCAGCCTTCGGCGCACTGGTCGCCACCTTCCCGAACGCCGGCTTCATGGGCGTGCCGCTGCTGATCGGGCTGCTCGGCGAACGCGCCGCCGGGCCGTTGATCGGTGCGATCCTGGTCGACCTGGTGGTCACCAGTTCACTGTGCCTGGCGCTGGCGCAAATGCAGCCCGACGACGACGCGCAGCCGCACGACGGCATGGCTGCTGCGCTGATGCGTGCGCTGCGCGGCGCTTTGTCCAACCCCTTGCCGTGGGCGATTGCGCTCGGCGCGCTCGTGGCGGCCAGCGGCCTGGCGCTGCCCGAGCCGCTGGCGCAAATCATCAAGATGCTGGGCGATGCGGCCACGCCGGTGGCGCTGTTCACGATCGGCGCGGTGCTGTGGCGCGCCGGGCAGCACACGGCCACCGCCACGCCGCTGTCGGGCTATCTGCCACTGGCGCTGGTGAAGCTGCTGCTGCACCCGCTGCTGGTGCTCAGCGCCGCGGTCATTGCCGGCGCATTGGGCGCGCAGGTTCCGGCCTTCGGATTGCTGGTGCTGGTGCTCACCGCCGCGCTGCCGAGTGCCAGCAATGTGTCGATCCTGGCCGAGCGCTACGGCGCCGACAACGGGCGCATCGCGCGCATCATCATGCTCAGCACGGCGCTGGCGTTCGGCACGTTTTCGGTAATCGCGTGGTTGATGGGCGTGGGCGTCGGCTGAGTGGCGGGCCGGACGACTGAGCGGACCGCGCTTATTTCTTGCGGAACTTCCTCAGCGCCGCGATCTGCGCGGCCATCGCGGCGAACTCGCCTTGGGCCTTGGCGAAGTCGATGTCGCTCTTGGCGTTTTTCATCGCTTCTTCAGCGCGGACTTTGGCTTCGTTGGCCTTGGCTTCGTCGAGATCGTGGCCGCGGATCGCGGTGTCGGCCAGCACGGTCACCGTGTTCGGTTGCACTTCGAGAATGCCGCCGGCAACGAACACGAACTCTTCTTCGTTGTTATCGGCGCGCAGAATGCGCACCGCACCGGGTTTGATGCGGGTGATCAGCGGCGTGTGGCGCGGGTAGATGCCGAGTTCGCCCATCTCACCGGGCAGCGCGACGAACGTCGCCTCGCCGGAGAAGATGCTCTCTTCGGCGGAAACCACATCGACATGCAAGGTTGCCATTCAAGTACTCCGTATGCGGCTCTGGACCCCATCGAGCGGCCGCCGCGGAGCCGGCTTTGCCGGGCCGCTAGCGGCGCCCCCTGGGGGGAGCGCCGTGAGGCGCTTCGGGGGGGGTGTCATTATTGAATCGTCTTGGCTTTGGCGATGGCCTCGTCGATCGTGCCGACCATGTAGAACGCTTGCTCTGGCAGGCTGTCGCACTCGCCGCCCGCAATCATCTTGAAGCCGCGGATGGTTTCTTTCAGCGTGACGTACTTGCCCGGCGAGCCGGTGAACACTTCGGCCACCGAGAACGGCTGGCTCAGGAAACGCTGGATCTTGCGCGCGCGCGCCACGGCCAGCTTGTCTTCCGGGGCGAGCTCGTCCATGCCCAGGATGGCGATGATGTCGCGCAGCTCTTTGTAGCGCTGCAAGATGCCTTGCACCTGGCGCGCCACGTTGTAGTGCTCTTCGCCGACGACGTTCGGGTCGAGCTGGCGGCTGGTGGAGTCGAGCGGATCGACTGCGGGGTAGATGCCCAGCGAGGCGATGTCGCGCGACAGCACCACGGTGGAGTCGAGGTGCGCGAAGGTCGTTGCCGGCGACGGGTCGGTCAGGTCGTCGGCCGGCACGTAAACGGCCTGGATCGACGTGATCGAGCCGACCTTGGTCGACGTGATGCGCTCTTGCAGCCGGCCCATTTCTTCGGCCAGCGTCGGCTGGTAGCCCACGGCCGACGGCATGCGGCCCAGCAACGCCGACACTTCGGTGCCGGCCAGCGTGAAGCGGTAGATGTTGTCGACGAAGAACAGCACGTCCTTGCCTTCGTCGCGGAACGACTCGGCAATCGTCAGCCCGGTCAGCGCCACGCGCAGGCGGTTGCCCGGGGGCTCGTTCATCTGGCCGTAGACCATCGCCACCTTCGAGTCTTCGAGCTTCTCGAGGTTCACGACGCCCGAATCGGCCATCTCGTGATAGAAGTCGTTGCCCTCGCGGGTGCGCTCACCCACGCCAGCGAACACCGACAAACCGCTGTGCGCCTTGGCAATGTTGTTGATGAGTTCCATCATGTTCACGGTCTTGCCGACGCCGGCACCACCGAACAAGCCGACCTTGCCGCCTTTGGCAAACGGGCACACCAGGTCAATCACCTTGATGCCGGTTTCCAGCAGTTCCTGAGAAGGGCTCAACTCATCGTAAGCCGGGGCTTTGCGGTGAATCGGTGCGGTCAGCGTTTGGTCAACCGGGCCACGCTCGTCAATCGGCGCACCCAGCACGTCCATGATGCGGCCCAGTGTGGCTTTGCCCACAGGAACCGTGATGTTGGCGCCGGTGTTGTAGACCATGTTGCCGCGGCGCAGGCCGTCAGACGTGCCCAACGCGATCGTGCGCACAATGCCGTCGCCCAGCTGCTGCTGGACTTCCAGCGTCAGTGCCGAGCCTTCCATTTTGAGGGCGTCATAAATCTTCGGCATCTGGTCACGGGCAAATTCCACGTCAACCACCGCGCCGATACACTGAACAATCTTGCCTTGAGCTTGAGCCATGATTCGGTCCTTTTCTATTCTTTAAATCTAGTAAATCGGGTGCTGCGGCTTAAACCGCTGCGGCACCGGCGACGATTTCCGAAAGTTCTTTCGTGATCGCGGCTTGACGTGTCTTGTTGTAGATCAGCTTGAGTTCACCGATCACGCTGCCAGCGTTGTCTGTGGCGGACTTCATGGCGACCATGCGCGCCGATTGCTCGGACGCCATGTTTTCGGCCACTGCCTGATAGACCAGTGCTTCGACGTAGCGGATCAGCAGGTCGTCAATCACGGTCTGCGCATCAGGCTCGTAGATGTAGTCCCAGCCATGCTGACCGCTGGAAGCAGGATCAGCCTGAAGGCGGTCCGCCGTCAAAGGCAGCAACTGCTCGACCACCGGTTCCTGGCGCATGGTGTTGATGAACTTCGTGTAGCAAAGATAGACCGCATTGATCTTGCCTTCGTTGTACGCGTCCAGCAGCACCTTGACAGGGCCAATGAGCTTGTCCAGATGTGGTTTGTCACCGAGTTGGGTGACATGCGACACCACTTTGGCACCGACGCGGTTCAAGAAGCCGAGGCCCTTGTTGCCGATCGCCACAGCCTGGGCGTCCATGCCCGCAGCCTGCAACTCCTTGAGCTTGCCGGTGACAGCGCGCAACAAGTTGGTGTTCAAGCCGCCGCACAAACCCTTGTCAGTCGTGACGACCACAAAGCCAGTGGCTTTGGCATCGTTGGACGACATGAATGCGTGGGTGTACTCGGGATTGGCCTGGCTCAGGTTGGCCGTGATGTTGCGGATCTTGTCGCTGTACGGGCGAGCGGCGCGCATCCGTTCCTGCGCCTTGCGCATTTTGGAGGCGGCCACCATTTCCATGGCCTTGGTGATCTTGCGGGTGTTTTCCACCGACTTGATCTTGCCGCGTATTTCCTTGCCTGCTGCCATAGGGTGTCCTAAAGGTTCCTGGAAGTTTCTTGGTTGCCTGAATGCCTGAACACCTGGAAGCAGGTGACAGGCAAACGACTTTTAGGCAAACGACTTCTTGAAAGCAGTCACAGCGGTGTTCAACTCGGCCTCGGCGTCCTTGTCCAAGGCCTTGTTGGCTTCCAGCTTGGCCATCAGCGCTGCGTTGTTGTCCTTGAGCCAGCCGTGCAGGCCGTGCTCGAAAGCCAACACACGTTTGACGTCGATGTCGTCCATGAAGCCCTTGTTCACGGCGAACAAGGTGGCACCCATGTTGGAAATCGACAGCGGCGAGTACTGCGCCTGCTTGAGCAACTCGGTCACGCGGGCACCGCGGTCCAGCTGCTTGCGGGTGGCTTCGTCCAGATCAGAGGCGAACTGCGCAAACGCAGCCAATTCACGGTACTGCGCCAAATCGGTACGGATACCGCCAGACAGGTTCTTGATCAGCTTGGTCTGGGCAGCACCACCGACGCGGGACACCGAGATACCGGCGTTGATCGCAGGGCGGATACCGGCGTTGAACAGGCTGGTTTCCAGGAAAATCTGGCCGTCAGTGATCGAAATCACGTTGGTGGGCACGAAGGCCGACACGTCACCGGCTTGCGTTTCAATGATCGGCAGGGCCGTCAATGAACCGGTCTTGCCTTTGACTGCACCTTTGGTGAAGTCTTCCACATACTTTTCATTCACGCGGGCTGCGCGCTCCAGCAGACGGCTGTGGAGATAGAACACGTCGCCAGGGTAGGCTTCACGGCCTGGTGGACGGCGCAGCAACAATGACACCTGACGGTAGGCCACAGCCTGCTTGGACAAGTCGTCATACACGATCAGCGCGTCTTCACCGCGGTCGCGGAAGTACTCACCCATGGTGCAGCCGGAGTAGGCAGACACATATTGCATGGCGGCGGACTCGGAAGCCGAAGCGGCCACCACCACGGTGTATTCCATGGCACCGGCCTGCTCCAGCGAGCGGACCACGTTCTTGATGGAAGATGCTTTCTGACCAATCGCGACGTAGACGCAGTAAACGCCCTTGCCTTTTTGGTTAATGATGGCGTCAATCGCCACAGCCGTTTTACCGGTCTGGCGGTCGCCAATGATCAATTCGCGCTGACCACGGCCCACGGGGACCATGGCATCAATGGACTTCAGGCCGGTTTGCAGCGGCTGGTCGACTGATTTACGGGCAATCACGCCAGGTGCGACTTTTTCGATCACGTCGGTCATCTTGGCGTTGATCGGACCCTTGCCGTCGATTGGCTGGCCCAGCGCATTGACCACGCGGCCCAGCAACTCAGGACCCACAGGCACTTCCAGAATACGACCCGTGCACTTGACGGTGTCGCCTTCGGCCAGGTGCTCGTACTCACCCAAAATCACGGAACCGACCGAGTCGCGCTCCAGGTTCAGTGCCAGACCGAATGTAGGGGTGCCGTCAGCCGTGGCCGGGAACTCGAGCATCTCGCCCTGCATCACGTCAGACAGACCATGGATACGAACGATACCGTCGGTAACCGAGACGATCGTGCCTTGGTTGCGGATATCGGCACTTGCTGTCAGGCCTTCGATGCGGCTCTTGATCAGTTCAGAAATCTCTGCGGGATTGAGTTGCATGACTCTTTCCTTCTTTCTATGTTGTTGGCTAAGGGCTGGGCTTGGGTGTCGCGCGATGCGCAACGTCAAGAAATCAGCGCCGCTTTCATTTGCTCTAAACGGGCTTTGACCGACGTGTCCAACACCTCGTCACCCACCACAACGCGCACGCCACCGATCAGCTCGGGCTCAAGTTCAACCGTCAGGTTGAGCTTGCGACCAAAGCGTTTTTCAAGCGTGACCGCCAAGTCAGCCAGTGCTGCACCATCCAGCGCAAAGGCGCTGAACACCACAGCATCCGATGACCCACCGGCGCTGTTCATCAAGGCCCTGAACTGACTGGCGATTTCCGGCAAAACGCTCACGCGCTCGTTGTCAATCACCGCATTCAGGAAGTTCTTTGCCGAAGTCGGCAAAGTGGTCTTTGCAACGCCAGTGAAGACTTCAAGGATCTGAGCGCTGGTCACGCTGGGGCTGCCGGCGAACTGCTGCAATTGCGCGTTAGCTGCAATCGACGCCAGTTCATCCAGCCAGACGGCGGTGCCGGCCAGGTCAGCGCTGGAAGCCTTGAACAAGGCTTCAGCATAAGGTCGGGCAATGGTGGCTAATTCGGCCATGAAGGTGCTCGCTTGAAGTCAGTAGGGCGAAAAACGCAGGGTGGCAAAAAGATCAAAGTTCGGCTTTGAGACGACCCAGCAAGTCAGCATGCACACCGGCATTGACTTCCTTGCGCAGAATCTGCTCAGCACCCTTGACTGCCAGCGCTGCAACCTGCTCACGCAGTGTTTCACGCGCCTTGACAGTTTGCTGCTCAGCTTCTGCCTTGGCAGCAGCTACGATCTTGTTGCCCTCTTCGACCGCTTTGGCCTTGGCCTCTTCGATCATGATCTGGGCACGACGCTCGGTTTCAGCCATGCGCACGGTCGCTTCGCTGCGCGACTTGGCCAACTCTTCTTCAACCCGCTTGTTGGCGGATGTCAGTTCGGATTTGGCTTTGTCGGCGGCAGCAAGACCGTCGGCTATTTTCTGGGCCCGCTCGTCCAGTGCTTTTGTGATGGGTGGCCACACGAATTTCATCGTGAACCACACCAAGATCGCAAAAACAACGGCCTGCAGGAACAGGGTTGCGTTGATGTTCACGGCTTAATCCCTTTCAAGCGGAAAGCTGAAGAAATAATCGGACAAAAATCAGATAGCGAAAGGCTTGGCGAACGCGAACAGCAGGGCAATCGCCACGCCGATCAGGAAAGCAGCATCGATCAGACCGGCCAAAATGAACATTTTGGTTTGCAGTTCGTTCATCAGCTCTGGCTGACGTGCCGAGGACTCGAGGAATTTGCCACCCATCAGCGCGATGCCGATCGATGCGCCGAGCGCGCCCAAACCAACGATCAAACCGCAAGCCAGTGCCACGAGGCCGAGAATGTTTTCCATGATTGCTCCTAAGTACAGAAAAAAGAAAAAGAAAAGAAAGAAACGAAACCTACAAAACTATCAGTGCGAGTCGTGGGCCTGCCCCACATAAATCAGCGTCAACATCATGAAGATGAAGGCTTGCAGCGTGATCACCAGAATGTGGAAGATACTCCACGCGCTTCCGGCAATCACATGCCCAACACCTAACCAGAACCCACCCGCCAAGGGGTTGAACTGCCAGGCCCATGCGCCGCCCATCAAGGCGATCAACATGAAAATCAACTCACCAGCAAACATGTTGCCGAATAACCGCATGCCGTGGGACACGGTCTTGGCCGCGAACTCGATCATCTGCATCAAAAAATTGACGGGGTAGAGGTAGACCTTGTCACCGAATGGTGCAGCCACCAGTTCGTGCGTCCAGCCGCCCAAACCTTTGATTTTGACGCTGTAGAACAGGCACACCAACAAAACGCTGAAGGACATGCCCAGCGTGGTGGACAAGTCGGCTGTGGGCACCACCCGCATGTAATCTTTTTGTCCGAGTGCTGGCGCAGCGCTGTGCCAGATAGCAGGCAACAGATCGACAGGCAGCATGTCCATGGCGTTGAGCAGGAAAATCCAGACAAACACCGTCAAGGCCAGTGGAGACACCAATTTGCGGCTGTTGGCATTGTGGATCACACCCTTAGCCTGGTTTTCAACCATTTCGGACAGAATTTCAACGGCAGCCTGAAACCGGCCAGGAACGCCAGAAGTTGCCTTGCGGGCTGCGCGCCACAACAAAAAGCAACCCAACGCCCCGAGAACCACGGCGTAAACCAGTGAGTCGAGGTTGAACACGCTGAAGTCAACCAGCCCATGCTGCTCGACACTCTCAAAAGAGAAGTTCTTCTGCAAATGATGCAAGTGGTGCTGGATGTACTCTCCAGACGTGGGCGCATGTGTTCCAGCAGTTTCAGCAGACATAAATCACCAGTTCATCCATTCTTTTGAGCCGTCTGGTCGACAGCCTTACTGACAGAGTTCGTGCGTACCAGATGCAACCACATGGCCAGCCAGTACACCTTCATCGTCACCACAAAACCTGCCAGCAATGCCAGCCAGTTCAATTGAGAAACCAGTCGAGGTGCTGCCAGCAGCATGGCCACTGTCAGCACGATCTTGACGAGCTCCCAAACAAAAAACCCCATCAACGCCGACCCGGCATGTCCGGACGCCTTTTGACGCTGCAGCCCGCGTGCAAACAATGCCGCTGGAATCCACACCGCCAAACCGCCATACAAGGCTGACCAACCCATGGCGTCCTGCCCGGTCAAAACCCGAGCCAAACCGGCCACCACCACACTGGCCAACACCTGCACACCCACAACCCGCATCACAGAAGCCGGTGGATTCGCTGCGCGAATCCTTTCGACCTCAGACCGGGTCAGGGGCTTGAAACTTTCTTCCTCAGCCTCAGATCCATCATTCAGACCGTCGGCAATCCAGCGATCGGTGCTGTCACTGGCATGGCCTTTGGGGCCTCTGCCTGTTTGCTGCGCTTGATCTGCCTGATTTTGAGTCGGTATTGTGACCATCTGACATTACGGCAAAGTTACAAGCAAGTTACACCCGCTTGACCAAGCGTGTTCAGCAAAGCCTCTGATTATACGTAGAAACCCACACAGCCCGACGCGCGTTGATTGCTGGAGGGTTGTCGCAGCACAACGTGCTCTTCTGCGCAGGCCTCATACCCCACTCTTTGGAAATCGTCTTCTATGCACGCTCTGATGAAGTTGATCTCGCTGACGCTCGCCACTTTTTGCACCGTGGCATGGGCGCAGAACGCCACCAAATCCCACCATACAGCGGACGGTTTCAAAAACAACTACACCGGCACGGTGAACAAGCGCTTCAGCGAGCTGTTTCGCTGGCAGATGGAGCGGCGCGCAGCGGGCTTGCCGAAGCCGCCTGAGGCTCCCGTGCCTGTTGCCTCACCCGACCTGGCTTTCATTGCCGCCTACAAAAACAACTTTGCCCGCAACCCGGCCCAGCCACCGGCCGTGACTTGGGTCGGGCACGCCAGCATGCTGGTGCAGGCCGGAGGTCTAAACGTGCTGACCGACCCGATGTTCTCCGAGCGCGCCAGCCCGGTGCAGCTGATTGGCCCGTTGCGCCAACAGCCGCCCGGCCTGGCGCTGGCGGACCTGCCCCCCATCGATGTCGTGGTGATCTCACACAACCACTACGACCACTTGGACATGTCATCGGTGTTGGCCATTGCAGAGCACTCGAAGGCCGCAGGAACCCGCACGCTGTTCATGGTGCCGCTGGGCATGAAGGCCTGGTTTGTCAACCTGGACCTGGACCACACCATCGAGTTCGACTGGTGGGAGCAGTTCACCGTGGCCGACGTGCGCTTTAATTTCACCCCGACCCAGCACTGGTCGGCGCGTGGGGTGGGCGACCGCAGCCAGACGCTATGGGGCGGCTGGGCCGTGTTGGCTCCGGACCTGCACTGGTACTTTGCGGGGGACACCGGGTATTCCAAAGACTTCACCGACACCCGGGCGCGTGTGTATGGTGGCAATGGCAACCAGCCGGACGCGGGGTTTGACCTGGCTCTGCTGCCGATCGGGGCCTACCAGCCGCGCTGGTTTCTGGCCGAACAGCATGTGGACCCCGCCGAAGCGGTGCAAATTCACCGCGACCTGAACGCCAGGGCCAGCATCGGCATTCACTGGGGCACGTTTTTGCTGTCCGACGAGTCCGCAGACCAGCCCCCGAAAGACCTGGCCGTCGCAGCACAAGGCCTGGCACCCGGCGCCTTCACCGTGATGGCGATTGGCCAGACGCGGCAATTGCCGCGCCGCACGCCCTGACAAGCGGCGGCGGACCCGCCCTGCCTACAATTCACAGCCCCGAGAAAGCCTGCCATGACGACCCCCACCCCACCGACCATTCCGCCCGAACAATCCCTGATCGAGTACCCGTCCCAGTTCCCCATCAAGGTGATGGGCCTGAAAGTTGACGGACTGGTCGCCGCCATCACGCATGTCGCCCACCAGTTTGACCCGGCCTTTGACGCGTCCACCATCGAGCTGCGCGAAAGCAGCGGCGGCAAATACCTGGGCGTGACCGTGACCGTCACCGCCACGTCGCGCGAGCAGCTCGACGAGCTGTACCGCACGCTGAGCACGCACCCGATGGTCAAGGTTGTGCTGTAAGCCCTGCCACGCCCCGCATGTCCTTTGAACTGCAGCACCTGGGCCGCGTCGACTACGCACCGACCTACGCGGCCATGCAGGCCTTCACCCTGACCCGCCACCCATCGATTTCAAGCCAAAACAATGCTGAGCCTGCGCTTTGCTTGCCTGATCAGCTATGGATTTGTGAGCACAACCCGGTCTACACCCAGGGCTTGGCTGGCAAGGCTGAACACATCGTCAACCCCGGCAACATCCCCGTGGTGCAAACCGACCGGGGCGGCCAGGTGACATTTCACGGGCCGGGGCAGGTGGTGGCCTACCCGCTGATGGATTTGCGGCGGGCGGGGTATTTCGTCAAGGAATACGTCTTTCGGATCGAGCAGGCAGTGATCAAAACATTGGGCCACTTTGGCGTGACAGGCCACCGCGTGGCCGGTGCGCCGGGCATTTATGTGCGCCTGGACGACCCCTTCAGCCACGCCGCGCTGACCGGCCCGGCCCACCCGCTGGACCCGTTCCAGGGCCTGGGCAAAATCGCCGCGCTGGGCATCAAGGTCAGCCGCCACTGCACCTACCACGGGGTGGCGCTGAATGTGGCGATGGACCTGGCGCCGTTTTCGCGCATCAACCCTTGCGGCTACGCGGGCTTGCAGACGGTGGACCTTTCTACAATCGGGGTGCGCGCTGACTGGATGGACGCCGCCCATGTGCTGGGCCACAAGCTCAGTACCTACCTTGCCCCTTAAAAGAACACACCATGAGCACTCTCGAAGTCGTCAAAGAGATCCAATCGGTTGACACCTACAACCCGCTGGCCAAACAGAAGGCTGCGGCCAAGCTGTCGCGCATTCCGGTCAAGGTGGTGCAGGGTGAATTGCTGAAAAAGCCGGACTGGATCCGCGTCAAGGCGGGCTCGCCCACTACTCGTTTTTATGAGATCAAACAGATCCTGCGCGAGAACAAACTCAACACCGTGTGTGAAGAAGCCAGCTGCCCCAACATCGGTGAATGTTTCGGCAAGGGCACGGCGACCTTCATGATCATGGGTGACAAGTGCACGCGCCGCTGCCCGTTCTGCGACGTGGGCCATGGCCGGCCCGACCCGCTGGACGTGAACGAGCCGATGAACCTGGCCAAAACCATTGCGGCGCTCAAACTCAAGTACGTGGTCATCACCAGCGTGGACCGCGACGACCTGCGCGACGGCGGCAGCGGCCATTTTGTCGAATGCATTCAGCGCATCCGCGAGCTGTCCCCCACCACGACGATTGAAATCCTGGTGCCCGACTTCCGCGGCCGCGACGACCGCGCGCTGGAGATCCTGAAAGCCGCGCCGCCTGACGTGATGAACCACAACCTGGAAACCGCCCCCCGCCTTTACAAGGAAGCTCGCCCCGGCAGTGACTACCAGTTCTCCCTGAACCTGCTCAAGAAGTTCAAGGCCCTGCACCCCGACGTGCCGACCAAGAGCGGCATCATGGTCGGCCTGGGTGAGACCGACGAAGAAATCTTGCAGGTCATGCGCGACATGCGGGCGCATGACATCAACATGCTGACGATTGGCCAGTACCTGGCCCCGTCGATGAGCCACCTGCCGGTACGCCGCTACGTGCACCCCGACACCTTCAAGATGTTCGAGGCCGAGGCCTACAAGATGGGTTTCACGCACGCCGCCGTTGGCGCCATGGTGCGCAGCAGCTACCACGCCGACCAGCAGGCGCATGCCGCCGGTGTGTCTGACCGCCCCACCGGCCCAGATACCGTCCCGGCCGCCCCCGCTGCGGCGTGAGCCGGACCGCCTTCCGCCTTGACCCACTAGCACTTCCCCCGCCGCTGACTGCGGCCAGTTTGGCGCAGGGCGTCAGCCTGTACCGCAGCCAGCGCGTGCTGGACTGCACACTGAGCCGCGTCAGCCAGCGGGAATGGGGCGTTCACGGCAGCGTACGGGGCACGGGTGCGGGGCTGGCGGGCCTGCATGAGGTGTCGGTGGTGCTCGAAACCTCGGCGGCAGGCGACATCACCTTTTTCAGCAGCCAGTGCAGCTGCAAGGTGGCGCGCCACTGCCCGCACGGCATTGCGCTGGTGCTCAAGGCGTCTTACCAGGCTCACGCCGCCGCCCCTTCCCGGCCCGGCTTTCAGCCCTACCAGTCGCAAGGCCTGTTTGACGAGGCCCCGCCCATGGCACCCGCCGAAGAACCCGTTTCCCCCACTGCCATCACGCCCACAGCCCGCCTGCACCTGACCCGCGTGGCCGACGAGGACGTGGACCGGCTGGGCCTGCTGGTGGCCACACTGCGGTTTGACTACGGCGGCACCGCTTTTTACGCGCTGGATGACACCAACCCCATGCCCCTGCCAGGCACGGACCCCGACCAGATGCTGCACCTGCTGCACCGGGACCTGGCCTTTGAACATGCGCTGCACCAGGCGCTGCGGGTGCTGGGGTTGTCGGGTGACAGCCTGGGCCGGTTTCGGGTGCCGTTCACCTCCAGCGCGCAACAGCAGTGCTGGCTGCACTGGGCCGACGACGACTTTGCCGCCTTCCGTGCGGTGGGCCTGGACGTCAGCTGCGACCCGGCACTGACCGGCTGGATCACCCACGCCGACACCTTGCACGCCAGCCTCAGTGCCGACACGGCTGTGCCGCACACGCCACCCGGCCCGCCTGCCGACGCCTACGGTGACGCGGCGGCCTGGTTCACGCTGTCCCTGGGCATGCAGATCGACGGCCAGCGGCGCAGCATTTTGCCGCTGCTGCCCCAGCTGCTGGCCGGGCTGGGCGCTGCCACGCACAGCCCCGGCACGATAGGCCCCGACACGCTGACGGCCCAGCTGCCCGCCGTGGTGTTCTGGCCCCAGGGCGACGGCCGTTTTGTGCGGGTGCCCACCGCGCCGCTGCGGCCCTGGCTGCAGGCCCTGCTGGAGCTGCTGGCCGAGCGCGGCGCGGCCGGCTTCAATGGCGACACGCTCACCCTGTCGCGGCTGGAAACCCTGCGCCTGGGCGTGGCCCTGGCCCCCGCCAGCACGCTGCCCGACTGGGACGGCAGCGAGGCCCTGCGCGCCTTGGTGCAGACGCTGGCGGGTCAAAGCGCCCTGCCCGAGGCGCCCGCCCCCGAAGGCCTGCAAGCCACCCTGCGCCCCTACCAGCAGCAGGGCCTGGCCTGGCTGCAGCTGCTGCGCCGCCATGGGCTGGGCGGCGTGCTGGCCGACGACATGGGGCTGGGTAAAACCCTGCAAACGCTGGCCCATGTGTTGCTTGAGAAAAACGCCGGGCGGCTGGACCGGCCTGTGCTGATCCTGGCCCCCGTCAGCCTGCTGGGCAACTGGCGGCGCGAGGCCGAGCGCTTCACGCCGACGCTGCGCACGCTGGTGCTGCACGGCCAGGACCGGCACGGCGAAGCCACCAAAATCCCGTATCAAGACCTGGTGATTGCGCCCTACTCCCTGCTCAGCCGGGACCGCAGCCGCTGGCCCCGCCGCGCCTGGCACCTGGTGGTGCTGGACGAGGCACAAAACATCAAAAACGCCCACAGCGACGCCGCCCAGGTAGCCAGCGAGCTGGACACCCGCCACCGGCTGTGCCTGTCGGGCACCCCGATGGAAAACCACCTGGGCGAGCTGTGGAGCCTGTTCCATTTTTTGATGCCCGGTTTTCTGGGCAACGCCACCCGGTTTGGCCAGCTGTTTCGCACGCCGATTGAAAAACACGGCGACACCGCCGCGCTGGCCCGGCTGCGCGCCCGCGTCACGCCCTTCATGCTGCGCCGCCACAAAAGCGAGGTGGCGCGCGACCTGCCGGGCAAACAGCTGGTCATCACCCCCATCACGCTGGGCCACGCGCAGGCCGACCTGTACGAGGTGATCCGCCTGAGCACGGAAAAAACCGTGCACGACGCGCTGGCCCACAAGGGGCTGGCGTCCTCGCAGATCCAGATCCTGGACGCGCTGCTCAAGCTGCGCCAGGTCTGCTGTGACCCGCGCCTGGTCCAACTGCCCGCCGCCCAAGCGCTGCCAGCGTCGGCCAAGCTGGCCTGGCTGCTTCAGGCGTTGCCCCGGCTGGTGGCCGAAGGCCGCAGGGTGCTGGTGTTTTCCCAGTTCACCAGCATGCTGGCGCTGATCGAAGCCGCGCTGGCCGCCACCCCGCTGCGCTGGGCCACCTTGACCGGCCAGACCCCGCAGCGGCAAAGCGTGATCGAACGTTTCACGTCCGGGCAGGTGCCGCTGTTTTTGATCAGCCTGAAAGCCGGCGGCGTGGGCCTGAACCTGACGCAGGCCGACACCGTGATCCACTACGACCCGTGGTGGAACCCCGCCGCCGAGGCCCAGGCCACCGACCGGGCCCACCGCATCGGCCAGACGCGGGACGTGACCGTCTACAAGCTGGTGGCGCAGGGCACGATTGAAGAACGCATCCTGGCGCTGCAGGCCCGCAAGGCCGCGCTGGCCAGCAGCCTGTATGGCGGTGGCGGCACCGCCCAGCAAGCCCCCTTCACCGAAGCCGACCTGGCCGCGCTGCTGCAGCCGCTGGGCATGGCATATTCAGATGAAAACCCCCTGCAGCCTACGCTTTGATTGCCCGAACAGCTATTAATTCAGTAGCAAAACAAACAGAGTGGCCGCCCCTTAAACTCAGGCCTTCTGCCACCAAAACAACAAACTGCTCAACAAACTGCTCATGAAATACCAAAAAAACCAACTCCAGAAAGACGCCCTGATCCTGCTGGCCAAGGAAGTCAACCTGCCGGTGCGCGACATGCTGCTGTCGGACGAGCACCTGGACAAGTCCAGCGAGATTTTTTACCAGGGCATGCCCAAGCTGGTCCGCATGACGATGAACCTCACCAAGTTCAAAGCCTTCTACAAAAACAACCGCGAAAAAATCGTCAACGACATGTTCCCCGCGCCGTGAACCAGCCGCTGGTTTGCGCGCTGGGCGCGATTGCGTTGTGGGCCACCCTGGCCACACTGGGCGTGTCGCTGGGGCATGTGCCGCCGTTTTTGTTGACCGGCATCGCCCTGCTGGTGGGCAGCGTGCTGGCCCTGCCCGCCGTGCTGAAGAACCCGCGCGTCTGGGCCGTCAGCCCCGCCGCGCTGGCCACCGGTGTGTACGGCCTGTTTGGCTACCACTTCCTGCTGTTCGTGGCGCTGCAAAACGCCCCGCCCATTGAGGCCAACCTGGTCAACTACCTGTGGCCGCTGCTGATCGTGGTGCTGGCGCCTGTGTTTTTGGCTGGCGTGCGCCTGAGGCCCCTGCATGTGGTGGCTGCCATGCTGGGCTTTGCCGGTGCGGCCGTGGCGATTCTGGGCGGCAGCCGCACCGCCACGGGCAGCCCCGCAGGCGGCGCGGTCTGGGGTTACCTGGCCGCCGGGGGCGCGGCCTTCGTCTGGTCCAGCTACTCGCTGCTGACCCAGCGTGCCGAGCGCCTGGGCCACCAGGTGCCCACCGCCGCAGTGGGCTTGTTCGGGGCCGTGTCAGGCGTGTTGGCCCTGCTGTGCCACTGGGCCTTTGAGCCCGCCGCCACCCTGGTCCTGCGCGACGCTCTGCTGCTGGCCGTGCTGGGCTTGGGCCCGCTGGGCGCAGCGTTCTTCTTGTGGGACCGCGCCATGAAGCAGGGCGACGCCCGGCAGATCGGCATCCTGAGCTACGCCACGCCCTTGCTCAGCACCACCTTGCTGGTGGTGACCAGCGGCCGGCCACTGAGCGCCAGCATCGCCCTGTCCGCCGCGCTCATCCTCAGCGCGGCGGTGATGGGGACCCGGACGCGGCAGGCTTGATGGGTGTGCTGACACGTCAATACCCCACAACGCCCACGTTCAAGCGCAACTCAAAACAAACCCCACCCGGCACATTGCGCGCGGAAATCGTGCCGCCCATCTTGGCCATGTAGGTTTTGGCGACAAACAGGCCCTGGCCGCGCTGGCCCAGGGCGCCGGAATCTTGTTGGTCTGACACGCCGTACTCAAAAATCTTGCCCATCAGCTCGGGCGCAATCGGTGGGCCCTGGTTGTGAATGCAGATGACAGCCTCGGGGGGCTGCACCGCCAGGGTCAGGGTGATGGCGGTGTTGTGCACGCGCAAGCGCTGGGCGTTGCGCAGGATGTGCGAGATCACGTCTTCCAGCGAATACTCGTCGGCGCGCACCACCACCGGCTGGCTGCCAGCCTCAAACAGCACGTCCGGAATACCCGCTGCTGCGGCGTTGCTGGCCACCAGGGCTAAAAACGCGTTCACGTCCAGCGTCTGCACATTCAGCGCGGTGGACGCGAAGGCTTCGCTCGGAGAGGCGCTGCCGTACAGCACGCGCACGGCCTGCTGCATGCGGCTGATGTAGCGGTGGGCCGGGTCCGTGCTGCTGGCATGCAGCACCATCAGCGACTGCAGGGGTGACATGATTTCATGGCCGACGGCGTGCCAGGTGTCTTTTTCATGCGCCAGGCGAATGTGTTCGCGGCGCACGTCTTCGTTCACACGCTGCAGCAGGTCCTGCAAACCACCGGCCAGCACGCCCAGCTCGTCGTTGCCGCGCAGGTCGCTCAAGTCAACGGCCGCCAGTTTGTCGCTCGCGATGTCTCCGCTCATCACCCCATGAATGCCTTTGGAGACGCTGGCGGCGCGCCGCGTCAGCTCGGTGATGCGGCCGATCATGCGCAGCTCGATGGCCAGCCAGGTCAGGAAAATAGCCAGCAACATGCCGCCCACAAACCACGACACCCGCGTGGCCACCGCCGTCAGCGCCTTGTTGGCGGTGCGCACGTCACCGGTCAGCGTCATCTCGTAGCGGCCCAGCGGCGTGCGGATGATTTCCTGCCGGGCAATCGGCACGTCATAGCCGTCCACCTGCAGCTGGCGAATCAGCCGGCTGATCAGCGGCGACGCGGGCTCGGTGCTTTCGGTGCCTGACAACGCCACGATGTCACCCGAGGAGGTGTCGCCACCCAGTTGGCGCACCCGCAGCTTTTCACCGGGCAGCAGCAGGGGTTGGAGTTCAGCCCAGGAAAACGGTGCAGTGGCGCCCTGTGCATTGCTGTCGAACAGGGCGGCGTCCACGCCGGGCGCCAGCAGTTCAAGCCTGACCTGGATCTGGTCCAGGTCAGCCGGAGGCCAGACCACCGCATTCGGGGCTTTTTGGTAGATCGCGTCCCGAAACAGCTCAATCGGCAAACGGACGCTGACAAAGGAGCGCCGCGCGCACCCAGCCGCATCGCTGAGCGATGCGGCGTCCACGCAGCGCCCGTCTTGCCACAGCCAGCCACGAAAGTCGCGCACAGGCCGGCTGGCGTGGGTCAGCGCGCCCTGGTCCACAAAGCCCACCAGACGGCCCCTGGCGCCCGCCTGCGCTGGCGCATCGGGCTGGGTCATGGCCTCGAACGGTGCCAACCAGCGGTAGGTCTGGCCGCGCATGTGCACCGTGATGCGTGCGCGGTGCGACTGGCTCAAGTCCAGATCACCGGGCACATGGGGCACCAGCGCACCACTGTTAAAACTGCCCACGGCGTAGATAAAACCGCCCGCAAACGGGTTGTTGCCCACCGCCACGCAAAGCGACGAGGCGTCCAGGTACTGCACCAGGCAACCCGCCATTTCAACGGCCTGCTGCGACTTGTTTTTGTCGTCAAAGTCAATCGCAGAAAAAGGCAGCACCAGCGGGCGCAGCGGCGTGACGCCGTGTTCATAGGCCCGCGGGTTCAACAGCACCAGCTGGCCGGTGGGGTGGCGCAGTTTGGCGGCGATCTGGGCCTGGTTTTTGACAAAACCGTCCTGGTAGCTGCGCAGGCCGCGCTCTTTTTCGTCCTGCAGCACCCCCAGCGCCATCGCCAGGGTGGCCAGCCCCAGCAGCAAAAAAGCCCCCCTGAAAAACACCCGCATGCCAAACGGCACACGGGTGGGCAGCAGGCGCTCCAGGTTCAGGCCCAGGTTGGCGTTGAGCCCGCCGGGCAGCTTCATGGCAGCTTCACCGGCGCGGCCACCCAGCGAAAGCCACGCATGGGCACGTTCTCGATGCCCTCAAAGCTGCCATCAATCTCACGGAAGGCATCACGGATGGTGCTGACGTGTTTGCGGATGTTGTCGCGGTTGCGTCCGCTTTTGACGACCTGGTAGAGGTCTTCGTAGCACACCACCTCACCCCGGCGGGCGTGCAGCGCCGCCAAAATACGCTGGGCCGTCAGCGGCAGGTTGACACGCTGGCCACGCCACAGCGCCGTGTTCTGGCGCAGCGGGTCGAGCTGCAGCTCGTGCGCCTGGGCAGCGCCCGTGTTGACCTCTGTTTTGGCCACAGGTCGCGCCCTGCTGGTGCGAACAATGTCGAGAAAAGTCTCGATGAATTCGGCTTCTTCAAACGTGGTCTTTTGCAGGTAGTCCCAGGCGTCCAGCGCCTTCATGATGCTGCGGTAGATGGCAGCGGGCATGGCCGACACCACCAGCACCGGTGTGGCGCGGGCTTGTTTGTTGATGACGTTGATGATGGCCACCCCGGCATGGCGCTCGCGGCCCAGTTCGATGTCGAGCACCACAGCGTCATAGTCTTCGCGCGCAATCGCCGCTTCGGCATCGTCACGGTTGAACCACTGGTCCACTTGAATGCCCGGCCGGGCGGACTCGATCCAGGCCTTGAGCTGGCCGCTCATGGGCAGGTCATCTTCGATCACGGCGATTTTGGTCATGGTTCAGGGGGTGGAGTGGGTGCCCTGAAGATTATGGGCGGCGTGGCCGCGCTGGCGTGCGCGAACGGTGTGAGTTTCTCTTCCGTTGGCGGAGGGTTGTGGCGGCCCCCACGCGCAAAGACACCACGCCGCCGTGTTGAATGCTCCGGCCCTATTTTTGACAATCAAACCCAGAGACAGGCCAGCTGGCCCGCCTCGAAAGCCCGTCAAAAAAACCGTCAACACCACACTGAGGCGCCTTCCATGAACACCCGCATTTCAGCCATTGCAGCGGCCATTCGCCAAACTTTTCGCCGCACCTTTCGCCGCACCTTTTCAGCCACCTTTCAAGGGCTCCAGCAAGTCGGCGCGCAAGCCAACGTCAGCGCCCGGCTGGCCAGACAGCGCGGCGTGCTGGTCACCACGGCGGCCCTGGCCGCCGCAGGTTATCTGCTGTGGACACACCCGCCCGTGCAAACCGTGGCCCGGGGTGATGTGGCCGTGCGCACCAACGCGTTCACCGGCAGCACCCAGGCGTTTCGTGAAGGCTCGTTGCTGGTCTTGCCCGGTGTGCATGAAGTGCGCCACTTGTCACTGCGCGACCAGACCTTTGAAGCACTGGAAAGCAGCAAGGCCGATGGCCCCGCGCCGTTTCAGTCGGTCGAAGGCATGTCACTCGGCGTGGACCTCACCGTGCGTTACGCGCTGGAGCCCACCGCCATCGTGGCGGCCTCCAGGAACCTGCCTGACGACATTGCCGGGCAAATCGTGCGCCCCGCCGTGCAAGCCGTGATCTACAAGGTGTTCACCCGCTACACCGTGCGTGAAATCTTCTCCAGCAAACGCGCTGAAATCCAGCAGCAGATTGAAGCCGAACTCGCACCCAAGCTGGCGGTGGACGGCATCACGCTGCGGGTGGTTCAAATCGGCAAGGTGGACCTGCCCGCCGACTACCGGCGCGGCATGGACAGCCTGCTGGCCGAAGAGCTGCAGACTGAAAAAATGCGCTACACGCTGGTGCTGAAAGAAAAACGCGTGAAAGAAACCGAGCTGGACGCCGAAGCCGACAAAGTCCGCCGCGAGACCCAGGCCCAGGCCGCCGCCAGCGAACAGATCATTGCCGCCAAGGCGCAGGAAGATGCCATGAAACATGTGCTGCCCTTCAAACAAAAACAGATCGAGCAGCGCCAACTGGAGGCCGAAGCCGACAAACAGTCCCGCATTCGCACAGCCGAAGGCAGCGCCCAGGCCAGGCGCATCGAGGCGTCGGGCGAGGCGGATTCACGCCAGAAACTGGCTGACGCCGAGGCCTACCGCATCGACAAGGTGGGCAGGATCAACAGCGAACAGATGGCACGCGAAGGCGTGCTCATCACCCGCCACCCACTGCTGATCCAAAAGACCATGGCCGACAAACTCAGCGACAAGATCACCGTCATCATCGCGCCGCCAGCCACCGACGGCGGGTTTCTGGCCGCCGGTTTGCTGGGAGGCGCACCCCGGGCCAGCGCCCAGCGCATGGGCGGGCCAGCGGAGCAAGCCCAGGCCGAAGTCAACCCCCAAGAGGCCAACTGAATGATCGCCGCAACGTTACTCACACTGGCCATCGTGACGCAGGACCTGGCCAGCCTGCGCGCCGCACCGCAGGGCACAGCCGCCCAGCAAGCGGCGCTTTGGCAGGGCGACACGCTGGAAATTCGGGGCCAGCGGCTGGACTACCTGCAGGTGTATGACCACCGACGCGAGCGCGCCGGTTTCATCCACATCAGCCAGGTGCGCCAGGTGTCCGTCAAACCGCAGGACGCCCCCGAATTGCTGTCCGTCGTGCGGTTTTTAAAGGACAGCGCAGGCGCCGAAGCGCTGGGCATCAGCTACGTGGCCGCCTACTTGAAAGCCGCCCCCGCCGAAGCCATTGACGCAGAAGTCTTTGACGCCCTGGGCACGCTGGCCGAGCGGCTGGCGCGCCGCGCATCCCTGAAACACCCCAAAAGCACGGGCGACATCATTTCAGCCCACATGGAAGTCGCGTCGTTCTACGGGGTTGGCTTCAAAAGTTACGAGCCAAGCGATGCCCCGGGCGGCGCGGTGCAGCTTTGCTACAACGGCGAAGCCTTTCGCCGTGTGCTAGCCATGCCCGCCAACGCCGAACAGCACGCAAAAGCCGCGCTGGCCATCACCCGCCACGACTGCCAAAGCACCAACCTGCACCCCAAAGACCGCTTGAGCCTTGACCAGTGGCGCGCCGACGTGCTGGACAAGGTCACGGCCAGCGAGTTTGCGTTGTTGCCTGACATCAGCAAAAACCGCTTGCGCCTGCGCCGCGCCGGTGTCGCCAGCAGCCTGGCATTTCAGCTGGCACGCCGCACGGACCCCCCAGCCGCGGTGGCCAGGCAGGCAGAACGCGCCATCAGCGAGCTGGCCGCCATCCAGAAAACCGAACTCAACGACGAGGACCAGCAGGACTACAACGACGCCGCCATTCGCGTCGGTGCCTCACGCTGGGGTGCGCAAGGGCTGCCCGCCAAGCTGCAAAAATTAACCCTGACCACGCAGATGGGCCAAGCCGGGGAAACCTGCTTGCTGCTGTTTGAAAACCAGGCAGACGGCCAACCCAAGGGCGAGGCAGCCGCCAAACGCTGCACCTACGGCGTCGTCTGGGCAGCATCGGCCAGTGCCCACCCCAACGGCGAAGCCCTGAGCATCGCTGTGCAGCCGCTAGACACCTGGCGCGAGCTGTGGGTTTTTCGCAACACCGCCCACCAGTGGACGGTCGATGTCTTGCCCCCCGCCAGCAGCAGCAGCCCCGAGATGGGTTACATCGAATTTGCGGGCTGGGGCCCCGCCACACCCGCCACCGCCAGCCCACCCCAGATGCTGCTGACCCGTGAGGCCCGAACGGCCGGGCGCAACAAACGCAGCTTTGAAGTCGTCCGACTGGACACCTTGAGCACTGACAAACAAGCCAGCGAGCCAGGTTTGCTGGCCGCGTTTGGGAAATGGCAAGACCCGGCGTGGAAGCGCCAGACCGTGAGCGTGCGATGACGGGGATGTGGGCGGGGCCCGGCCCGGCCCCGCCTTGAATCGCCCTTGAAATTGCTATTAATTTGATAGCTAAACCAGCATGATTTGCCTAGGCAGCAGCCGGATTAATGCCTTAAGGCAGGTATTTTCAGGTGTTGTGCATTCAAAAATTAACCTGGAAGTTAATCTTTGAACGTTTTTGACCGTTTTTGACCGTTTCAGCCTGTGCAGGCTGTTCAGCCAACCTGCAACATCAAGCCAGGCTCGTCACTGGCCAGCACCTCGTCGGCCCAGGCTTTGAGTTTGCTGGCGTCGGCGCGCAGCACCTGCTGCTTGACGGCCAGGATTTGCGACGGGTGCATGGAAAAGCTGCGCAGGCCCATGCCCAGCAGCAGGCGGGTCATGCCCACGTCGCCGGCCATTTCACCGCACACGCTGACACCCTTGCCCTGGGCGTTGCACTCGGCAATCGTGTCGGCAATCAGCCGCAGCACAGCCGGGTGGCAGGGGTCGTACAGGTGGGCCACAGACTCATCGGCGCGGTCAATCGCCAGGGTGTACTGGATCAGGTCGTTGGTGCCGATGGACAGGAAGTCGAAGTACTTCAAAAACAGCTTGAGCGTGAGCGCTGCGGCGGGGATCTCGATCATCGCGCCCAGCTGCACCGGGCCGTAGGTGACGCCCTGGGCGTCCAGCTGCGCCCGGGCGCGGTCCAGCAGCGCCAGCGTCTGGCGGATCTCGCTGGCGTGCGCCAGCATGGGGATCAGCAGGTTGATCTGCCCATGCGCGGCGGCCCGCAAAATGGCCCGCAGCTGGGTCAGGAACATCGGCGGGTCGGCCAGACTCCAGCGGATGGCGCGCAGACCCAGCGCCGGGTTCAGATGCGTGTCCTGCGCTTTGTCCATGCGGTCCAGCGGCTTGTCCGAGCCGATGTCCACGGTGCGAATCGTCACCGGCAGGCCCTGCATGCCCTGCACCGCCTGCGTGTAGGCCTGGTACTGCTCTTCCTCGTCGGGCAGTTGGCCGTGGCCTTGGGACTCGCGGCCCATGAACAAAAACTCACTGCGAAACAGGCCCACCCCGACCGCGCCCACGGCCACGGCGCCCACTGTGTCGCCGGGCAGCTCAATGTTGGCCAGCAGCTCCACACGCTGGCTGTCAATCGTCAGCGCGGGGGTGTGGATAAGCCGGTTCAGCCGGCCTTTTTCCAGCTCGCCCTGGCGTTGTTTGAAGCCGTATTCCGCCAGGATGATGGGTGACGGATCCACGATCAGGATGCCCGCATCGCCGTCGATGATGACCCAGTCGTCCTGCTCGATCAGCTGGCTGGCGCTGCGCGCGCCGACCACCGCCGGGATGTTCATGCTGCGCGCGACGATGGCGGTGTGCGAGGTCTTGCCGCCCACATCGGTGGCAAAACCCGCGAACAGGCTTTGCTTGAACTGCATCATGTCGGCCGGCGAGATGTCATGGGCGATCAGCACCAGCGGCACATCGACCATATCGTCCAGCAGCAGGCCCTGCGCCGGGTTGCGGCCGGAGCCCGCCGCCACGGCAGGCTGCAGCGACTTCATCGGTGAAGCCGCGCCGCGCATCATGCGCAAAATGCGCTCGACCACCTGCTCCAGGTCGGCCTTGCGCTCGCGCAGGTACTCGTCTTCCATGTCGTCGAACTGGCGAGCGATGATCTCGTACTGCGTGGTCAGCGCCCACTCGGCGTTGTAGTGGCGCTCAGTGATCCAGTGCTTCACGCCGCTGATCAGCATCTCGTCCTGCAGCAGCATCAGGTGCACGTCCAGCAGCGCGTCCAGCTCGGGCGGCGCGTCTTTGGGCAGCTCTTTTTGCACCCGGGTGATTTCTTCCATCACCCCGTTGCGTGCCACCCGCACCCGCATGATCTCGTCGTGCACCTGGTCGGCGTCCACAAAGTAGTGCGCCACATCCGCCCGGCTCGACGCCACCAGCACAGCACGGCCAATGGCAATACCGCGCGAGACTGCCAAGCCGTGAACGGAGAAAGTCATAGAGCCCCCACGGTCGTTCGCTTCGCGTAACTCCCTGCCCCCCGAGGGGGCCGCTGCGCCTGCGGCCCGGCAAAGCCGGTTCCGCGGCCCCTGCTGGCAGAAAGCGGGGAAGCAGTCACTCACCCTCTCCAAACTTGTTATTGATCAAGGCGATCAATGCATCCATCGCGGCCTGCTCGTCGCGGCCATCGGTTTCGATGACCACGGAGCTGCCCAGCCCGGCGGCAAGCATCATCACGCCCATGATGCTTTTGGCGTTCACGCGGCGTTCGCCCCGGCTCATCCACACCTCACAGGGGAAGCTGCCCGCCAGTTTGGTGAGCTTGGCTGACGCCCTGGCGTGCAGGCCCAATTTATTGCTGATGCTGATGGTGGTCTGGATCATGGACTTTGCGAACTTGGTTTTGAGGAGCCGTGATGGCCACTTGCATGACGCCCTGTGCGCCGCCTACCAGGGCTCGCGCAACCAGCGCGTCCAGCGGTTCATGGCGGTAAGACACAGCGCGCAGCAGCATGGGCAGGTTCAGGCCGGTGATAAGTTTGTGGTTGACGCCGTCAACCAGCTTTTGTGCCACGTTGCAGGGCGTGGCACCAAACAGGTCCACCAACACCAGCGTGTTGGCCGTGCCCAGCTGGGCCAGCATGATCCGGGCCTGCGCCAGGGTTTCTTCCGGCGGGGTGTTGGGCTGCACGTCCAGCGCGGCCAGGCCTGCCCCGTTGTCCGGGAACACATGCAGCACACATTGGCGCAGGGCAGACGCCAGGGGCGCGTGGGCGATGATAAAAATGCCGTTCATTGCCTGGGATTATCGGCGTTCAACGGCGGTGACCGGCAAACGGGCTCACTTCAACCGCACACTTGAAAAAAACATGTCTGCCGCCTCCGGCGTGACGGTGGACGCCAGCATCACCACCTGAAAAACCTGCGTGCCGTGCGCAAAATACAGCGCATGGCTGTGCACCGCTGAGCCATCGGGCCGCCGGCCCAGCGCCCGCACCAGCACCGGGGCCGGTGCGGCCAACGCGCCCGGCACCGCGATGGCCGTGGTGGTCGTGGTGGTCGTGGTGGTCGTGGTGGACAGGTTGGCCGCCTGGATACCTGCCAGCGTCACGGCCTGCCACTGCGCCAGCACGGCGGGCACGGTTGCCGCCTGGCCCAGGTCCGCCACCGCCACGGCAAAAGCCGCACCGCCGGCGTCACAGCCGAGCAGCGTCAGCGCCGTGGGCTGACCGCCCATGGGCACGGTTTGCTGGGCTTTGTCGGGTTTGCAGGGCAGCAGCACACTGAGGGCCGTGTCATCAGGGCGGACTTCGCGCCAGTTGAAGGCCGGGCTGCAGGCCGTGCCAAACCCCACGGCAGCCACGCAGGCCAGGGCAAAAAAAGGAGATTTCAGCATGCGGGCAAGCATACGATGCCCACACGCGACACTCGGGTGGGTACATTGCTTGCATCACGGTCTACCCATGCAGATTTCTGGCCCCACTCCCACCATTCAGCCCACGCACCTGCCCAACCCGGGCCAGGTGGTGTGGCGGGACCGGCTGTCGCAGCTGCTCGAATCCACCGGCGAGGGCATCTTCGGCATCGACATGGACGGCTGCTGCACCTTCATCAACCGCGCCGGGGCCGAGCAGCTGGGCTGGGCCCCGGCCGAGGTGCTGGGGCACAACATGCACGAGCTGGCGCACCACACCCACGCCGACGGCGCGCAGTGCGGCCAGCACTACCCCGAGCCGCTGTGCCCGATTTTCAACGCCTTTCGCCGTGGCCTGCCCTGCCGCATCGACACCGAGCACTTCTGGCGCTGGGACGGCACACCGTTCCCGGTCGAATACTCGTCCTATCCCATCGTGGAGGGCGGCGTGGTGCAGGGTGCGGTGGTCACGTTCGTGGACATTTCCGCGCGCCGCCAGGCCGAGGGCGCCCTGCGCCAGGCCCATGCGGTACTGGAGCAGCGTGTGAGTGAGCGCACACAAGAGCTGTCGGACGCCCTGCAGCAGTTACGGGAGCTGTCAGCCTACGCCAACACCGTGCGGGAGGATGAACGCACCCGCATCGCCCGGGAGGTGCATGACGAGCTGGGCAGCCTGCTGGTAGCTTTGAAAATGGACGTCGGCTGGCTCGACAAACGGCTGGCCGAGCAGCAGCAGCGCGACCCGGACGCGGCCCAGGCCATGCGGGACACGATGCGCGGCAAGTGCCAAAACATGGGCCGGCAGATCGAAACCGCCGTGGACAACGTCGGCCGCATCATCACCGACCTGCGCCCCAGCATCCTGGACCACCAGGGCCTGTGGGCCGCGCTGGACTGGCAGGCCCACGCGTTTGTGCAGTCGGCCGAGCTGGCGCTGAGCTGGTCCATGGCCATCGACGACGACGCCCCCACCCTGCCCGAGCCGTCGGCAATCGGCATCTTCCGCGTCTTCCAGGAAATGCTGAGCAACGTGGGTCGCCACGCGCAGGCCAGCGCCATCACCATCGACATCACCGCCAGCGCGCAGGCCATCACCATGGTGGTGCAGGACAACGGCCGGGGCGCGGAAGCGGCCGCCTTTGACGCCGCCGACGCCTACGGGGTGATGGGCATGCGTGAACGTGTGCGCCATTTGGGCGGTACGCTTCAAATTTCTAGCCAAATCGGCCACGGGTCTACGTTTAGATTGCACATCACGCTATGAATACAGGAGCAATCCCACCACTTCGCCGACCTGTGAAAATCCTGATCGGGGACGACCACCGCATCGTGCGGGAAGGCCTGAAACAGGTGCTGGCCGACGCGCCCGACATTGACGTGGTGGCCGAGGCTGAAACCGGCCCCCAGGTGCTGCAGCGCGTGGCCGACTGGGGCGGCAGCACCGGGCTGCACGCGGTGCTGCTCGACATCGCCATGCCCGAGCGGGACGGCATGGACGTGCTGCAGGCCTTGAGAAAAACCTGGCCCAGCCTGCCGGTGTTGATGCTCAGCACCTACCCCGAAAACCAATACGCCGTGCGCTGCATCAAGCTGGGGGCGGCCGGTTACCTGAACAAAAGCGCCCACCCGGACGACATGATTGCCGCCGTGCGCAAGGTGGCCAGCGGCGGGCTGTACGTGTCCGCCGTCACCGCCGAGGCCCTGGCCAGCGCGGTGGGCCAGCACCGCAGCAGCTCGGACGCGCTGTCGCACCGGGAGCACCAGGTCTTCCGGCTGCTCACGGCGGGCAAGTCCGTGAGCGAAATTGGTGCACAGCTGGGGCTGGCGTCCAACACGGTGAGCACCTACCGGCTGCGCATCCTGGAAAAAACCGGCACCAAGAACGACGTGGAGCTGGCGCTGTACGCCGAACGCCACGCCAAGCTGCCCCCCGGCCCCTGAAAACAGGCAATTTGTAGGGCCAGCCCTACACCGCGTGGGTGGCTTCACCCCGAAATGCCGACGGACCCTGCCAAACCGCCTAGCGTGGCCCACGGCTTGCGGAGGCTCAGCATCTTTCACTCAAAGGTGCGCCCCATGTCCGAATTCTTCTCCCCGTACGACGCCGACCGCCCGCTGATGCTCAAGTGCAGCTGTGGGCAAGACCACACTGTGGCCGAACACGACGCGGCCAACGTCCACGCGGCGGTGGCGGCCGACGGGGCGGCCATCGAGCTGCGCCGCCGCAGCCAGACCCGCGAGTTCGAGGCCTATTCCAACGAGTTCATCGAAGCCACCTTGATGAAAGCGATTTTTCCGCAGGATGCCGTGCGCCGCGACTTCTTGCGCGCCGTGGGCAAGGGCACGGCCATGGCCGCCATTGCCAGCGTGTTGCCGGTGGCCAGCATGCAGGCCATGGCGCAGGACGCGGGCAAAAAGCCCGGTTCGCTGGAAAAAACCAACCTGAAGATCGGCTTCATCCCGATCACCTGCGCCACGCCGCTGATCATGGCCGCGCCGCTGGGTTTCTACCAGCAGCAGGGCCTGAATGTCGAAGTGACCAAAACCGCCGGTTGGGCGCTGATCCGCGACAAGATGATCAACAAGGAATACGACGCGACACATTTCCTGTCGCCCATGCCACTGGCAATTTCGATGGGACTGGGCTCCAACGCCACACCGATGAACGTGGCCACGATCCAGAACATCAACGGCCAGGCCATCACGATGGCGCTCAAGCACAAGGACAACCGCGACCCGAAGAACTGGAAGGGCTTCAAGTTTGCGATCCCGTTCGAGTACAGCATGCACAACTTTTTGCTGCGCTACTACCTGGCCGAAGCCGGCCTGAACCCCGACACCGACGTGCAGCTGCGCGTGGTGCCGCCCGCCGAGATGGTGGCCAACCTGCGCGCCGGCAACATCGACGGTTTCCTGGGCCCCGATCCGTTCAACCAGCGCGCCGTGTACGAGGAAGTCGGGTTTATCCACGTGCTGACCAAAGACCTGTGGAACGGCCACCCGTGCTGTGCATTCGGCACCAGTACCGAGTTCATCCAGAAGAACCCCAACACCTTTGCCGCGCTGTACCGCTCGGTGCTGACCGCCGCCGCCATGGCGCGCGACCCGAAAAACCGTGAGCTGATCGCCAAGGTGATTGCCCCCGCGCAGTACCTGAACCAGCCCGAAGCGGTGCTCAACCAGGTGCTGACCGGCAAGTTTGCCGACGGCCTGGGCAACATCAAAACCGTGCCGGACCGGGCCGACTTTGACCCGATGCCGTGGCAGTCGATGGCGGTGTGGATGCTGACGCAGATGAAGCGCTGGGGCTATGTGAAGGGCGAGGTCAACTACAAACAAATCGCCGAGAAGGTCTTTTTGATCACCGACGCGAAAAAGTACATGAAGGAGCTGAACCAGAAGGTGCCGGACGGCGCGTACCCCAAGTTCACCATCATGGGCAAAGAGTTTGACGCGGCCAAAGCGGATGCCTACGCCAAAGGCTTCGCGATCAGCAAAATATCCTGAGTCGGCGACATGAACCTCTTCAAAACCATGGGTTTCAAAGCCGGTGTGGTGTCCGCGCTGATCCTGGTGGTCTTTCTGACCGCCTGGTATGCCGCCACCTATTCCCCGGCAGCGGGCCCGGCTGCCACCGGCCTCACGGCTGAGCAGATCGAGTACCAGAAAATGATGGGCAAGGACCCGGGGGCCAAGTCGTCGGGTTTCCCCACGCCCATGCAGATGGGGCAGACCTTTGTCAAACAGCTCAGTGACCCGTTCTACGACAAGGGCCCGAACGACAAGGGCATCGCGATCCAGCTGGGCTATTCGCTGGCACGGGTCGGCCTGGGCTTTTTGCTGGCGGTGTTGGTGGCCATCCCACTGGGGTTTGTGATTGGCATGTCGCCGCTGCTGCGCCGGGCGCTGGACCCGTTCATCCAGGTGCTCAAACCGATCTCGCCGCTGGCGTGGATGCCGTTGGCGCTCTACACCATCAAGGACTCGTCCACGTCCGGCATTTTTGTGATTTTTATCTGCTCGGTCTGGCCCATGCTGATCAACACCGCCTTTGGCGTGTCGGCCGTCAAACGGGAATGGCTCAACGTCGCCAGCACGCTGCAGGTCAACCCGATCCGCAAGGCCTTTCAGGTGATTTTGCCGGCCGCCGCGCCGACGATTTTGACCGGCATGCGCATTTCCATGGGCATTGCCTGGCTGGTGATCGTGGCCGCCGAAATGCTGGTCGGCGGCACCGGCATTGGTTACTTCGTGTGGAATGAGTGGAACAACCTGTCACTCACCAACGTGATTTTTGCCATCGTGATGATCGGCCTCGTCGGCATGCTGCTGGACCTGAGTTTTGCGCAACTGCAAAAAGCGGTGACTTATGTGGAGTGAGGCTGCCACGCGCAGCACCAACCTTCCCACAGCCCCCCACCCCCCGAAAGAACACAGCATGCAGGGATTTCTCAAAATCGAGGGTTTGGCCAAAACCTACGTGCCGGGCAAACCGGTGTTTGCAGAGGTCAACTTCACCATCGACAAGGGGGAGTTTGTCTGCATCATCGGCCACTCGGGCTGCGGCAAAACCACGGTGCTGAACGTACTGGCCGGCCTGGACACCGCCACGGCAGGCCACTGCTTCATGGACAACCGCGAGATCGCCGGCCCCAGCCTGGAGCGCGGCGTGGTGTTCCAGAGCCACGCGCTGATGCCCTGGCTCACCGTGCGCAAAAACATCGCGTTTGCGGTGCTGTCACGCTGGCCCAACTACACCACGGCGCAGGTCAACGAACAGGTTGAAAAGTACGTCGCCATGGTCGGCCTGGCCCCGGCGATTGACAAAAAACCGTCACAGCTGTCAGGCAGCATGAAGCAGCGGGTGGGCATTGCCCGGGCGTTTGCCATCCAGCCCAAGATGCTGCTGCTGGACGAGCCCTTCGGCGCGCTCGACGCGCTGACACGCGGCACGATCCAGGACGAGCTGATGACCATCGTGCGCGACACGCACCAAACGGTGTTCATGATCACCCACGACGTGGACGAAGCCATCCTGCTGGCCGACCGGATCATCTTGATGACCAACGGCGCTGAAACGCCCAACGGTTATGTGCCCGGCGGCATCGGTGAGGTGGTCCGCAACACCCTGCCCCAACACCGCACCCGCGCCGAGCTGCACCACCTGGACGGCTACTACGACCTGCGCAACCACATCGTCGATTTTTTGATCAAGCGCGCCAAACCCGGCGACGCGCACTGACCCCTCACTTTTTCAATTCAAACCACACCAGGAGCCTTCGATGAACCGCAACGACATCACTGAAAAAATCATCACCGTCAAGGTGGCCAAAGGGCTGAAATGGGAAGACGTCGCCCAAAAAGTCGGCATGAGCAAGGAGTGGGTCACCGCCGGTTGCCTGGGCCAGATGACCTTTGACGACAAACAGGCCAAGGTGCTGGGCAAGATTTTTGGCCTGACGGCGGAAGAGCAAAAGTGGTTGCAGGTCGTGCCGTACAAGGGCTCCCTGCCCACCCCCGTGCCCACCGACCCGCTGATCTACCGCTGGTACGAGATGGTCAACGTCTACGGCACCACGATCAAGGAGTTGATCCACGAGGAATTCGGCGACGGCATCATGAGCGCGATCGATTTTTCGATGGACATCCAGCGCACAGCCGACCCCAAAGGCGACCGTGTCAACGTGCTGTTGTCGGGCAAGTTTTTGCCGTACAAGCAGTACTGACCCCTACGAACACGGCCCTGCAGGCCCGGCAAGCGGCCCGCGATGCAGTCAAAATGCCAGGATGAACTCATTAAACGGCATCCGCATTCTTGACTTGTCCCGCGTGCTGGCGGGCCCCTGGTGTACCCAGACGCTGGCCGACCTGGGGGCCGACGTCATCAAGATCGAGCGGCCCGGCACCGGTGACGACACCCGCACCTGGGGCCCGCCGTTTCTGAAAGACGCTGACGGCAACGACACGCCCGAGGCCGCTTACTACCTGGGCGCCAACCGCAACAAACGCAGCGTGACCTGTGACATCGCGCAGCCCGCCGGGCAGGCACTGATCCGCGAACTGGCCGCCCACTGCGACGTGTTTGTCGAGAACTTCAAAGTGGGCGACATGGCACGCTACGGCCTGGACTACGCCAGCCTGAAGGCCATCAATCCGCGCCTGGTGTACTGCTCGGTCACCGGCTTTGGCCAGAACGGGCCCTATGCCGAACGGGCCGGCTACGACTACGCCATTCAGGGCATGGGCGGGCTGATGAGTGTGACCGGCGAGCGCGACGACTTGGACGGGGGGCCGCAGAAAGTCGGTGTGGCCGTGGCCGATTTGATGACCGGCATGTACGCCACCGTCGGCATTCTGGCCGCGCTGCGCCATGCTGAAAAAACAGGCGAGGGCCAGCAGGTGGACATGGCCCTGCTGGACACCCAGGTCGCCATGCTGGCCAACCTGGGGGCCAACTACCTGGTCAGCGGCACGGTGCCGGGCCGGGCCGGCAATGCGCACCAGAACATCGTGCCCTACCAGGTGTTTGAGGTGGCGGCCGCACCAGACGGCAGCAAGGACCACCTGATTCTGGCGGTGGGCAATGACAGCCAATATGTCAAATTCTGCAAGGTGGCCAACATCCCCGAACTGGGCGTGAACCCGCTGTTCGCCAAAAACCGGGACCGCGTGAACAACCGCGCGCAGCTGGTGCCGATTCTGGAAGCGGTGCTGCGCACGCGCACCAAGGCCGACTGGCTGGCCGCACTGGAAGCGGCCAAGGTGCCCTGCGGTGCCATCAACAACCTGGCCGAGGTGTTTGCCGACCCGCAGGTCACCGCGCGCGGCATGGTCACCACCTGGCAGCACCCGGTGAAAGCCGACCTGCGCCTGGTGGCCAGCCCGCTCAAGCTGAGCGCCACCCCGGTCCGCTGCGACCTGCCGCCGCCGCTGCTGGGCCAACACACCCAGGACGTGCTGCGCACGGTGCTGGGTTACACCGACGCCCAGCTGGCCGAGCTGCAGCGCAACCAGGTGATTTGAAGCGGGTGCATATTGCTATATTATTAATAACAATACAGGCAATCAAAGCCTTGGCTGGTGGCTGATTTGGGCGTGAAAACAGTTCCAAACGGTGTTGCAGCGGCCTCTGGCGGGCCCCTGGGCACATCCGGGGCCTATTTGAGCGAGCCGAACACCTTGCTCAAAATAGCGCTGCCGGTGCCGATCGGGTCCTGGCGGATTTTTTTCTCTTCCTCGGCAATGATCAGGTACAGGCCGTCCAGCGACTTGCCGGTGACGTACTGCTGGATGTTGGCGTCTTCTTTTTTCACCAGCCCAAAGCCCGCCGCCTTGGCCGCAAACTCGTTATATTGGTTGGCCAGGCCAACTTTTTCGGTGGCCTTGGTCACCACCGGTAAAAACTTCACGCCCAGCGGGTCACGGGTTTTTTCGGCAAAAAAACTGGTGACGGAGGTTTCACCGCCCGTGAGGATTTTTTTCGCGTCATTGACGTTCATGCCGCGCACGGCACTGACCAGCAAGTCCCGGCCCATGGGCACAGCCGTTTCCGCCGCGCGGTTGATGGACGTGACCAGCTCGTCGATGCGCTTGCCCTGGCCAAAGTTTTTCAACAGTTTTGACGCATCTTCCAGATATCCTGGCAAAGGAATGCGAACTTTTGGGTTGCCGAGGAATCCATCCGTTTTGCCCAGCAAGGCAACCGCCGCCACCGCGCCTTTTTCAAGCGCCGTTTTCAGCCCTGAACCCGCTTCAGCGTTGGTCACGCCGCTCAAATCGGACAGGGACAATGCGTGTGCCTGCTGGTAAGTGGCAAGGATCAGCGCGCCCAGTGCGCTGGCACCGGCCTGATTGAACTGTCTGCGTTGCATGATGAGGCTCCCGTTGAACAAAAAGAATTCAGTATGCCGCAGGGCGATGGTGGGATTGGTCAGCCTGACGGCTGTGGTGGCCCTGTGGGGCTGCAGCAGCGCACAGACTGCGCCTGATGCCACATTTGTGTTGCTCGATGGCAGCAAACAAACCACGGCAGACCTCAAGGGCAAGGTCACGCTGGTGAACTTCTGGGCCACCAGCTGCGTGACCTGCATCGCTGAAATGCCGCAACTCACCGCCACCCACAACAAGTACAAAACCCGAGGCTACGACACCCTGGCCGTGGCCATGAGCTACGACCCACCCAGCTACGTGGTGAACTACGCCCAGACACGGGCCTTGCCGTTCAAGGTCGCCATCGACAACACGGGCGCAGTGGCCAAGGCCTGGGGCGACGTGCAGCTGACCCCCACCACCTACCTGGTCAACAAACGCGGCGAAATCGTCAAACAGTACGTCGGTGCGCCCGACTTCCCCGCCC
>JBJXEI010000120.1:0-10163 GCA_046154065.1 Polaromonas sp. | reverse complement strand
ACAAAAACTCCCGCATGGCGTTGCCCGTGCCCCAAATCAACACGCTGGGCGCGGCGCTGAGCTTGGCCTCATGAAAGCGGCGAATCAGCGCGGGCACCACGTGGCTGTTTTCAGGGTGGTAGTTGTCGCCGGTGCCGTAAAGGTTGGTGGGCATGACGCTGCGGTAGTCACGTCCATATTGGCGGTTGTAGCTTTCGCACAGCTTGATGCCGGCTATTTTGGCAATGGCGTAGGGCTCGTTGGTGGGTTCGAGCTTGCCCAGCAGCAGCGCGTCTTCGTTCATGGGCTGGGGGGCGTGCTTGGGGTAGATGCAGCTGCTGCCCAGGAACAACATGTGCTGCACGCCGTGGGCGTGGGCGGCGTGTATGACGTTGGCCTGCACCATGAGGTTGTCGTAGATGAACTCGGCGGGGTAGGTGTTGTTGGCGTAAATGCCGCCAACCTTGGCTGCGGCGAGGTAGACGTGGTCTGGCTTTTCTTGGGCAAAAAGCTGCTGCACGGCGGTCTGGTTGGTCAGGTCAAGCTGGGCATGGGTGCGGGTGACGAAGTTGGTGTGGCCCTGGGCCTGCAGCGCACGCATGATGGCCGAGCCGACCATACCGCGGTGGCCTGCGATGTAAATTTTGGGATTGGTCTGCATGGATTGGCGTCCTTTGATCTTGGGGAAATGGCTGTGGGCGCTGGCTGGCTGGTTGCCTGGCTGGCTGGGCTGCTGGCGCGTCAGCTGGCGGCCAACTGCTGGGGGGTGCCTGTGGGGTTGGCGGCCAAAGCGGCCTCAATGGCGTCTGCACCGCCAAAGCGGCGGTCACGCTGGGCATACCACGCCAGGGCCTGGTCGATGGATTCGGTGTTGAAGTCAGGCCACAGGGTGGGGGTGAAATATAGCTCGGTATAGGCGGTCTGCCACAGCATGAAGTTGCTGGTGCGTGACTCGCCGCCGGTGCGCACGAGCAGGTCGGGATCAGGGGCGCCTGCCAGGCTGAGGTAGGCGGAAATGTCTGACTCTTGCTGGGGACCGCCGGGTTGGTTGGGGTTGGCGGCGTGCCAGGCGCGCACGGCTTGCATCATGTCCCAGCGGCCGCCGTAGTTGGCGGCGATGGTGAGGGTGATCTTGGTGTTGTGCGCGGTCATGGTTTCAACGTGCGCAATGAGGGCGTTCAGGCGGGCGTCAAAGGCGCTCAGGTCACCGATGACTTTGAGGCGCACGCCGGCTTTGTGCATGTCGCTGGCTTCTTTTTGCAGGTACAACAAAAACAGGCCCATCAGGCCGGTGACTTCTTCTTCGGGGCGCTTCCAATTTTCGGTGCTGAAGGCAAACAGGGTGAGCCACTTCACGCCGCGCTGGGCGCAGGTTTCAACCAGGCTGCGCACCCGCTTGGCGCCGGTGGCGTGGCCAACCGCTTTGGGTAAGCCGCGCTGGCGGGCCCAGCGGCGGTTGCCGTCCATGATGACAGCGACGTGTTGGGGCATTGCGTTGGGCTGCGGCTGGGAAGGTGTCAATTTAGGCATAGGGTGCGGTGTGCCGTTCAATACTTGTAGTTGGTGTAGCGGTATTGGCCGTATTTGTAACCCATGCCGTAGCCGTAGCGGCCTTTGTTGGTGTTCAGGTCGTTGAAGATGACGCCGCGTGTGAGCACGCAGGACTGCTTCAGGCCTTTGATGGACTCTTTTGAACCAAACAACAGAGATTGACCGGCGTTCGTCTCATGGCTTGAAGAACTGGTGCCGCGAAAGACATGACATCCGATATACGCAGAGTTCAGACAGTTGTTTTTGAATGCTTTTTATTAGGGTAGTAGGTTTTAAAGTCCTGCCAATCAAGGTTGTCGCCGCAAGCTTGTCACTTTTTGGCTGCCCAAAAGCAAACCACTAGCTGGCCCGACGGGCTGATGACTATAACTGCGCAAGCGCTTCAAAACGGCATTGATCTGGATGAGGTCGCTGTTAGCTACGCCTAATTTGTAAACGACAGCGATCAGCAGTGCAAAAATCGCAACTAAACTCTTCTCTGGAAGCGAGGCTTATTGGTTATTTTTACAACTTTAACCTCTGCCGTCCCCTGCGGCTTACGTTCAGAAAAATACAACGGCGTGACACGCCAACGAGCGCGCAGACTTGGCATCTGGTAGCGACCGGGAAATTGAAAGAAGTTGCATGGCGTTGATTGGTGTTTGCACCCAACCTGGGCCCAGGAGTCTGCGCAGGACTCGCTGGAGCAGCGTGGGCACCAAAGGCGACCCACCAAGCAAAAAGCCCAGCGAATTGGCCAGGCTTTTGGTCTGTACTTGCTGAAGTACTGAATGAAATGAGCGCGTGGTGGGCGATGCAAGTTTCGAACTTGCGACCCCTGCAGTGTGAATGCAGTGCTCTACCCCTGAGCTAATCGCCCCGCGTCAAGCCTTCTATTATATGCTGAAAATCACCGGTTTTTTGCCGATTGCGATCAATGTACGGTGGCGGGTTCAGCAAATCGCCAAACGGTTTTGCCTTTACTGGATTTGTCGAGGTCGGCCAGCAGCGCGTCGTGCGCCGAAAGCTCCGCTTCATCAGCCACCAGCAAGGTGAGCGAGAACTGCGTCAGGTCCACCAGAGGCATGCTTTCCTCGACATGTTCAGCGGGGCTGACGTCCATCATCAGGCTGTTCTGCCCACGCGTGAGGTTGATGTACACGTCAGCCAACAGCTCGGCGTCGAGCAATGCGCCGTGCAGGGTACGGCCGGAGTTGTCGACCTCCAGGCGCGAGCACAGGGCGTCCAGCGAGTTGCGTTTGCCGGGGAACATTTCCTTGGCCATCACCAGGCTGTCGGTGACTTTGGCGACGCAATGCTTCAAGGGTGGCTGGCCGATCAGCTCGAGTTCCTTGTTCAGAAAACTGACGTCGAACGGTGCGTTGTGGATGATGACTTCTGCACCCTGCAGGTAGTCCAGCAACTCGTTGGCAACGGCTTTGAATTTGGGCTTGTCTTTCAAAAACTCGTTGCTGATGCCGTGCACCTTCATGGCGTCTTCGTGGCTGTCGCGCTCGGGGTTCAGGTAGAAGTGTTTGTTGTTGCCGGTGAGTTTGCGGCCCACCAGCTCAACGCAGCCGATTTCAATGATGCGGTCACCGCTGTCAGCTGACAGGCCGGTGGTTTCGGTGTCTAAAACGATTTGGCGCATGACAAAGCCTTGTTCTAATCTTTTCCCGGTTGTCAGATCAATGCAGCTCTTTGGCGTGGTTGATCGTGTATTTGGGGATTTCGACGGTGACGTCGGTTTGCGCCAGAAACGCCTGGCAACTGAGGCGGGAGTTGGGCTCCAGGCCCCAGGCACGGTCGAGCAGGTCCTCTTCGCCTTCGTCGGGCTCGTTCAGGGACTGCAGGCCTTCGCGCACGATGACGTGGCAGGTGGTGCAGGCGCAGCTCATGTCGCAGGCGTGTTCAATGTTGATTTTGTGGTCCAGCAGGGCTTCACAAATCGAGGTGCCGGCGGGTGCGGAGATTTCAGCGCCCTTCGGGCAGTACTCGGGGTGCGGCAGTATTTTGATGATGGGCATGGTGAAACCGGTGATGCGTAAAACTGGAGGGAAGACGTGTCAGAGCGTGGCGATGTTTTTACCGGCCAGCGCTTGCTGAATGCCGTGGTTCATGCGCTCGGCGGCAAAGGCTTCGGTGCCTTTGGCCAGCGCTTGGGTGGCGGCTTCGATGGTGGCGGCGTCGCCCGTTGATTGGATCTTGGCCAAGGCGGCCATCAGCTGGTCGATGTCTGCCTGCTCGCTGGCGCTCAACAAACTGGCGTCAACGGCCAGTGCGCTGCGGGTGGCCAGCAGCATGCGGTCAGCGTCCAGGCGTGCTTCAGCCAGGGCGCGGGCTTGCATGTCTTGCTGGGCAGTGGAAAAGCTTTCCTGCAGCATGCGGGCGATCTCGTCGTCTGACAGGCCGTAAGACGGCTTCACGTCAATGCGGGCTTCAACCCCACTGCCCTCCTCCCGCGCGTTGACGCTGAGCAGGCCATCGGCATCCACCGTGAAGGTGACACGGATGCGCGCAGCACCGGCGGCCATCGGCGGAATACCGCGCAGCTCGAACCGGGCCAGGCTGCGGCAGTCAGCCACCAGGTCACGTTCACCCTGCACCACATGCAGCGCCAGCGCGGTCTGGCCGTCCTGGTAGGTGGTGAAATCTTGCGCCATGGCGGTCGGGATGGTCTGGTTGCGCGGCACGATGCGCTCGACCAGGCCACCCATGGTTTCAATGCCCAGGGACAACGGAATCACGTCCAGCAGCAGCAGGTCCGCGCCGGTGTTGTTGCCCGCCAGCTGGTTGGCAGAAATGGCGGCGCCCAGCGCGACGACTTCATCGGGGTTCAGGTTGGTCAGTGGTTCACGGCCGAAAAAGCTGCCCACGGCTTTGCGAACCTGGGGCATGCGGGTGGAGCCGCCAACCAGCACCACGCCGTCAATGGCGTCCTTGCCCAGTTGAGCATCGCGCAGGGCTTTGCGAACGGCGGTCAGGGTGCGCTGGGTCAGATGGGCGGTGGCGGCCTCGAAATCGGCAGCCTTCATCTCGAAAGTGACGGTGGCTTTGGCCATGCGGCACGAAAACGGCACGACTTCCGCCAGTGACAGCGCTTCCTTGCAGGCGCGGGCAGCGCTGTGCAAGGCGGCTTTGTCGGACGGGGTGAGTGTTTCAACGGCCAGCCCGGCCTTGGCCAGGATCCAGTCGACCAACGCACGGTCGTAGTCGTCCCCGCCCAAGGCGGAGTCACCGCCAGTGGCCACGACTTCAAACACGCCCTGACTCAGGCGCAGGATGGAGATGTCGAAGGTGCCACCACCCAGATCGTAAATGGCAAACACGCCTTGGCTGGCGTTGTCCAGGCCGTAGGCAATCGCGGCGGCGGTGGGCTCGTTGATGAGGCGCAGCACGTTGAGGCCGGCCAGTTGCGCGGCGTCTTTGGTGGCTTGGCGCTGGGCGTCGTCGAAGTAGGCGGGCACGGTGATGACGGCACCGTACACCTCGTCGTCAAAGGTGTCTTCAGCCCGAAAACGCAGGGTGGCCAGAATTTCAGCGCTGATCTCGACCGGGCTTTTTTCACCCGCCACGGTTTGCAGTGTGACCATGCCGGGCTTGTCGTTGAGCTGGTACGGCAGTTGGTTGCGGTTGCCGATGTCGTCAATGCCGCGCCCCATCAGCCGCTTGACCGATGAGATGGTATTGCGCGGGTCTTCGACCTGGGCGGCCAGGGCTTCGAATCCGATCTGGCGGCGATCCGCGTCGAGGTAGCGCACCACACTGGGCAAAATCACGCGGCCTTCGGTGTCGGGCAGGCATTCAGCCACACCGTTGCGCACGCTGGCGACCAGCGAATGGGTGGTGCCCAGGTCAATGCCGACGGCAATGCGCCTTTGGTGCGGGTCTGGCGCTTGGCCGGGTTCAGATATTTGAAGAAGTGCCATGTCGTTTGAAATAGGTAGAGGCTTATTGTCCCAGTTGGTCCATGCGCGCATCGACCTCACTGGCAAATCGCTCGGTGAACATAAGGCCTCTGACCTGCTGCGCGGCGGCGGTAAAGTTGTGATCAACGTCCAGAAGCCGCTCTACTTTTGATAGCTGTTCATGCATGGTTTGCCTGGACATGGCGGCTATTTGATCTAAATCGTCGATGGTTTTGGCCTCGTCCAGGGCTTCACGCCACTCCATCTGCTGCATCAGAAAAGCAGGCGGCATGGCGGTGTTGGTTTCAGCATGGATGGGCGCGCCGTTGAGCTCGCACAGGTAGCTGGCCCGCTTCAAAGGGTGTTTGAGGCGCTGATAAGCCTCATTGATGCGCACCGACCACTGCATGGCCACACGCTGCGCCGACGCGCCCTGCGCGGCGAACTTGTCGGGGTGCGCCTGGTGCTGCAGCTCCTTCCAGCGGGCGTCCAGCGCCGGCCGGTCCTGGGCAAACTGCACCGGAACACCAAAAAGTTCAAAGTCGTTGGATTGGAGGTTCATCACAATAAAAAGCCGCCAGCACAGTCAGTGGAGGCGGCCTTGAAGAAATCTTGGGGTGGTGCGCAGCGCGCGGGCAGCAAATCAGACGCGGAACGACTCACCACAACCGCAGCGGTCACGCTCATTGGGGTTGATGAACTTGAAGCCCTCGTTGAGGCCTTCGCGCACAAAGTCCAGCTGCGTACCGTCGATGTAGGCCATGCTTTTCGGGTCCACCAGGACCTTCACGCCGTTGTCCTCGAACACCACATCTTCGGGGGCGATTTCGTCGGCGTATTCAAGTTTGTAAGCGAGGCCCGAGCAGCCGGTGGTCTTGACCCCCAGGCGCACACCCACGCCCTTCGCCCGCTTGGCAAGGTAGCGGGTGACGTGACGGGCAGCAGCATCAGTGAGGGTGACGGACATGGCGTGTACTTAAAAGTTGGCAAATCGGGAATGCGAACAAACGCAGCGAATCGCTGCGAAGCAGTTCACTGGGCAGCGTGGCGCTGCTTGTAATCATTCACAGCGGCCTTGATGGCGTCTTCGGCCAGGATGGAGCAGTGAATTTTCACGGGTGGCAGGGCCAGCTCTTCGGCGATGGCGCTGTTCTTGATGCTGGCGGCTTCGTCCAGGGTCTTGCCTTTGACCCACTCGGTCACGAGCGAGCTGGAGGCAATGGCCGAGCCGCAGCCGTAGGTTTTGAAACGTGCGTCTTCGATCACACCCGTGGTCGGGTTGACCTTGATCTGCAGCTTCATCACGTCGCCGCAGGCCGGCGCGCCGACCATGCCGGTGCCGATGGTGTCGTCGCCCTTGTCGAAGGAGCCAACGTTGCGGGGGTTTTCGTAGTGGTCAACGACTTTTTCTGAATAGGCCATGGTGCTTACCTCTTTGAATGAATGGTGGTGAGTCTCAGGCGGCGCTCAGTGCGCTGCCCACTGGATGGTGGACAAATCCACGCCATCCTTGAACATTTCCCACAGGGGGGAGAGTTCGCGCAGCTTGGCCACGTTGTCCTTGATGGTGCCCACAGCGTAGTCAATTTCTTCTTCGGTGGTCCAGCGGCCAATCGTCATGCGCAGGCTGCTATGGGCCAGCTCGTCGCTGCGGCCCAGGGCGCGCAGCACATAGCTGGGCTCCAGGCTGGCGGACGTGCAAGCCGACCCACTGGAGACCGCCAGGCCCTTGATACCCATGATGAGGGACTCGCCCTCGACATAGTTGAAGCTCATGTTCAGGTTGTGCGGCACGCGTTTGTCGGCGTGGCCGTTGAGGAACACTTCTTCCACGTCTTTCAGACCCGCCAGCATGCGCTGCTGCAGCGCGCGGATGCGGGTGTTTTCTTCATGCATCTCGGCCTTGGCGATGCGGTAAGCCTCACCCATGCCCACACACTGGTGGGTGGGAAGCGTGCCGGAGCGCATACCGCGCTCATGGCCACCGCCGTGCATTTGCGCTTCCAGGCGCACGCGTGGCTTGCGGCGCACGTACAGCGCGCCGATGCCTTTGGGGCCGTAGGTTTTGTGCGAGGTCAGGCTCATCAGATCGATGGGCAACGTGGCCATGTCGATGTCAACCCGGCCGGTAGCCTGTGCGGCATCGACGTGGAAGATGATGCCTTTTTCACGGCACAGGTTGCCAATGGCGGTCACGTCCTGAATCACACCGATTTCGTTGTTCACGAACATGACGCTGACCAGAATTGTGTCGGGCCGAATGGCGGCCTTGAGCACGTCCAGGTCCAGCAAGCCGTCGGCCTGCACGTCGAGGTAGGTGGCTTCAAAGCCTTGGCGCTCCAACTCACGGAAGGTGTCAAGCACGGCTTTGTGCTCGGTCTTCACGGTGATGATGTGTTTGCCCTTGGTTTTATAGAACTGCGCTGCACCCTTGATGGCCAAGTTGTTGGACTCGGTCGCACCGCTGGTCCAGACGATCTCACGCGGGTCAGCGCCGATCAGGTCGGCAATCTGGCCACGGGCTTTTTCCACCGCAGCCTCGGCTTCCCAGCCCCAGGCATGGCTGCGGGACGCGGGGTTGCCAAAATGCTCGCGCAACCAGGGGATCATGGCGTCCACCACGCGCGGGTCGCACGGGTTGGTGGCGCTGTAGTCCATGTAGATGGGGAAGTGTGGGGTTTCCATGTGGCTAGCTCTTGAGGTGAAGTGGCTGGCTGGGCAGCATTTGAAAATAAGGCAGCCACCGGATCGGGTGGTTGCGCAAGGTCACAGGGGGTTGAAACGATCAGGACTTTGAAAACGCGTTGCCCAGGGTGGCGCCAAGGGCAAAGACCGAGTTCGGTGCGTTGGTGCGCGGCTGCTTGACCATGGGGGACGTGAAGATGGCCTTTTTCACTTGGGGCGTGTTTTCAATCACCACGCCCTTGGCGAGTTGGTCGTCCACCAGCTTTTGCAGCGTGACGGAGTCCAAGAACTCGACCATGCGGCTGTTCAATGAGGCCCAAAGGTCGTGCGTCATGCAGCGGCCCGCTTCGCCCAGGCAGTTTTCCTTGCCGCTGCACTGGGTGGCGTCGATGGGTTCGTCCACCGACACGATGATGTCAGCCACGGTGATGTCCGTCGCCTTGCGGCCCAGGGTGTAGCCGCCGCCGGGGCCACGGGTGGACTCGACCAGCTCGTGGCGGCGCAGTTTGCCGAACAGCTGTTCAAGATATGACAAGGAAATCTGCTGGCGCTGGCTGATGGCTGCCAGCGTGACGGGGCCGTTGTTTTGCCGCAGTCCTAAATCAATCATTGCAGTGACCGCAAAGCGGCCTTTGGTCGTGAGGCGCATTTCAAGCTCCTTGGTTGGCTTGCTTCGTTTTCACCCTGAAAAGTTATGTTTTCAGGGAGTTGGTCCTCCAGCCGCAGCGGTCAGTCAACCGGTCATCGCGGACTTCTTGTTTTTAGGATCGTTCCTGACTGTTTTCGTCAAGTATACCACCTTCACAATTTTTATACATACGCATCAGTCGCAAATCAGACTGACCGGTATGCACCCGCCACAACCGCCCTCGCCTACTTTTTCGCGGTAACGGGCAACGCCACGACGTTGTCGGGCGGGGCAGCGCCAAAGGCCTGCGCCTTGAGCACATGAAGCTGGTCCCGCACCCGGGCAGCTTTTTCAAACTCCAGGTTTTTAGCGTGCTCCACCATCTGCTTTTCAAGCCGCTTGATCTCTTTAGCGACGTCTTTTTCGCTCATGTCCTCGACCATGGCCTGGGCCATCTGCAGCTTTTCGGCTTCCTTGCCTGACTTTTCGCTGTACACGCCGTCGATCAAGTCCTTGATGCGTTTGACCACGCTGCGCGGCGTGATGCCATGCTCCAGGTTGAAGGCGATTTGTTTATTGCGGCGGCGTTCGGTCTCGAACATCGCTTTTTTCATCGAGTCGGTGATGCGGTCCGCGTACAGAATGGCCCGGCCATTGACGTTGCGGGCGGCGCGGCCAATGGTCTGAATCAGGCTGCGCTCGGCACGCAAAAAGCCTTCCTTGTCGGCGTCCAGAATCGCCACCAGCGACACCTCGGGAATGTCCAGGCCTTCGCGCAGCAAATTGATGCCCACCAGCACGTCAAACGCACCCAGGCGCAGGTCACGCAGAATTTCAACCCGCTCCACGGTGTCCACATCACTGTGCAGGTAGCGCACCTTCACGCCGTTGTCGGTCAGGTAGTCGGTCAGCTGCTCGGCCATGCGTTTGGTCAGCGTGGTGATCAGCACCCGCTCGTTTTTATCCACGCGGATGCGGATTTCCTGCAGCACGTCGTCTACCTGGTGGGTGGCGGGCCGCACTTCGACTTCCGGGTCCACCAGCCCGGTGGGGCGCACGACCTGCTCCACCACCTGCCCGGCGTGCTCGTTTTCATACGCGGCGGGTGTGGCGGAGACAAAAATCGTCTGCCGCATCTTGGTTTCAAACTCTTCAAACTTCAGCGGCCGGTTGTCCAGCGCGCTGGGCAGCCTGAAGCCGTAGTCCACCAGGTTGTTTTTGCGGGCCCGGTCGCCGTTGTACATGGCGTTGAGCTGGCCAATCATGACGTGGCTTTCATCCAGAAACATCACCGCGTCCTTGGGCATGTAGTCACACAGCGTGGACGGCGGGGAGCCCGGTGGCGCGCCGCTCAGGTGGCGGGTGTAGTTCTCGATGCCTTTGCAGTGGCCGATTTCGCCCAGCATTTCCAGGTCAAACCGGGTGCGCTGCTC
>JBJXEI010000119.1:0-22344 GCA_046154065.1 Polaromonas sp. | reverse complement strand
GTGTCGTTTTCGATCCAGCCCGGCAAAACACTGGCCGTCGTGGGCGAATCCGGCTGCGGCAAGTCCACGCTGGCACGCATGGTCTCGCTGATTGAAACGCCTACCGCAGGCCAGCTGCGCATCACCGGGGTGGACGCGGTGGGCGGCCTTGAAGCGGACCGCATCCGGCTCCGCCAGGCCGTGCAGCTGGTGTTTCAAAACCCCTACGGCTCCCTGAACCCGCGTAAAAAAGTCAGCGCAATTCTGGAAGCCCCGCTGGAGATCAACACCACCCTGACGGCCGCCGAGCGCGCCGTGCAGGCCAAAGCCATGCTGGCCCTGGTCGGCCTGCGGCCTGAGCACTACGACCGCTACCCGCACATGTTCTCGGGCGGGCAGCGTCAGCGCATCGCGATTGCCCGTGCGCTGATGCTCAAACCCGCGCTGGTGGTGGCCGACGAGCCCGTGTCCGCGCTCGACGTGTCCATCCAGGCGCAGGTGCTCAATTTGCTGGCCGACCTGCAGCAAACGCTGGGGCTGGCCTACCTGTTCATCTCGCATGACCTGGGGGTGGTGCGCCACATTGCCCACGACGTGCTGGTGATGTACTTGGGCCACGCGGTGGAGCAAGGTGACAAAGCCGCGCTGTTCAGCCGCCCGCTGCACCCTTACACGCAGGCGCTGCTGGCGTCCACACCGGGGCTGGCGGGCAGCACCGGGGTCAAACAACGCATCGTGCTGAAGGGCGAACTGCCCTCGCCCCTGAACCCACCGGCCGGCTGCGTGTTTTCAACCCGCTGCGCCCACGTCACCGACCGCTGCCGCGCCGAGCGCCCCGTGCTGCGCCCGGTGGCGGGCCAGCAGGTCGCCTGCCACCATGCTGAAAGCTTTCTTGCCGCGTGAACTGCCTGGGCTGTGCGTACCCCGCAAGCCTTGGCGCCACGCGCTTCAACGGTCGGCCGGTGCGCAACACCCCGCGCACCGGCCCGCCATAACGGCTGCATTGCAGCTTTTAACCCCCTAGGGAGTTCGTCACATGAGTCAAACCCAAACCTTCACCCGCCACCGCGCGCCACGCTTGCGGCCATTGCAACGGGCCGTGCTCGGCGCACTGGCGGTGCCCGCACTGATGGCCTTGTCGTCCCTGGCCCCCGTGGCCGCCAAAACCCTGGTGTTTTGCTCCGAGGGCAGCCCGGAAAACTTCTACCCGGGCGTGAACACCACTGGCACCTCTTTTGATGCGAACGAGCCGATCTACAACCGCGTCGTCGAGTTTGAACGCGGCGGCACCAAGGTGGTGCCTGGCCTGGCTGAAAAATGGGACATCTCGGCCGATGGCAAGGAATACACCTTCTATCTGCGCAAGGGCGTGAAGTGGCACACCACCAACAAGCTCTTCAAACCCACACGCGACTTCAACGCCGACGACATGCTGTTCATGTTCGAGCGCATGTGGAAGGAAGACAACCCCTTCTTCAAGGTCACCAGCCCCAACCACTCCTACTTCAGCGACATGGGCATGCCCAAGCTGCTGAAATCCGTGGTCAAGGTCAATGACTACACCGTCAAGATCACGCTGGAAACGCCTGAAGCGCCCTTCCTCGCCAACCTGGCCATGCCTTACGCGGCGGTGCAGTCCAAGGAATATGCCGACGCGATGCTCAAAGCCGGCACACCCGAAAAAATCGACCAGGACCCGGTCGGCACGGGCCCGTTTAGCTTGCTGCAGTACCAGAAAGACGCCGTGATCCGCTACAAGGCCGTCCCCGCCTACTGGGGTGGCAAGGCCAAGATCGACGATCTGGTCTACGCCATCACGCCCGATGCGTCCGTGCGCTGGGCCAAGCTGCAAAAGGGTGAATGCCACGTCATGCCCTACCCCAACCCGGCCGACCTGGACGCCATCCGCAAGGACGCTAACGTGACGGTGCTGGAGCAACCCGGTCTGAACGTGGGCTACCTGGCCTACAACACGACCAAAAAGCCATTTGACGACGTGCGCGTGCGCAAGGCTGTCAACATGGCGATCAACAAGAAAGCCATTATTGACGGCGTGTACCTGGGCACCGGCGTGGCCGCCAAAAACCCGATTCCGCCCACCATGGCGGCCTACAACAACACCGTCAAGGACGACGACTACAACCCCGAAGCCGCCAAGAAGTTGCTGGCTGAAGCGGGCTTTCCGAACGGCTTCACCACCGACCTGTGGGCCATGCCCGTGCAACGCCCCTACAACCCGAACGCCAAACGCATCGCCGAGCTGATGCAGGCGGACCTGGTCAAGGTTGGCATCACCGCTGAGATCAAAAGCTTCGAGTGGGGTGAGTACCGCAAGCGCCTGCAGGCCGGTGAACACCAGATGGGCATGCTGGGCTGGACCGGTGACAACGGCGACCCGGACAACTTCATGTACACCCTGCTGGGCTGCGCGTCGGCCAAGTCGGTCAGCGGCAGCAACATCGCCAAATGGTGCTACCAGCCCTATGAAGACATCGTGCTGAAAGCCAAAACCGTGACCAACGCCGCCGAGCGCAACAAGCTGTACGGCCAGGCGCAGGTGATCTTCAAGGAGCAGGCACCGTGGTTCACCATCGCCCACGCGGTGCAGCTCAAGCCGGTGCGCAAGAGTGTGATTGACTTCAAAAACTCACCGTTTGGCCGCCACAACTTCTACGGCGTGGACATCAAGGAATAAGCGCCGCAAGCACCTGTGAGCCGCTTTGGCGTAGCAAAAAGCCGACGAAACCCGGTTTCGTCGGCTTTTTTCATGATGTTCAGGCTATTTATGGCTCAAATCAGGCCGCTGCCTAGGTCTTGATTGCCCGGACTGCTACTTATTTAATAGCAAATTAGGGTTTTACTCCGGCGTGCTGCTGTCCCCATCCCCGCCGCCATCGGCCAAGGCCTGGCGGTCCAGCTCTTCGTCGCTGAGGGGGGGCGCTTCCGCCAGCGCCGCCAGCTCTTCCAGAAACGCAGGCGTGGGCTCCTCATGGCCCAGCAGCACTTCCTCGATTTTTTGCTGACCCGTCTCAACATGCACTGACGGCGAATGCAGCTCCGTCGGCGGCACCGGGAATTTGTCGCCCAGCTCGAACTTCAGGGCTTCCGTTTTTTCCTCGACCCAGTGGGCAAAGTCACCGTTTTTGGGGGTGTTGGCTGATGTCATGGTGGTCTCCTGTGAGGTGGCAACGGCAGAGGCAGGCCAGCATGAAGCAGCCTGTCAGCCGCATTATGCGGCGCGGCCACGTAGCTTCATTTGACCCGGTCGTGCACACGCCGTCACACCGCCGTCACAGGGGGTTTCTACAGTACAGCAAGCTATTGACCGGATCGCCCGGCCTTCCCCACCCCCGACTGAAAGCCCTCCCCATGATGACCAAAAGCCTGAAAACTGCCGGTGTTTTCACCCTCATTGCCAGCGCGGCCCTGGTGGCCTGCGGCGGCAGTGACGACGTAGCCGCACCCGCTACCCCCGCGGCCCCGGCCGCACCCTTCACCGTCAAGGTGTTGGGCTTCAATGACTACCACGGCAACTTGGAAGCCTTCGGCACCTTCGGCGAATCCACCGCAGTGGCAGCAGCCGACCGCCCGCCAGTGGGCGGTGCTGACTTTCTGGCCGCGCACATTGCCCAGCTCAAAGCCCAAAACCCGAACAACGTGGTGGTAGGCGCGGGCGATTTGATTGGCGCCACGCCGCTGATTTCCTCGCTGTTCCTGGACGAGCCCGCCGTGGAGACGCTCAACCGCATCGGCCTGGAGTTCTCGTCCGTTGGCAACCATGAGTTTGACAAGGGCAGCGCCGAATTGCTGCGCCTGCAAAACGGCGGCTGCAAGGTCACTGGTGGTGTGCAGGACCCGAACAGCTGCCGGGGCGCAGCCGTGGGCACGCCTGTGCCGTTTGAGGGTGCCAAGTTCAAATGGCTGTCGGCCAACGTGGTCCGCACCGCCACCAACCAGCCGCTGCTGCCCGCTTACGGCATCAAAACCTTCAACGGCGTCAAAGTCGCCTTCATCGGCATGACGCTGAAAGCCACGCCGACCATCGTCACCCCCACCGGTGTGGCGGGGCTGGAGTTCCGCGACGAGGCGGATACCGTCAACGCCCTGATCCCCGAGCTGCGCGCCCAGGGCATCGAGTCGATCGTGGTGCTGGTCCACGAGGGCGGCTTCCAGACAGGCACCACCGCCAACATCAACCTTTGCGAAGGCAACCTGGCCGGCTCGGCGATTGCCAGCATCGTCAGCAAACTCGACAACGCGGTGGACCTGGTCGTCAGCGGCCACACGCATGCGGCCTACAACTGCATGCTGCCCAACAGCACTGGCCGCACCATCCGCGTGACCAGCACCCCCAACGGCGGGCGCGTGCTGTCGGACATCGACATGACCATCAACCCGGCCACCCGGGACGTGACCTCCACCGTGGCCACCAACCGCCTGGTGGTGCGCAACAACCCGGCCATCGTGGCCGATGCCGTGGTCGCCAAAATCGTGACCAGCTACGCAACGCTGATTTCACCAATCGCCAACGTGGTGCTCGGCAGCATCACCGCCAACCTGCCCAACACCCGCGCAGACGGGTCCTGCAACATGCTGGCAGGCGACCTGATTGCCGACTCCCAGCTGGCGGCCACCCAGCCCGCCAGCTTTGGCGGCGCGCAGATGGCCTTCATGAACGGCGGCGGCGTGCGCGCACCGGGCTTTACCTTTGCGGGCAGCGCAGCCGGTGAAGGGGACGGCAAAGTCACGTACGGCGAAGCCTTCACGGTTCAGCCGTTTGGCAACAGCCTGGTCACCATGACGCTCACGACCCAGGACATCAAGGACTTCATGGAAGAGCAGTTTGCCGGCTGCCTGGGCCAGGGGGCCACCACCACCCGTTTTGCCATTCCGGCAGCGGGCTTCAAGTACAACTGGGACGGTGCCCAGGCCTGCGGCGCGCGCATCAGCAACATCACACTGCGCACGGCCACCGGCCTTGAGACCCTGGTCAACGCCGCCGGTGTGGTGCAAAACCCGACCAAAACCTACCGCGTGACGGTCAACAACTTCATGGCTGACGGCGGCGACGGCTACAGCACCCTGATCAAAGGCACCAACCGCCTGGGCGGCGCGCAGGACATTGACGCCCTGACGGCCTACTTCGCCGCCAACTTCAAAACCACGGCCTATGCCCCGGGCAGCAACGCGCTGGACGCGGGCAGCAAACGCATCAACCGCACGGGTGCCAACACCGCCAGCACCACCTGCCCCACCGGAGCCAACGTCAACCCATGATTGTTGTGCCCTCCGCGCGGCCCCTGGCGGCCGCGTTATTGAGCGCCGCGCTGCTGAGCAGCGCGGCTTTTTCATTTGCCGCCAACGCCAACGACGCTGACGCCAAACTGCGCCAGATGATGGCGCAGGCGCGGCAACCTGCGTCTGCAGCGTCGGCACCGGCCCTGCGAACGATCAGCCCCGAGCGGCTGAAGGAAAAAGCCCTGCTGCTGGCCACCGGCGAAGCGGCCCTGGCCCGCATGGACCTGGACGCCGCGCAGCAGGCCTTTGACAGCGCCGCGTCCATCCAGCACGCGGCCGACACCGAAATGGCGCTGGTGCGCACCTACCTGCAGGGCGGCCAGTACCGCCGCGCATTGGCATCAGGCGCGCACACGGCGGGCGCCCACCTGGACGTGGTGGCCGGCTCCGCGCTTTACGCCTGGCTGCTCAACGCTGGCGGCCAGACGGCCGTGGGCCAGCGGCTATTGGACGAGGCCGAGGCCCGCATCCCCAACAACCCGGTGGTGCGCGGCGTGCAGCAGCAGTGGCGCAGCGGCTTGCCGCAGGCCACCGGTGTGCTGCTCAACCTGCCGACCCGGCTGGCCCCGTACAGCAGTGGCGTTGCCCTGCCGGCCAAAGCCCGGGTAGTGGGCAGCGGCGTGCTGCTGGCCGGGGGGCGGCAGGCCTTGGTGCCACTGGCGCTGCTGCCTGGCAAGGCCGCACCTGTCTGGGTGCGCAACGGCTTGGGCCAGGCAGTAGCGGCCCACATCAAGACCCGGCTGCCACGCGCCGGGGTGGCGCTGCTGCAACTGGGCGCGGCCCTGCCCGTGGCCGATGACGCGTGGGTGGCCGCCAACGAGGCGTTTCCGGGCAGCGCCGGGTTTGCGCTGGAATACACGCCCGCCCCCACAGCCCAGGCCGCTTGGCCGGTGCTGCGCAGTGGTTTTGTGGGCGCTCTGCCGCCCAAGCCTGCGTCGGCCGACGACCGCCTGCTGGGCATCGACATGCCGCCCGGCCCCCGCGGTGGCCCGGTGTTTGACGCAGGCGGCCGGCTGATTGGCCTGGCGCTGGCGAGCCAGCAGGCACCGCTGCTGGTCACGGTCCGGGTGCTGCGCCGTGAACTGGCCCGCGTCGCCCCAACGGTGCCCACCTCATTGGGCCCACCACCACCGGCAGACCTGCAAAGCCGCAAGCCGGTGGACGCGATTTATGAAACCGCGTTGAAAACCACGCTGCAGCTGATCACGCTGCGCTGATGCTGCCGGAGGGCACCTCCCGCGCGGTGCGCCGCACCCGGCGCACGTTGAAGGCGCTGGCAATCAGCACGCCCTGCGTCAGCGCCAGCCCCAGCAGCACGCCGCGGTACTGGCCATGGTCCATCAGCGCGCCAAAAATCAGCGGCGAAATCGCCTGGCCTATGTCCAGCCCCGCGTACACCACGCCATAAACCCGGCCCGAGGCGTTGTCAGGCGTGGAGCGTTTGACCAGCAGGTCCCGCGACGGCCCGGCCGTGCCCGAGGCAAAACCCATCAGCCCAAACAGCACCGGCACCACCCACACGGCCAGCGTGCCTGCAGGGGCCAGCGCCAGCAGCAGCGCCACGCTGGCCGCCACGGCAAACCCGCTGCCCACCACGCGCTCACAGCGCGTCGGGTCTGACGCCAAAAAGCCGCCCAGCACCATACCAGCCGAGCTGGCCACCATGTACACCGTCAGGCAAATCGCCACCAGCGCGGCGGGCACGCCATGCAACTGGCGCGCCGCTTCGGGCGCAAACGCCTGCACCACGCTGAGCACCATGGCGTACCAGAAAAAGAAGGTGAAACACATCCACACCGCCGGGATCTTCAGGAAGGCCAGGCTGCCCTCGGTGGCCGCTGGGGCGGCGGCATTCGGCTTGGCGGGGACAGCCGAGACTTCAGGCAAGCTCAGCTTGTCACGCTGCCACACCAGCACGGCCAGCACCACCAGGGCCAGCGCGCCCGCCACGCTAAGGGCCACCCGCCATGAAAACGCAAACGCCAGCGGCACCACCAGCGCCGGGGCCAGCGCCCAGCCCAGGCTGCCGGTGATGCCGTGCACGCTGTAGGCGTGGCCCAGGCGCAGCGGGCTGATCTTGCGGTTCAGCAGCGTGTAGTCCACCGGGTGAAACACGCCGTTGCCCACCCCGGCCAGCGCCGCGCAGCCCGCCAGCATCCAGTAGTGGGTGCTGACGGCATAGCCCAGCGTGGCCAACGCCAGCAGCGCCAGCCCACCAAACAAGATCGGCCGCGGCCCGACCCGGTCCACCAGAAAGCCGGACAGTGCCTGCACCCCGCAGGAGACGGCAAAAAAGATCGTCATCAAAAAGCCCAGCTCGGCGTAGCTGACGTTGAACTCCACCTTCAGCCACGGGAACAGCGGGGCCAGCAGCAGCTGGCTGAAATGGCTGATCATGTGGGCGGTGCCGACCAGGCCGATGACCTGCGCGTCTTGCCGGAACGGGGTGGAAGCGATTGAAGGCGGGGGGGCGGTGGTGCTCATGGCCTGATCGTAGGTCGGCGCGCGCCCCAGCGGGAGGTGCCAAAATGCGATAGGTCGCCATGATTCATCGAAATCCAGCCAAACCGATTTTTACCCAGCCATGCGCCGCACACCCCGTCTGCACGCCCTGTCCGTCACAGACACCGAGCCCTTCACCCCCAGCCCGCAGCGGCCAGTGCGCGTACGCGCCCGCTCCATGCGGGTCGACACCCACTTTGAACCCCATGCCCATGACTGGGCGCAGCTGGCCTACTGCGCTACCGGTATCGTGCAGGTCACCGCCGAGCAAGGCCACACGCCGGGTGAAGAAGTCACCTACATCGTGCCGCCGTCCCGCGCGGTGTGGATCGCCCCCGGTGCGCGCCACCACATCACCGTGCTCGAAGCGGCTGAATTTCGCACCCTCTACATCGACGCCAGTGCCACGCCCGCGCAATGGCAGGGTTGCAGGGTGATGGTGGTGTCGCCGCTGCTGCGCGAAGCGATTGCTGCACTGGACACGCTGCCAGGCCACACGCTGCCCCCAGCACGTGAACAGCTGCTGAGTGCACTGGTGCTCGATGAAATCACCCATGCCAGCACGGTGGCGCTGGGCGTGCCGCTGCCCCACCCCCACAGCGGCGACAAGCGGCTGCGCGCGCTGTGCGAGGCGGTGCTGCGCTCCCCCGGTGAGCACGCCACCCTGGCGGGCTGGGCAGCAGACCGGGGCGCCAGCGAGCGCACCATGGCCAGGCTGTTGCGTGACGAGCTGGGTCTGAGCTTTCAGCAATGGCGCCAGCAGGCCATCCTGGCGCACGCCCTGCCGCTGCTGGCACGCGGCCAGCCCATCAGCCAGGTGGCAGCGGCCAGCGGTTACGCCAGCAACAGCGCGTTTTCCGCGATGTTCAAAACCGCCATGGGGCAGCCCCCCAGCCACTTTCAGCGCCCCAAAAGCATTTTTGGGCTGAATCCATGATGCTTTAAGCCCAAAACAGGCCGCTAGCCTAGGTGATGATTGCCTGGCGCGCTATCAATTTTGACAAAACCTCAGGCGGCACCCAGCTCCGCCAGCCGGCTTTTCAGTGCCAGGTTTTCGGCCGTCAGCTCGGCAATGGTGAATTTCAGGCCTGCAATCACGGCCTCGGGCGACTCAGCCGACTGCGGCTCTTTCGGGCTGACCTTGCTTTCACGCACCTGGCGGGCGGCCAGCTGCAGCTCTTTTTTGCCGCCCGCCGCAGCGGCCAGCTGGGCATCTGCGGGCAATGACGCCACCGTGGCAGCGGTGTTGATCGAAATCGTGCCGGACTTCACGGCGGCCAGCAGCTCCGGCGTGGCCGACTCCTGAATTTTCTGGATCTGAGCGATGGTGGCGCTGCTCACGCGGGCCGCCTTGGCGGTGGCTTCGCGGGTCAGCGGGGCCACCATGGCGGCCACTGCCTGTTCAATGGCAGCGTCGCTTGCCTGACCGTCGTCGGCCTTGGGTGCCGCAACGGGTTTGACGCGGGTCGCCAGAATGTCTTTTTTGCGCAGCGCCAGCACACCGCGCTGGAAGTCCGACACGCTGCGCCGACCCAGATGCTGGTCAATCATCCACAAGTGCACGTCGTCCATCGATCGGAAGGTGACGTTTTGCACGGTGTTGAAGGCAATGCCGTGCTTGGTGCAAATGCCGTAACGGTTGTGCCCGTCCACCAGCACGTCGCCCCACAGCACCAGCGCGTCGCGGCAGCCTTCGGCCAGCAGGCTGCGCTCCAGCGCGCTGTGCTCGTCAGGGGTGAGCGGGTCGATGTAGGCCAGCAGGTCGGGGTTGACGGTGATGTGGGTAGGGCTCATAGGGTCGGGGGCAGGTCAAGGGTGGCGGGGGCGTGATTTTAGTGGGGTGGCGGCAGCTGTGCTTTTCGTACATTAAAGGCTTGGCTGGCTGACGCTGGCTCCACTCATCCCTACCCCAGGAAACCCATGACCTACTTTGCCGCCCCCCGATTTGTTGCCCGCCACACCGCCCTTGGCCTGCTGCTGTGCCTGAGCGCCTGCAGCGGCGCCAACAGCGAGGAAATCGGCGCGGTGGACACCGTGTTCAAGCTGATTGGCCCGGACCACAAAATTGTGGTGGACGCCTATGACGACCCGAAGGTGGCGGGCGTGACCTGCTATGTGTCACGGGCCAAAACCGGCGGCATCAAGGGCGGCCTGGGCCTGGCCGAGGACAAGGCTGAAGCTTCGATTGCCTGCCGCCAGACCGGCCCGATCAGCTTTGCCCAGCCCATCGGCAAAAAGGAAGAGATGTACAGCGAGCGTATTTCGCTGGTCTTCAAGCGCCTGCAGGTAGTGCGCATGGTGGACGTTAAACGCAACACGCTGGTCTACCTGACCTACTCGGACAAGGTGATTGAAGGCTCGCCGCAGAACAGCGTGACAGCGGTGCCAGTGCCTGCGGGCACGGTGATCCCGGTGAAGTAAAGCTTCAAACTGACAAGACGGCGGCGCGGCGGTGGCCAGGGTCGCACCACCCGGCTGGTCGTGCTGGCCGCACATGTCACCAAGCCTTCACACCACCCGGTGATGCTCTGACTGCGGCACGTTGCCGCTGCAATCATTTGAAGGAGCCACCATGACCTCAGAGCACACCACGGGCAACCCGGCTGACACCTCATCGATGGAAGAACACTTCGACGAAGAGTTCGAGTCGATTGGCGACCACCACCGCATGGCCGCGCACCACTTTTCCGCTGCAGCCAAACACCACCTAGCCGCCGCTGCGGCCGATGACGAGGGCCTGGACGACGCGGCGGCGCACCATGCGTTTTTGGCTTACCGCCACCAGCTCAATGGCGTGCAGTACGCCGAAATCGCGGTGATGGACAGCGAAACCCTGGGAGATGCCGAGGACGTGCTGGAAGACGTTGAGCCCGACACCAAAGACTGAGCGCTGCGCCTTGGAGGCGCCCACCCGCGGTGGGCGGCAAGCAAGCCGGCGCAGTGACCCAGCAGGCGGCGGCGGAGAGGGTGTTTTGTAAACTCGCGCATACTCCTGAAAAATGAGCGCGTGGCGGGTGTGCGAAAGGCACCCTGGCGCCGACACCGCACACCTTCTCCCAACCCCCAGACGGACACCGTGACCCGCCCCACCTACTCTGTACGGCTGCGCCTCTTTTTACTGGTGCTGGCCTGTGTGGTGCCCGCAGCAGGCATGGTGATCGCGTTGATCGTTGACCACTACCAGCGGGACCTGCAGCAGAGCCGAACCAACACCATCGGCACGGCCAGAGCAATGGCGGTTGCGTTGGACCAGCATGTGATCAGCGTGCAGGTGGCACTGTCCGTGCTCAGCAGCTCGGAGCTGATTGCCAAGAGTGATCTGGCAGCCTTTCACACCCGCGCCAAAGACCTGAAGATCAACAACCAGGCCTCCACCATCGTGCTGGTGCGCCGGGACGGCCAGCAAATGCTCAACACTTCCGTACCATTCGGCCAACCTTTGCCCAGCAACTCTGTGCCGCAAATCCTGGAAGCCACCAACCAGGGCAACACCGGCTACACCGACCTGTTCACCGCCCGGATGCTGAAAAAACGGCTTGTCGCGGTCGGGGTGCCCGTCTACCAGGGCGGGCAGATCATGGGCGCCCTGGTGGCCCCGGTAGAGCCTGAACACCTCAAGGAGTTGCTTCAGCAACAAAAACTCCCCGACAACTGGATTGCCGTGCTGGCCGACAAGCGCGGCACGGTCGTTGCCCGCAACCAGGACCACGACAAGTTTCTGGGCGCCAGCCTGCCCGAGGCACTGCGCCAGCGCATGAACCAGGTGGATGAAGACTGGGTGGAGAGTGTCACCCTGGACGGCACGCCCGTGGTGGCAGGGTTCAGCCATTCCGCCCTGACACGCTGGGCTGTGGCCATTGGCGTGCCCAAGGCTGAATTCGAGAACAGGCTGCAATCGTCACTGCTCAAACTGCTGGTCGGCACCGCCTTGCTGCTGTTGGCCAGCCTGACACTGGCCTGGTTTTATGCAGCTCGCATCACCCGTACCATCCACGCCCTGATGGCGCAGGCCGCAGCGCTGGGGCGGGGTGAAAAACTCACCCTCATCCCACCGGAAACGTTGGACTTTCGCGAAGCCCAGCAGCTGGCCGACGCCGTTGAGCAGGCGGGCCAGCAGCTTGGGCAGGCCAACGCCGCCCTCGTGCAGCGCAACATCGACCTCCAGCAGTTTGCGTTTGTCGCCTCCCACGACCTGCGCACCCCCCTGAACTCGGTGGCGGGTTACCTCACGCTGTTGAAAAAACGCCATGGTCCGACGATGGACCCCAAGGCACTGGCGCTGCTTCAACGCACCACCGCTTCGCTGGCATTGATGGACCAGCTGACACAGGACCTGCTGGCCTACGCCCGGCTGGACGCCACCGCGCCGTCCCACACCCTGGTGGATTGCCAGGAGGTGCTTCAAAGCACCCTGGTGTTCATGGACGCGGCCATCAACGACACGCAAGGCCGTATTGACGTGGGCCCCATGCCGTCCCTTCTGGCCGAGCGCAGCCAGTTGATCCAGCTGTTTGAAAACCTGGTGGGCAACGCCCTGAAGTACAACGGCGGCAGAACACCCGAGGTGCAGGTCCGCGCCGTGCGGGGGGTGCGCGAGTGGACCTTCAGCGTGGCCGACAGGGGCATTGGCATAGAAACCCAGCACCACACCCGAATTTTTGAAGTCTTCAAACGCCTGCACACGGTGCAGGAATACCCTGGCAACGGCATCGGCCTGGCGGTGTGCCTTCGCATCGTTGAGCGCCATGGTGGCCGCCTGTGGGTGCAGTCCGAGCCCGGCCTGGGCAGCACCTTCTTTTTTACAATCCCTGACCCGAAGGAAACCACCACATGATCGAACCCCTGCGCCAACAGGGCCGCGAGCCCCGTGTGCTGATGGTCGAGGACAACGAGGACCATGCCTTCCTGACCACCGAGGCTTTCACCGAAACCGGCCGGCCGGTGCAGCTGCACCATGTCCAGACCGGTGAGAAATGCATGGCCTTTTTGCGCGGGCAGCCCCCCTATGAGCAATCACCCCGCCCCGACCTGGTGCTGCTGGACATCCACATGCCGCGCATGAACGGCTACGAGGTGATGCAAGCCATGATGGAGGACCCGGCGCTGCGCAGCATTCCGGTGGTGGTGATGAGCACGTCCGCCGCGACCGAGGACGTCAACCGCATGTACGCGCTGGGCTGCAACGCCTACGTGGTCAAGCCCCGCGACTTCGAGGCGCTGGCCACCGCCATCCAGCAGCTGTCAGAGCACTGGTTTGGCGCGGTCCTGCTGCCCACCGGGCCCTGAACTCCTGTGTGCTGACAGCGCTGACGTGAACAACTCGATCCTGATCATTGACGACGAGGCGCAGGACATTCATTTGCTGTCCCAGATGCTGCTGTCCGAGGGCTACCAGCTGTTTGCCGCCCTCAATGGACGTGACGGGTTTCAGCGGGCCCTGGCGCACCGCCCGGCGGTCATCCTGCTGGACCTGTACATGCCGGAACTGGACGGCCTGGCCACGGCCCGGCTTTTGAAAAGCGACCCGCGCCTGGCCGCCATCCCTATCCTGTTCCTGACAGGCTCTGCCGCGTTGCAAGACAAACTGCAGGCCTTCACGCTGGGCGCTGTGGACTACGTGACCAAACCGTTTTCAAGCGAGGAAGTGGTGGCCCGGGTGCGGGTGCATGCCCGGCTGGCCAACCCGGCGTCGTCCCCTCAGGACCACGCCGCGCTGGCCGCTGGCCTGCCCCCCGCCGACGGCTCAACGCTGACGCAAACCCCAGGCCAACGGCTGGTGCGCCAAGTGCAAACGCTGCTGACCGAGCGCATGGCGCAGACCATCAACCTGACGACGCTGGCGCACGAGGTAGGCACCAACGAGCGGCGGCTGACCACCGAGTTCCGCCAGTACACCGGCATGGCCGTGTTCGAGTACCTGCGCGTGCAGCGCTTGCGCAAGGCCTGCGAGCTGCTGCTGCACACCGGCCTGGCGGTCGGCGCAGTGGGCCTGCAGACCGGCTACAGCTCGGCGGCGGCCTTCAGCTTCGCATTTCGCCAGCACTTCGGGGTCACGCCCACCGACTACCGCACCTGTGCGGGCATCACCCCATCAGCGCCGTTGTCACCCCCTGCACCAGACACCCGATCCGCCGCATAACGGGACATGCCCGCAAAGTCCAGCCGCTCGATGAGGCGGTCCAGCACCGGGTGCGCCGCCAGGTCAGCCTGCCCCTGCACCCACCGATGCAGGCCCGTGATGTCGCCCCGCGCAGCACAGGCCTGCAGTGCGGCCCAGTCCACCGCCGGGCGATCAGAAGCCAAAGCCAAATTGGCCTGCGCCGCGTGCACCCGCGCTGCCGGCCGCCACTGCAGGCCCGTCAGCGCCGCCAGGGCGCTCATCAGGGCCGCGTCGCTGGCCGGCTTGATGAGGTGCTTGTCAACGCCGCGTGCCAGCACCAGCCCCGCCGGGGGTTGCGCGCTGGTGGCCGACAACATCAGCACCGGGCAGGCCTGCAGCCCGGCGGCTTGCGCCGGGGTGTTTTGCAGCCACTCGACAAACGCCCAGCCCGTGGCACCGTCGGCCAGCTGCTGGTCAACGATGCACAGGTCCCACGCCGCGCTGCGCTGGCTGGCCGCAACCGCCTCATCGACGGTGGCCACCGCCGTCACCTGAAACCCCAGCCCGTGCAAAAGCTCCTGCAGGTACTGCCGCCCCTCGGGCAGGTCGTCCAGCACCAGCACACGTCGGCAGTTGCCCTGATAGGCCTGTGCCGGCAGGACCCCATCGGGCACGGTAGCCAGCGGCGCGTCTGCCACAGCCAGCGGCTGCCACACGGTAAACCCGAACCGGCTCCCCGCACCGGGCTGGCTGGTCACGTCCAGGCGGCTGTCCATCAGGGCCAGCAGTTGCTGCGCAATTGGCAGGCCCAGGCCCAGGCCGCCCCGGTCGGCGCTGTCGCCGCGCTCGAACAGCGTGAAAATGCGCGCCAGCGCCTCAGGCGTGATGCCGCGGCCCGTGTCCGCCACGACAAATCGCAAGGTCGCGCCAGGCCCCTGTGCCTCGGGGCCTGCCGCAGCGCTGACCTGCAGCGTCACGCTGCCGTGCCGGGTGTAGCGCATGGCGTTGCTCAGCAGAATCATCAGCACCTGCTCCAGCCGCAGCGCGTCCCCCAGCAGCGCGCGGGTGGGGGCGGCGGGTGGGGGAGCCAGCGCGGTGACGAAGTGGTTGCCATGCTCTTCGGCCAGCAGCCGGGTGCGTTCACCGACACGCACCAGCAAGTCGTCCAGATGCCAGGGCGCCTTCACCAGCGCCAGTTGGTCGTGCTCCATGCGGGCAAAGTCCAGCAGGCCATCAATGTGCGCCACCAGTTGCTCGCCCGCCCGGCGGGACACCTCCAGCTTGCGCACCACCGGCGCGGGCGGCTGATCACGCAGCGCCAGGTTCAGGTAACCCAGCACGGTGTGCAGCGGCGTGCGCAGCTCATGGCTGACCTTGGCCATGAACACCGATTTGGCCGCATTGGCGCGCTGGGCGTCGTCACGCGCGTCCTGCAGGGACAAGGTGCGCTCGGCCACCATGCCCTCCAGCCGGGTCATCGCCTCGCCCTGTTCGCGCAGCCGGATGGCCAGGCTGGCACGGCGTTCACGGGCCAGCTGCAAAGTGGTGCCAATGAAAAACACGGCCGAGGTGATGAGCACCGGAATCGGTGAGATGAACTGCCGCACCAGCTCCGACCGGCTGATGCCCCACACCGCCAGGTAATAGGGCGAATTGAGCAGCAAGGCGCCCAGCGAGGTCACCAAAATCGTGGCCGCCGACAGGTGCCCCTTCCAGATCAGCATCGCGCTGACGGGCAGCGTGAACACCAGCATGGACGCAGCGCCCACCGCCAGGAACGGCCCCAGCCAGCTGGGGTCACGCAGGCCCGCCAGGGCCAGCAGCTCAGACGCCAGCGGCAGCACCAGCAACACGGCAAAACACCGGTGAACCGCACGCGGCAGGCCCTGCGGGCTGGCGCGCGACAAAAACATCCAGACAAAAGCGGTGGTCAGCACCAGCGTGATGCTGGCCATCCACGCGGTGTTGCTGGCCAGCCAGACGACAGCGGCGTCCGGCAACAACAGCGCCACAAAGCCAAGCTGCAGCAGCAGCCAGACGCCAATCATCAAGCTGCGCAAGCCCAGCAGCAACTGCACGCCCTGCCCCTGGGCCAGGCCGATGCACAGGCTCAATGTGCCCAGCGTCAGGGTGCCGCCAATCAGCAGCAGGTCCCACAGATTGGTGCGTGCCGACACGCCCACAAACTTCAACGGGTCGTGCAGCATGAAGGTCAGGTTCATCGCCGTGCTGCCGCTGCGCACCTCCAGCAGCACCTCCCGCTGCTCCCCCGCCAGCAGCCGCAGCGGGAACACCAGCTCAGGGATTTCCACCGGCCGACTCGCTGCCGCCACCACCACGCCTGAGGTCTGCACCCGCCACTCCCCGGCGGCGGTGGGCTCGTGCAGGCGCACAAAGGTCAGCCGGGGCGGGGCCACTTCCAGCCACACGTCACGCGCGGTGTCGCTGGTGTTTTGCAGCCGCAGCCGGGTCCACAGCACCTTGTCCGTCCACCCGAACGACAACGGCAGGCTCTGGGCGGTCCAGTCGGTGCGCGCCAGCAGGTCTGCGGGGGGGGCCGGCGCTGCGCTGCGGTGATGTGCCTCCAGCAGCAAGGTGCTGACCTGACGCAGCTGCAGTACCGAGCCTGGGCTGGCAGGGATCGCGGGGTGGCCCCCATCGGTTGACCTGCCCTGGTAGGCCAGCCCCGCCCAGGCCATCAGCATGGCCAGCAACAGCGAGCCCGCCAACAGGCCCAGACGCTGTAGTTGAAGTGGGTTCATACCCGGCAGTGTCGCCGACGACGGCACAGCCGCCCACCCGGCGGGGGGTCAGGCCGCGTCAAACAGGGCCTGCAGCAGCCGGGCAGGCGTTGCCCAGCGGGTGGCTGCGGCACTTGGCCTCGTCGCGCCACGAGCGTGTGTTGTCAAAGCTGCGCTTGACCACCGGGCCCAACGCCAGCGTCAGGCGCACCCGGGTGCCCGCGCCCTGCTTGCTGGCCAATGACAGGTCACCGCCCAGGCGCTCGGCCGCGCGGCGCATGCTTTTCAGGCCCGCGCGTGCGCCGTGCTGCTTGTGCATCCCGCGCCCGTTGTCGCGCACTTCCATCACCAGCGTGCCGTGCTCAGGCACGTAGCGGCACACCACTTCGGCACGGGACGCCCGGGCGTGCTGCACCACATTGGCCAGGCCTTCCTGGGCGATGTGCAGGGCCTGCCTGGCCACGGGGCCAGTCAGGGCCTGAAACTCTTCACGCTGCTCCACCCGCCACGACAGGTGAATGCCCAGCTTGTCGACCGATGGCTGCACCTGCGCCCGCAGGCGCTCCAACGCCTCGGTCAGGCAGTCGGCATCCGCCGCATCGGTGGCGTGCGCGCCGTGGCTCGGGCCCAGGCGCTGCTCAGCCGCCATCAGGTTGGTGGACTGCCCGAAGTTGGGCTTGGTGGTCATCGCCTGCAGGGAGTCCAGATCGGAGGGAAAAAAAGTCGACGAACTGCGAACCGGCGCCCTCACCGGTGCCCTGCCACGCCACGCCCACACCAGCGTCAACAGGCCCACCAAAACCGCCAAAACGCCACCCGGCCAACCCAGCCCATTCAGTTCAGCCATCACGATTGCAGCCCTTCCGTGCGTCAAAGCAAACCGACTTGCACCGCCACCGTCAGCGCCTGCACGCGGCTGCGCACCTTGAGTTTGCGGTAGATGTTCTTGAAATGGGTGTTGACCGTCTGCACGCTGAGCTTCAGGCGCCCGGCAATCGCCGCAGCCGACAGGCCTTCAGTGGCAATGTTCAACACCTCCAGCTCCCGGTTGGTCAGCGTTTCACCCAGGATCTCAGGCCACACCACCGGCTCCGGCGGCTTGGCCACGGGCTTTTCAGCGTTGTTCAGCAGCACCGTGCGCTCCAGCTGCGCCAGCCTGTCCAGCAGCCGCCGCACCAGCGTGGGCGGCAGGGAAGCCCCCCGGTTGGCCACCTGCCACACCGCCTGCGGAAAACTGCTGAACCACGAGGTTTTGACCAGGTAGCCGCGCGCGCCCAGCCGAAAAGCCTGCAAGGCCTGCGCCTCATCTTCCACGTCAGCCATCACCACCACCTCCGCCTCGGGACGCAGTGCCCTGGCCTGCGTCAGCAACGCCAGCCCATCGCCGGTTTTGACACGCAGGTCCACAAGCAGCACGTCGAAGGGGTGCAGGGCCATCAGCCGGCGCGCATCGGCCGTGGTGCCGCCCTTGGCGAGCAGCTCGCAGCGCAGGTCGGCCAGCAGTTCCTGGGCAATCACCTGACGCATGTGGGGGTCATCGTCCAGCAGCAGCACCCGCACCGGTTGGCTGGCCGCCACCGGCTGCAGGCGTGGCCATAACGCGGCAGCGCTGCGTCCAGACACAAATGACGGGCAAAACGACGACTGCACCAACGCCCGCTCCGCGCTGACAGCGGCCAGCACCGGCAGCGGGCGCAGCGGCGCAGGCGTCAAAGGGCTTGAGTGCGCCAGGTGGTTCATGCGTTGGCCTTCAAAACAAGGGTGGTGGGCAGTGGATGGGCAGCGCACGTGCGGCCCAGACCGGTTACGTTTGCTGACATGCTGCATTGTTGCGATGCAGCAGCGCCCTGCCAAGCCCTGGCCGTCAAACGGTCGCGCTGTCGATAAACAAGCACTGGCGTTCGATACGGTGGCCCAGCGCAGCGCCCACTGGCTTCTTGCGCCCAGCCCCAACAAGCCTCTCAGCGGCCCTCAGAGACCCTGAAACACCCCAAAACGCCCTCCAAAGCCTCTCAAAGCCCTCCCAACAGCACACTCAAGCATCAAAACACCCACCAGCCTAGGTGATCAAATCATCTCCTGCTATCTAATTAATAGCATTCTACAGATCCTGACCACCCAGCCGCTCAACCCGTCACGCGGTCGAACTTGAACACACCAGGGTTGAGCACGGGGTCCACATCGACCGGAATCACGCTTTTCGGCGGGAAGCGTCCTTCCAGCAGCAGCCGGCTGAGCGGGTTTTCAATGCGCTGTTGAATGGCACGCTTGAGCGGACGAGCCCCAAACACCGGGTCAAACCCGACCTTGGCCAGCTCTTCGATGGCCGCTTCCGAGACCTGCAGGCTCAGCTCCATCTTCTCCAGCCGGGCCGTCAGCACCTTGAGCTGAATGCGGGCAATCGAAGCGATGTTCGTCGCGTCCAGGGCGTGGAACACCACGGTCTCGTCGATGCGGTTCAAAAACTCGGGGCGGAAGTAGTTTTTCAACTCATCCGTCACCGCGTCCTTGACCTCGTCATATGGCTGGCCGACCATGCTTTGAATGATCGGCGAGCCGATGTTGCTGGTCATGACGATCACGGTGTTCTTGAAGTCCACGGTGCGGCCCTGGCCGTCGGTCAGGCGGCCATCGTCCAGCACCTGCAACAGCACGTTGAAGACGTCGGGGTGGGCTTTTTCCACCTCGTCCAGCAACAGCACGCTGTAGGGCTTACGGCGCACGGCTTCGGTCAAATAGCCGCCTTCTTCGTAGCCCACGTAGCCGGGCGGCGCGCCAATCAGGCGGGCCACGCTGTGCTTTTCCATGAACTCGCTCATGTCCACGCGGATCAGGTGGTCTTCGCTGTCGAACAAAAAGCCCGCCAGCGCCTTGCACAGCTCGGTTTTACCGACGCCGGTGGGGCCCAGGAACAGGAAAGAACCAGTCGGCCGGTTCGGGTCACTCAGCCCCGAACGTGAGCGTCGAATGGCGTTGGCCACCGCGCCAATCGCCTCGGCCTGGCCCACCACCCGTTCGTGCAGTTTGCCTTCCATCAGCAGCAGCTTGTCGCGCTCACCCTGCATCAGCTTGCTGACCGGGATGCCAGTGGAGCGGGCCACCACCTCGGCGATTTCTTCCGCGCCGACCTGGGTGCGCAGCAGCTTGGGCGCAGTGCTGGTGCCGGGCGTGGCCTCCACCGCCTGGGCTTCTTTCAGGCGCTTCTCCAGCTCGGGCAGCTTGCCGTACTGCAGCTCGGCCACCTTGTTGAACTCACCCTTGCGCTTCAACTCCTCGATCTGGAACTTCATTTTCTCGATCTCCACCCGCACCTGCTCGGTGCCCAGGTTGGCGGCCTTTTCGGCCTTCCAGATCTCTTCCAGGTCGTTGTACTCGCGCTGCAGCTTGACCAGCTCGTCCTCGATCAGGCCCAGGCGGCGCTGCGAGCCTTCGTCATGTTCCTTCTTCATCGCCTCGCGCTCGATCTTGAGCTGGATGAGGCGGCGATCGAGCTTGTCCATCACCTCGGGCTTGCTGTCGATCTCGATCTTGATCTTGGCCGCGGCCTCGTCGATCAGGTCGATGGCCTTGTCGGGCAAAAACCGGTCGGTGATGTAGCGGTGGGAGAGTTCCGCCGCGGCCACGATGGCCGGGTCGGTGATCTCCACACCGTGGTGAACCTCATACTTCTCTTGCAAGCCGCGCAAAATGGCGATGGTGGCCTCCACCGTGGGCTCGTCCACCAGCACCTTCTGGAAGCGGCGCTCAAGTGCCGCGTCTTTCTCCACGTACTTGCGGTACTCGTTGAGCGTGGTGGCGCCAATGCAGTGCAGCTCACCGCGGGCGAGTGCGGGCTTGAGCATGTTGCCGGCGTCCATCGCGCCCTCGGCCTTGCCGGCGCCGACCATGGTGTGCAGTTCGTCGATGAACAGGATGATGCGGCCCTGGTCGGCGGCCACTTCTTTGAGCACCGCCTTCAGGCGCTCTTCAAATTCACCGCGGTACTTGGCACCGGCCAGCAGGCCGGCCATGTCCAACACCAGCACGCGCTTGTCCTTGAGCGTGTCGGGCACCTCACCCGCAACGATGCGCTGGGCCAGGCCCTCGACGATGGCGGTTTTGCCCACGCCGGGCTCACCGATCAGCACCGGGTTGTTCTTGCTGCGGCGCTGCAGCACCTGGATGGTGCGGCGGATTTCATCGTCGCGGCCGATCACCGGGTCCAGCTTGCCTTGCCGCGCCCGCTCGGTCAGGTCGAGCGTGTATTTTTTCAGCGCCTCGCGCTGGCCTTCGCTCTCGGCCGAATCCACGCTGGCGCCGCCGCGCACCGCTTCCACCGCGGCCTCCAGCGCCTTGCGACTCAAGCCATGGCCGCGCACGATGCCGCCGATGTCGGTCTTGCTGTCGGCCAGGGCCAGCAAAAACATCTCGCTGGCGATGAACTGGTCACCGCGCTTGGTGGCTTCTTTGTCGGCCGCCTGCAGCAGCTGCACCAGGTCACGGCCGGCCTGCACCTGGCCACCGCCCTGCACGCTGGGCAGTGCGTTGATGGCGACGTCCATCGCAGCCTTCAGCGCCACGGTGTTGGCGCCGGCGCGGTCCAGCAAGGCCTTGGGGCCGTCGGGCTGGGACAGCATGGCCGACAGCACATGGCTGGGCTCGATGTAGGGGTTGTCGCGGGCGACGGCCAGAGATTGGCCTTCAGCCAGCGCTTGCTGGAACGCAGTGGTGAGTTTGTCGACACGCATGGGTTGTGACCTCCGATTGCTGTGGGACATGGGGCGCCTGGTGCCTGTTTCAAGCCCGCCCAGCCTGCCACGGCCGCGGACTTTGCGCTGCATCAAGCCGATGGCTGCGGGGTGATCTGGTGCCGAAGCGCCGGCCGGCGGGCTGCGCTGCCTCCGTAAACTCCCCGCATGGACATCCACCAGATGCAAGTGCGTTACGACATGGCGGCCGACCGGCTGCTGTGGCAGGTGCGCGCCGCCAGCGGCGAGCTGTTTGCCGTCTGGCTGACCCGGCGCATGCTGCGCAACCTGTGGCCGCTGCTGGTGCAGTTGGTCACCCAGGCCGGCATGGCGCGGGTGGCGCCGGGCGCGGTGGTGCTGCCCGAAGCGCGCGCGATGCTGGCCCAGGCCGTGCGCGAGCGGCCGCTGCCCAACACCGATTTCGCCACCCCGTTCAACCCCACGCCGGCCGCGCTGCCGCTGGGCCCCGAGCCGCTGCTGCCCACCGAGATCGACATCGGCCCCGGCCCGGATGGCAACGGCCTGGCCTTGGCCGCCCGCGAGCCCGGCGGCCGCCGCCTGGGCCTGCAGCTCACGGCCGACCTGGCCACCGGCTTGCAGCGCTTGCTGGAGCAGGCGCTGCTGGAGGCCGACTGGGGCATCGTCACAACTTCAGCCGAGGCCGGCGCCGCTGGCGACGAACCCGAGCCGGGCCGGGCCGCCCCACCCCGTGTGCTGAACTGAGCAACCGCCGCCGGGCCGCGCCGGGTCAGGCGCCCGTGACCGGCGCCATCAGCAAACTGCGCAGCGCCGCCTTTTGCACCTTGCCCAGCGCGGTTCGCGGCAAGGTGGGCAGCAGCACGGTGCGCTGCGGCTGCTTGAAGCGGGCCAGCTGGCTGGCCAGGTGCTGTCGCAGGCCGTCCAGGTCGGGCGCCACACCGGGTTGTGCCACCAGGGCCAGCGCCGGCACCTCGCCCCAGCGCGCGTCGGGCAGGCCCAGCACCGCGGCCTCGGCCAC
>JBJXEI010000118.1:0-7336 GCA_046154065.1 Polaromonas sp. | reverse complement strand
TGCGCCGGTACAGCCACACGCCAACCCAGTCCGACATCACATAAATCGGCAGCAGCAACACCGCCGCCTTGACCGGCGACATCACCAGCGCCAACACCGGCACCGCCACCATGCCAATGGCCGGAATGCCGCCCTTGGAAAGCCCAACCAACAAAGCAGCCAGCGCCGCCAGCGCGTCAACGAGAGTCAATGTCATGGCGGGGATGATAGGTAAAGGCGGGGCCAGACGCGGTTGCCGCGCTTGAAGCCCTACAAAAGCCGCTCCTGCTGCAACGCACTGGCCACGGGCCGCAGCCGCGCGTAGTCCAGCAGTTCGGCCAGCCGCGCACCCTTGGCCTGCCACTCCAGCACCACGTTTTCGGCCAGCAGCACGTAATGCCACGGCGCACTGCCCCGCTGCTCGGCGCTCAGGCCGTTGATGCGCTCACACCAGGCCAGCGCGGCTTTGAGTTTGCGCTGCACGTTGGGGTGAATGGTTTGCTGCTGGGCCTTGGTTTCCACCAGGTAAACGGCGCCCGCTGTGCGCACCAAAAAGTCGGGCGAGTAAAACGCCGGCAGGCCGTCGTCTTTGACGTAGCGCAGCCGCACGAACGTGTGGCGGTTCTCGCTGATTTTGCAAAACGCCTCGATCTGCGTGTCGGCCTGCGCCCAGTGGATAAAAGCACGCTCCAGCCCACCATTGCGCGCAGGCCAGGCCAGCCGGGTGTAGATGCATTTGGACACTGGCACTGACAGGCTCTGGCGCATCCGCAGTGCGCGCACTTCGCTCAAGTGGCGCAAATGCACTTCGGTCTGGCCGGTCATGTGTTTTTGCTCGGCGTCCAGCAGCGCTACGGCAAACACCTTGGTGATGTGGTCCACCACGGGCTGCAGCAGCAACACGCGCCAGTTTTCGCCGCCGTCGTGGCCGTCCAGCGGGTTGAAGGCCACGTCAAACAACTGCGTCCAGATGTAGTCGTCCAGCCAGCCCGTCAGCTCTGCGGTGTTGACCTGCAGGTAAGGCTTGGCCAGGTGTGTGGCCACCTTGTTGCCACGGGGCACAGGCTCACTCAGCGCCTGGCTGATACGCCGCGTCAGGCGGGACAAATACTCGTTGTAGCCACCCACATTCATCACCGCGCCGTCCACGCGGTAGTCACCAAACAGCGTGGCGCTTTGCAGGTCTTGCGAAATGAAGGTGTCGCCCTTGCCCAGCAACCCAGTGAGTTGCGCCAGCGTCATGGCGGTGAAGGCGGGCAGTGCAGCCACGTTCAGCGCTGTGTGGTCGCGCACCTCGTCCACCTCTTGCAGGATGAACGGAATGCCGAAGTCAAAGGCCTCAAAACCTTCGCGCAGCTCTGCCGCCATGACGTCGCCCGTGCTGGACGTGTCGTCCATGTCATCCCCCGTGGTCCCCGCCAGCCCTTCCCGGATCAGCTCGTCATAAAACGACTGAAAGGCCGGGTGCTCCACGATAGACAGCACGTCCAGCAGGCTGCCCGGCTCCTGCCCCGCGTTGATGCGCTCCCGGTTCTCGCGTTTGAGGTCGGTGTACTCGTCGTCACGCCACATCAGCCGCAGGCCCCGGCCAATGGTTTGCTCCAGCAAAATTTGCGCTTGTGATGAGCGCAGCGGCACGATCACGCAGATGTTGTTCACGTCAAAGCCTTCCCGCAGCATCAGCACGCTGACGATCACGCGCGGCGTGGCGTGGTGGTCCACACTGAACAGGCGCTGGCGCACCGGTGCCCAGTCTTTTTCGCCCAGCTCGGCTTTTTTGCCCGAGTCAATGGTCATCACCTCATCGGCCCCAAGGCCTTCCTGATCTTGCAGAAATTCGGCCACCCGGGGCGACACAGAGGTGTCCTCGCACACCACCAGCATCTTGGGGTGGCGCGTCGGGTCGATGCGGGCAAAGTCTGCTTGAAGCTTGCGCAGCTTCTTGAGGCCCGCGCGCAGCATCACGCGCTGGCCTTCGCTCAATGCCGGGTTGCCCTGCTCGTCGCGCTCAGCTTTGAATTCCAGCGGCAGCGCGCCAATTTCTTTGCGGCGGTCCAGCACCAGCGACTTGACCAGCCCCGCGCGCATGGCGCTTTTCAAATCAAAGTCCGTGATGATGTGCGGAAAGTACACCTTGCGCTTGTTTTTGCCCGCGCCCACGTCGTTGTAAGGCGTGGCCGAAAAGTCCACCTGCACAAAACGCCGCCCCTTGGTCGCCGCAATTTTGGACAGACTCTTTTGCCACTCCACCTCGGTCGATTCACCTTCGCGCTTGAACTCGTGAATGTGGTGCGCCTCGTCGTTGAACACCATCAGCTCCGGCAAACCTGCCAAAAACTCCAGCACATTGCCGCGTGCGTAACGGCGGTCCAGCACATCCAGGCTGTTGCCCGTGGCGCGGCCCGGCGTCAAGGGCAGCACCGCGTTGACCACCTGCCGCGGCTCCAGCGGCGCGCCCAGCGCCTCGACGTCTTCAATGTCCTGACCGTCCGTGTCATCGTCCAACGCATCACTGTCATTGAGCAAATGCCAGTTGGTGATCGCAATCATCCCGTTGCCCGTGGCCTTCAGGCCAATCTCGGTTTTGTTGCACACGTTGCCGCGCACAAACGCAAACACGCTCTCCCGGTAAGCGTCCGGGATGAACAGGTCAGCAAACAGCGAAATGTCTGACTTCGCAAAGTCACGCGAGCCATTGCCGCCTTCTACCTGCTTGCCACAAAACGCATCCAGCAGCCGCTCATAAACAATCAGCCCCGGCGCCACCACCATGAACTGGCGCGTGAACCGCGCGTCGTCCCTCCCTTCGGCCAACGCCGCCGTTTTGTTCAGCAGTTGCCAAATCATCAACGCCTGCAGCACCCAGGTTTTGCCCGTGCCCGTGGCCATCTTGAAGCAGTATTTGGGGTGCGCGTGCTTGGCCTGCGCCACCTCATTGAGGCGCGTGCCAGTCAGCAGCGCATCCGGCGCGCAAGCCTGGTACAGGTCCAGCAGCGTCCAGTGCGCGTGGCCCTGGCCCAGCACCTCATGCGCCACGATGGCATTCAAAATCGCCTGCTTTTGCCCCGCGTGAAAGTTCAACCCCTGCCGCGCCAGCACCATGTCCTCACCAAACCACCACAGCAGCAGCTCCGCCGTGGTGGGCGTGACCATCTCCAAAATGTCCGCCGCGCCGGACTCAAGGCCCAGGCAGAGTTGCTTGGTTTTGGCAGTGAGGGCGGTGGAGAGGGCGAGTTGGTTGTCTTTTTCAAGCATGCAGTGGACCGTGGATTTTCTGTTTTATAAACAACTTGTTTATAATTCAAAGGTGATTGAAAACTTTGCCAACACTGAGACCGAACGTCTGTTTGCCACTGGCAAGTCGCGGCGCTTGCCGCCTGACATCCTGAGACGTGCGGTGATGCGGCTGACGCAGCTTGATGCCGCGACGGACGTTGAAGATTTGCGGCAACCACCCTCCAACCGGCTGGAGGCACTGGTCGGCAACATGGCTGGCCAATGGAGCATTCGCATCAACGACCGTTGGCGCGTGTGCTTTCGCTTTGAACGCGGCAACGCCCAAGACGTTGAAGTTGTGGACTACCACTGAGGAGTAATACAGATGAAAACCAAAACACCCGTGAACGGGCTCCCCGCCATCCACCCTGGCGAGTTTTTGCGCGAAACGCTTGAAGACATGGTCATGACGCAGGCGGCTTTTGCCGAAGCCATTGGTGTGTCGCCCATGCGGGTGTCGCACCTGCTGCGGGGCGAGCGTCCTGTCACGGCCGAGATGGCATTGCGCCTGGGCCGTGCGCTCAGGCAAACGCCGCAGTACTGGCTGAATCTGCAAACCGCTTTTGATTTGAAAGTAGCGCAATCCGAACTCAAAGACAGTTTGCAGGCAGTGCGTCAGCTTGCAATGGCGTGACGTTCGCCAGAACGACTGCAAGAATTGAGGTTGAAACATGGAAAAGAACTTGAACACTGGTGGACCGGACGATTTGCTCACGCCTTCGACGCGCTTACTGAATCAGAAGCTAGGTACCTCACCCGGACCGAGACGGCTGACATCATCCGAAATCGAATTACTGAGGCGCAGTAAGCAGGAAATGGCGCAGCGGTTTCCCGCAAACTATGCGCGACATACCGCAGCACACTGAGATCAGATAACCACTTGGCCCTCGGGCTCAGCCGCTTGGTTTTGGCGGTCAGGGCGGTGGACAGGGCGAGTTGCTCTTCGGCTTTGTTGCTCATGCTGCATCCACTGCGGCCACCACCGTCACCACTTCCGCCTCAAACCCAAACACATCGACCACCCGCACGCACACGGTGCGTGGGCCGGGTTTGGCAGCGGTGGGCACCGCCGCTTGCGTCACCACGCGCAGCGCGTCTTCGCCATTGGCAGTGTTGCCCCGGTAGTCTTGCCAGACCGAACGAAACACCTTGCCGTCGTAGTCCGGGTCCACGGCCCAGTACTCGATCAGCGCCAACGGCTCTTGGTTGATGACGGCCTGCAGCTTGATGCGGTTGGCGTCGTCCAGGTTGATGGCCTCGGGCGACAGCAGCACGTAGTTTTTGAGTTTGACGGTGAGCGTTTCTTGTTCCCCAACTGACTTGCGTTCAATCGGGTGAATCGTCAAATACTGCAGAGAAGAAAACCGCACCTGCCCGCGCAGCTTGTCGATGCCGCCTTTCTTCTTCAACCGGTCCATCAGGTCCGGCGGAATCACCAGCACTTCGAGGCGCGAGTCGTTCAGCGCCGTGATGGCCTCGCCAATCGAAGGCTCAAAGTTCCAGCCCAGCACCACCACCCGGTCCCAGCCGCCCATCAGGTTGTCACGCTGCGCAATGGCTTTTTTGAGCGTGGCCGCGCCCGTGAGCTTGTTGGGGGAATCGGCCAGCACCAGTGTTTTACTGCCCCGCCGCCCACCAAACTCCACACTGGCAATCTGCCCCAGATTGCGCTGCGGATTCACGTCCACCGGCAGCGGCAGCGCGCCATACAGCGACAGCACGATGTGCGACAAATCGCCAATGCGAAAGTCCCGCCCCAGCATGGCCTTGGCCGCTTCGACCTGGTAGTCACCAATAGCTTGGTACAGAAAAGGTTTGGCGTCCTGGTCGATCAAGCGCTTGCGCATGATCATGCAAGCGGGTTTACCGAGGTCGGTGGTGATCCAGCGGCGGCCTAGTTTTTCGGCGACGGCGGCTGTGGTGCCGGAGCCGCCGTTGAAGTCGGCGACGAGACCCCCTCTATTTGTAGAGGCCTGGATGATCCTTTCGAGCAATGCTTCAGGTTTTTGTGTCGGGTAATCAAGTCTCTCGCGCGATGTGGGACTTATACGATTCACGTCCGACCAAAAGTCTGGAATCGGTGTGCCCTTTGCATCCTTCAGGAACTTTTTTCGGCTGAGAGATCGTCCGGTGGAAGAAACGACTATCTCCCCATCCTCCCAAAGGCTTTGCATTCGCTCCTGAGAATATCGCCAATAGCCCTTCACCCCTTGGAACTCGTAGTACGGATTGCCTTTCGCCGCACCACCAGGACCATCCACTGGCATCAACCTATATCGTTCGTTAGAAGCTTTGTCTGTGTATTTGTAGTCACGTTCCAAGATCGCAGCGGTATATGGCTCGTACTGTGGAGTCCAGGTTCTACGTTCACTGCGACCATAAAAGTAGATCCCCTCAGTTACCCGTCCGAAGTGCGTCGCGCCTTGGCCCGTGTCTCCATGAGCGTGAGATCGTTTCCATGCGATCTCGTTAACGAAATTGTCTTTACCAAACACCTCGTCCAAAACCAGCTTCACGTAATGCCCGACATGCCAGTCCAGATGCACATAAATGGACCCGGTATCCGCCAGCAACTCACGCATCAAAATCAGCCGGGGCGTGATCATGGCCAGATACGACGCGGTGCCGTCGCTCCAGGTGTCTGAATAGGCGAACTGCTCGATGACGGTGGGCTTTTGCTCTAGCTCAACACCAGGCAAGGTGACCTTGGTGCGGTAGTCCGCCTTGCTGTCAAACGGCGGGTCGATGTAGATCAAATCCACCTTGCCGCGCAGGCTGGGCATGTTGTCGTCCCCCGCCAGTAGCGCGGCCATGGCCAGCAGGTTGTCGCCGTAGATCAGGCGGTTGGTCCAAGTGTCATCTGCATGAGCCTGTTGGGCTTGCCGGTTTTGCGCGGTGATCCAATCGTGCGCGGCTGAATCTTTGGCGGGCAACACCACCTCACGGGTTTGCAGCGACACGCGGTGGCGACTTTCGATGCCCTCCAGAATTTTTTCGGCTTCTTTGCGGCCTTGGGCCACGATGTCGGGGAGTTGTTCGAGCAGGGATTTGGGCATGCGGAGGCGTGTTGGCCACCCTCTGCATCATCAGAACCAGCCAACGTAATCAGTAGTTACGTTAAAAACGTAACTATACAGTGCTGTTCCGGCATTCAAAGCGTTGCCGGATAGCGTAACCATCCATGCAAAACGCAAAGAAATTGTTTGCGGATCGGTTACGTGACGCAATGAAGGCCGCCGGGTTTGAGCCCAAGCCGGCGGTACTGGAGCGGGAGTTCAATACCCGCTATTGGGGCAAGCCGATGACTTTGCACGGTGTGCGCCGTTGGCTGCGTGGCGAGACGCTGCCCACCCACGACAAACTGCTGGTGTTGGCCGAGTGGCTGGCGGTGTCACCACAGCAATTGAACTTTGGCGATGAGATTCAGTTCAAGGTGGAGCAACGACGTGCCCGCTGGGACAGTGGCATTGGCTACCAGGACCGCGATATTTTTGAAGCCTTCCTCAAACTCCCCATCCCCCAACGCAAGCTCATCCGCGAGGTGATTTTGACGTTTGCCAAGGTCCACAGCGACACGCCGGGTCCGACCCAGTAGCCTTTGGTTCTACCGCGCAAACGCTGACCCAGGCGGCCAGCGCGTTACAGGTCTTGTCATGGCGGCAATGACCGCCCAGCCCCGCTTAAAGCAAACGACGACCAAAATCACACTTAATAAACTATAATTAAATATATTGTTATTCAATCAACCGTTTCCAAAGGCAACACACGATGGTGGCGAATGAAACCCTGGACATGCCGGCCATGCAGCTGGCAGCAGCCAAAGCCAGCCGGCTGCTGAAGGCCCTGGCCAACCCGGACCGGCTGCTGCTGCTGTGCCAGCTGACGCAGGGGGAGCACTGCGTGAGCGACATGGAGGCGCTGGTCGGTGTGTTGCAGCCCACCTTGTCACAACAACTGGCGGTGTTGCGCCAGGAAGGCCTGGTCAGCACGCGGCGGGATGGCAAGCAGATTTTCTACAGCATTGCCAGCCCGGACGCGCTGGCTGTGATGCAGGTGCTCTACCTGCAGTTTTGCAGGCCCG
>JBJXEI010000117.1:0-16237 GCA_046154065.1 Polaromonas sp. | reverse complement strand
ACCATGACCACCGGCATGATGGCCAGGCCGTCAAGACCATCGGTCAGGTTGACGGCATTGCTGGAACCCACAATCACCAGATAAGTCAGGATGACAAAACCAAAAACCCCCAACGGGTAGCTGACTTCCTTGACAAAGGGCACCAGCAGCCCCGCTTTGGGCGGCAAGTTGACATCAAATCCGGACTGTACCCAGCTGACAAACAGCTCCAGCACCCGCAGGTTGGAGCTTTCTGAAATGCTGAACACCAGATAGAGGGCGGCGACCAGTCCGATCGCCGATTGCCAGAGGTACTTCTCCCGCGAACGCATGCCCTCGGGGTCCTTGAGAACCACCTTGCGCCAGTCGTCGGCCCAGCCAATGGCCCCAAAGCCCAGTGTCACGATCAGCACGATCCAGACAAACCGGTTGGACAGATCCGACCAGAGCAGCGTCGAAATGCCAATGGCCAGCAGGATCAGCACACCACCCATGGTCGGCGTGCCGCTTTTGCTCAGGTGCGTTTGCATGGCGTACTCACGGATCGGCTGACCAATCTTCAAGGACACGAGCCGCCGGATCACAAAAGGGCCCGCAATCAGACCGATCAGCAACGAGGTGAGCGCCGCCATCACGGCACGCAGCGTCAGGTACTGAAATACCCTGAAAGACCCGAACTCGGGGGACAGGGTCTGGAGCCACTGAGCCAGACTAAGCAGCATGCGGGATATCCTTTTTTTGTTGTTGTGGTGCGGATTCGGCGGCATCAGCGGCCCGCTCTATCGCATGAACTGCGCGCTCCATTTTCATGAACCGCGACCCTTTGACCAGCACACTTTGAACACCCGGCAACGCCGCATGAATGGCGATGAGCAGGCTGTCCATGTCCTTGAAATGCCCGGAGGGGCCGGCTGCAGCGTCAAAGGCGCGCTGGGCATGAACCGCCTGCTCACCCAAAGTGAACAGGGTATTGATACCGCGCTGCCGCGCCAAGGTGCCAGCCTCTTGGTGGAACTGGGGTCCCTGGTCACCCACTTCGCCCATGTCACCCATGACCAGCAAGCGGGGCGCAGGCAGCTCGGCCAGCACGTCGATTGCAGCCTGCATGGAGTCCGGATTGGCGTTGTAGGTGTCGTCGATCAGCGTGACCGCATGGCCCTGCACGGCCACCGACAGCGCGCGCGAGCGCCCCTTGACGGGGGCAAACGTTCCCAACCCCTGGGCAATGGCCGTCAAAGGCGCACCCGTCGCCAGCGCACAGGCTACCGCCGCCAGCGCATTTTTGACGTTGTGGCGGCCAGCGATGTGCAGGGGAAAGTTCAATGGCCCAGCGGGTGTTGTGGCACTCACTTGCCAACGGCCCTGCCGCCAGTCGGCATGGCCCACCACGTCCGCATCACCTGACATGGCAAAGGTCATGACGCGGCGCTGGCCCGCCAGTTGCCGCCAGACGGCACTGTACGTGTCATCGGCCGGAAACACGGCCGTACCCTGCGTCGACAGCGACTCCAGCACCGAGGCGTTTTCATGGGCCACGGCGTCCACCGTTTGCATGAACTCCAGGTGCTCGCGCTGGGCGTTGTTGATCAATGCAACTGCAGGCTGAACCAGCTTGGCAAGGTAGGCAATTTCACCGGGGTGGTTCATGCCCAGTTCCACCACACCCACGGTGTGGAACGCCTGCAGGCGCAGCAAGGTCAGCGGCACACCGATGTCGTTGTTGAAGTTGCCTTCGGTGGCAAACGCCTGTGTGGACTTCCAGGCCCGCAGGATCGAGGCGATCATTTGCGTCACCGTGGTCTTGCCGTTGCTGCCGGTCACGGCAATCAGCGGGACATCAAACTGGGCGCGCCAGGCTGCGGCCAACTGGCCCAGCGCCAGCCGGGTGTCGGCCACTTCCAGCCCGGGCAGACCTGCAGCGGCCAGGCCGTGCGTGGCCAGAGCCGCCACAGCACCCTGCGCTGCGGCCTGTGGCAGAAAATCATGGGCGTCAAACTTCTCGCCACTGAGCGCCACAAAAAAATCCCCTGCACGCAACGTGCGTGTGTCGGTGTGCACCCGAATGGGGGTGGTCAGCGCGTCCCCGACCAACCGGGAGCCCGGCAGCCAATATGCGGCTTGCTGTAAATTCATCATGCGCTCAACCCTCGTCCGGTTCGCCGTGCAGCCAGGGCAAGTGCGGCCTGTGCATGGTCCGAATAGGGCGCACGAACGCCCTGAATTTCTTGATACGGCTCGTGCCCCTTGCCCGCCAGCAACACCACATCTTGCGCCCCAGCATCACGCAACGCACTGGCAATCGCCTGGGCTCTGTCGGCGTCAACCTGCACGCCCTGGTGGTCACGCAAGCCGCTGCGGACCTGCTCAATGATGACCAGCGGGTCTTCCCCCCGCGGGTTGTCGCTGGTCACCACGATGCGGTCCGCATGTTGCTGAGCCACCCCGGCCATCAGCGGCCGCTTGCTCGCGTCGCGGTCGCCACCACAGCCAAAGACACACCACAGCTGACCACCGCGGCTCATGGCGATGGGCTTGAGCGCCGCCAACACTTTGTCGAGCGCGTCAGGGGTATGGGCATAGTCCACGATGACCAGCGGTTCGCCGTCCACGGCAATGGCTTCCATGCGCCCAGGCACTGGCAACAGGTCCGTACAGGCCTGCACGGCATCGTCCAATGGCACGCCCAGGCTGCGCAGCGTCGCCAGCACACCCAACAGATTGGATACATTGAAATGCCCAACCAAGGCGGTGTCGATCCGACGCGTCTGCAGCCCCTCGACCAACTCGAACGAGACGCCACGCGAGCCATGGTGAATCGCTCTGGCCTGCAAACGCGCGGGCGTCAGGCAAGAAAAACTCCAGACGTCCAAGGTCCGGTTCGCCAGCGAAACCAGCAGTTCGGCACCGTTGGCATCATCCTGATTGACGACAGCGGACTTCAAGCCGGGCCAATCGAACAAGGCACGTTTGGCAGCCCAGTAGGCGTCCATGTCCGCGTGGTAGTCCAGGTGGTCCTGTGTGAAGTTGGTGAACACGGCCACCTCAATGGCCACGCTGTCCAACCGGTGCTCTTCAATCCCGATGGAAGACGCCTCAAGGGCGCAGGCCGTGTAGCCCGACTGCACAAACAGCCGCAGGTGCTGCTGCAGCAGCACCGGGTCGGGCGTGGTCAGGCCATTGGGCACCATCGCACCCGGCTCACCAATGCCCAGCGTCCCGACCAAGCCACAGCGGCGGCCCAGACGGCTCAAGGCCTGCGCCAGCCACCAGGCCGTGGTGGTTTTCCCATTCGTGCCGGTCACCGCTGCAATCTGCAACGCGCGGCTGGGATGGTCAAAATAAGCGGCAGCAATCGGCCCGGTAGCCGCTTTCAGACCGGCATAGTCGGCCACATTGTGGCCACCAAAATCAAACCTGTCCGCCCCTTCACGCTCCACCAGGCAGGCAGAAGCGCCGTTGGCCACCGCGCCGGCCACATGATGGCGACCGTCATGGGCTGCGCCTGGCCAAGCGATGAAGCCGTCACCCGGCGTCACTTGGCGGCTATCGGTGCGCAGGCTGCCACGCACGTGCTCGTGCAACCACTGGGCGGCCTGCTCAGGGCGTTGCAGTCGGGTGGTCAAAACGACTCCTCCACCGGATTGGTCACGATTTGAGGTTTGACGCTCAGGTCCGGCTGAACGCCCATCATGCGAAGCGTTTGCTGCACCACTTCACTGAACACGGGTGCCGCCACCAATCCGCCAAAGTACTGCCCGTCACTGGGCTCATCAATCATCACAGCCACCACAATCCGGGGGGACTCAATCGGTGCCATCCCCGTGAACCAGGCCCGGTACTTGTTACTTGCATAGCCCTTGCCGACCTGCTTATGGGCCGTTCCCGACTTGCCGCCAACCGAATAGCCCACGGTCTGTGCCAACTGGCCGGTGCCACCCGGTGCGGCAGCCATTTGCAGCATGCGCCGCACCGCACGGGCGTTGTCTGCGGAGAACACCTTGGTGCCCACCGCCGGTTCGCTGGACTTGAGCATGGTCACCGGGATGATTTCACCGCTGTGGGCAAACGCTGTGTAAGAGTGCGCCATCTGAAACAGCGAGGCGGACAGACCGTAGCCATAGGACATGGTGGCCTGCTCGACCGGGCGCCACGTTTTCCAGGGACGAACCCGCCCCGTCACGGCACCAGGGAACTGGATGTGCGGCTTCTGGCCATAACCCAGTGCTGTGTAGGTGTCCCACATCTCATGGGGACTCATCTTCTGCGCGATTTTCAGGGCCCCGACATTGCTGGACTTCTGAATCACACCTTCGACTGTCAGCATGCCGTAGTTGTGGGTGTCACTGATCGTGAAGCCGCCAATGCTGAAACGGCCGGGGCCAGTTTCCACCAAGGTTTGCGGCTTGACACGCCCCGCTTCCAGCGCCATAGCCACCGTGATTGGCTTCATTGTCGAGCCCGGCTCAAACGTATCAGTCAAGGCACGGTTGCGAAGCTGCTCACCGGTCAGGTTTTGACGTTTGTCGGGCACGTAACTGGGGTAGTTGGCCAGTGCCAGCACTTCACCCGTGATGGCGTCCAGCACCACCACGCTGCCGGCCTTCGCCTTACGCGCCGTCACCGCATCACGCAGTTTTTGATAGGCAAAAAACTGGACCTTGCTGTCCACACTCAGCTGAATGTCCTTGCCCTCGACTGGCGGCACTTGTTCGCCAATGCCTTCGACTACCCGGCCCAGACGGTCCTTGATGACACGCCGTGAGCCTGCCTTGCCCGCCAGTTCCTTGTTAAACGTCAGTTCAATCCCATCCTGCCCGTGGTCTTCCACATTGGTGAACCCCACCACGTGGGCGGCAGCCTCGCCTTCCGGGTACTTGCGTTTGTATTCACGCCGTTCGTAAACACCCTTGATCCCGAGCGCCTGGATGTCACGGGCCACAGACTCTTCCACCTGGCGCTTCAACCAGATAAAGGTCTTGTCTTCGTCACCCAGTTTCTTGTTCAACTCGGCCAACGGCATTTCCAGCAGCTTGGCCAGCGACACCAGTTGTGGCTTGCTGGCCTCAACATCCTCGGGAATCGCCCAAATACTGGAAGCAGGCACGCTGGACGCCAGCAGCAAACCATTGCGGTCAAGAATCCGGCCTCGATTGGCAGGCAGTTCCAGCGTGCGGGTGAACCGCACCTCGCCCTGCCGCTGAAAAAACTCATTCCCGAAAAACTGGATGTGCGCCGCACGCCCGGCCAAACCGACAAAAGCCAGCGCAATGCCGGCCACGATGAACTTGCTGCGCCAAACCGGCGTTTTGCTCGCCAGCAAAGGGCTCGACGTGTAACGTACGCTTCTACTCACGCGGGGCTCCGACTTTGGGGGCGTTACCCGCATAGGTCACATACTGCGTGATGGCTGGCGTGGTCGTGCGCATTTGCAGACGGTCGCGGGCCAGTTTTTCCACCCGCAGCGGCGTCGCCTGTGCGCGCTTCTCAACCTGCAGCCGGTCGTTGTCCATGTCCAGCTTGCGACCCTGCGCCGTTGCCTTCTCCAGCTCCACGTACAGGCGACGAGACTCATACTGGGTGCGCACCAGATACAGAGCGCTGGCCATCACCGCCATCAACAGGACAAGGCTCATGCGTGTCATGCCGCCGCCGCAACCGACCGCTCTGCCACTCGCATGACCGCACTGCGCGCGCGCGGGTTGCCACTGACTTCCACCTCACCCGGACGAATACGACCCAACGACACCAACTGCATGACCTTGGGCGTGGCAAAAGGCGCACGGCGGTCAAACACCTCACGCGAATGCTCGGCAATAAACTGCTTGACGATCCGGTCTTCCAGCGAATGAAAACTGATGACCACCAGACGCCCACCGGGCTGCAGAACCTTCAAAGAAGCCGTCAAGGCCCGCGCCAGCTCCTCAAGTTCGGCATTGATAAAAATCCGAAAAGCCTGGAATGTCCGCGTTGCAGGGTCTTTGCCCGGCTCACGGGTTTTGACCGCGCCAGCCACGACTTCGGCCAGCTCGGCAGTGGTTGTGAGAGGGCCACGCTCCTGCCTTCGACGATCAATCGCCTTTGCAACCTGCCCAGCAAACCGTTCTTCGCCATATTCACGAATCACCTCCGTCATGGTTTCTATGGACGCATCGGCAAGCCACTCGGCCACGCTTTGGCCTCGCGTGGTGTCCATGCGCATGTCAAGAGGTCCATCGCCACGGAAAGAAAATCCGCGCAAGGGGTTGTCGATTTGCGGGGAGCTGACCCCCAGATCCATCAACACACCAGCTGCGCCGCCCGGCGCCAAGTCCGCCAGATGAGCAAACCCCTCGTGCCGAATTGAAAACCGGGGGTCCTGAATGGTTTGCGCCTCCGCAATGGCCTCGAGGTCTTTGTCAAATGCGGTCAACCGACCCTGCTCGGAAAGACGGGACAAAAGCAGGCGCGAGTGCCCGCCTCGGCCAAAGGTGGCGTCGATGTAGTGTCCGTCAGGCTGAATTTGAAGCGCCTCAATCGCTTCATCCAGCAAAACCGTCCGGTGGGTGGTGTCGTTCAAGAAAATCGCCTCAGAATGAAAAGTCTTTGAGCACATCGGGCATGCCGCCTTTGAGCTGTTCGGCCTCTTCTGCGGCATAGGTGGCGGCATCCCACAACTCAAAGTACGTGCCCATGCCCAACAAAATAGTGTCCTTGGTGATGCCCGTGGCGGACCTCAACTCGGGCGACACCAACACCCGGCCTGTGGCGTCCATGTCCACGTCCATGGCATTGCCAAGAAAAAGTCGTTTGGTCCATTGCGCAGACATGGGCATGGAAGCGATACGCTGTCGAAATGCCTCCCACTCAGGTCGAGGAAAAACCATCAGGCAGCCATGTGGGTGGCGGGTGATGGTCAGCTGGCTGGCGGCGGTGGCACTCAGGACGTCACGGTACCGGGTCGGCACAGACAGCCGACCCTTCGTATCGAGAGCTAGAGAAGACGCGCCTTGAAACACCGCTGAAAACCTTTAGAAAGCACTTTTCACCACTAAATTGCACTTCTTCCCACTTTATCAGTAAACCATTCGCACGCAAGGGGTTTGAAACAATTTTTTGCAATGAAATCAAAGACTTAGCAGCGCATTCAAAGCGTGATTTATGACGAAAATCTGTTGTAAATTAAGCACTTAGACGGGGTAGTGAAAGTGCTGTGTGAATCCTGCGGCAGGTCAGCGACTGCCACTGAGCGCACCAAAACAGGTTGATCGTGCCATCTGCGCGCGAAACGACAGGAACGGCGACCTCCCCCACGCACCCGTTTGGCGAGTGAAGTAAAGACAGCGTTGTCTGTATGTGAAAGTTCAGCAGGCGGTACGGTAGGCGGCCTACCGCCCACCGCCCTGCGTTGGTTTTGTCAATCCGTGCGGACGGTGACAGCGGCATGCTCCGTGATGCCGATAACGTTGAAAAAGGCAGCAACCAGCCGGTTGACCTCTGAAAACTGAACTTGCCGATTTTCTTCTTCGCGCTCGGACACCCAATTGAGCAAAGCACCCGCCGCAGAAAAATCAACCCGAATCAGCTTGGCGCAAGAAATCACCAGCACTTCAGCCCCTGCAAATTTATGGTGAAGCTTGTCGAGCACTGCGTTTACGTCGCCCTGAATCTGTCCCGACAACTCGACGGAAGCGATGTTGCTCATCTGGGAAGCCGGGCCATCGAACTGCGTGTCGCCCTCAAGCGCCATCAAACTGGACATCCCCGAATCGCGGTAGACCTCCCCGATGATCGTAGAGCCGCCTTCAGCCTCCCCCTGGGCATTCAGCGCCTTGTATCGGCAACGAGCACTTTCCCAAGCCGGGGGCGACAACTCGTAGGTAACGCAAAAGTCAAGCGCTGTGAGTTCAAAATCATCTGGCCGATGCGTCACCCGAAGCGCCTCCATTCGCAGCAACCACCACGCATTGGCCACACTGCGATCACCGGACACCGTCATGCGCTGCAATGCGGCCTGAAGCTGGGCATCACCAATGAAACGAAGCTCCACCGCCTGACCAGCCCAAGCACCGAAAACCTTGTATAGAGGATCTGCCGCCGCATCCTCAATGGATTTGAGATTGTGCCAATCGAGCCGCCAGGGCATGGGCGCCTTGGCCAACGCAGCCCTCAGCGCCGCCACTGTCTGCAGCCCCATCACCGATGGGCATATCCAGTGCGCAGCAGGCCCTGCAGCAGCGGCGCTGGATGGCTGGCGCAGCTTTTCCACCATCGTTGGCATGGAAAACCACTGGGGCGCGGAGCGGTCGAACCGCCCGACAAAGTCAATCGCGGCCGATTCAAATTTTTCATGCCAGCCATTGGCACGGTAAAGGTCAAACAGCGTCAACCAGGTCTCAACGTGAGCAGCGCGTGCGCCCCCTGGACCAAGGATCTCGAGCAAGCCAAGTTCCGCGCCATCGTCATCGCCGTTGGCAAAGCGGATGGCTGCTTCCTCCGTTTCGGCGTCGTGAACGAAAGCATCGGCCACTTCAACAGCCGAGCTTTTGGAGTGGGAAAAGGACGTTGGGGAAAAACTCGCGCGTGGCGCCTGCGTGTCCTGCGCATCCTTGATGAAGGGACCTGCGGCTTTGCCGGGGTCCAATGAAAACTCAAACGACTGCCCACGCAAAGGTGCAGGCTCCACCGGAACGGCTGGCCGCACAGGCCTGGCTGGCGCAGCAGCAGCTGCTTCCATCAAGGCGGCAGGCACGGTGGGCCGATAGCTCTTCGGTAGTGCCTGCCCAGGCAAGGTCGACGCCGCCGCCGATTTGTCGGTCGGCCACGCGGACTGCTGCGAGGTGTGAGCTGTTTTGGTCTTCCACCACTGCATGGACATTTGCGCTTCGATCTCATCGATCTTTTTGAGCGTTTGAGCCCGGTCATCCGGCTTGGAAGGCAGACTGCTCTGGAAAAATGAAGGCCGCCCCCCGCCAGGCTCCTGCCCGACGCCAGCCATCGCCTCATGCTTGCGCATTTTGCGCAACATGTCGAACTCGCGTTTGCGCACAAAGTCATTGCGACGCTTGCGCTCGATCATTTCCTTGAACAACTGTTTGCTCAGGGCATCTTCTCGGTCCGTTTGGGCGGCGTCCAGGTCAGACCAGTTGGTCGCAGGGTTGCGAACAAACTTGACCATTTTCGACAGCAAACCGGGCGATGTGTCAGTTTTGGACATGGCGGAGCAATAGGAGGTCAGGTCACCAGAGAGGCAGTCGGCCCGTTGTTCTCAATCGCCAAACATTTTTTGTTTGAGCTCTCGCCGCTGCTGCGCCTCAAGCGACAGATTGGCGGTAGGCCGGGCGATGAGACGGCCGACGCCGATGGCCTCACCGGTTTCGTCACAGTAGCCGTAGTCGCCTGAGTCGATCCGACCGATGGACTGTTCAATTTTCTTGAGCAGCTTGCGCTCCCGGTCACGGGTGCGCAATTCCAGGGCGTGCTCTTCTTCGATGGTGGCGCGGTCAGCAGGGTCGGGCACGACCACGGTGTCCTCACGCAAGTGCTCCGTGGTGGCGCCGGCGCTGTTGTGGATGTCCTGCTTGAGCAGCGACAGCTTGTGCCGAAAGAAAGCCAACTGCTTGTCGTTCATGTACTCGCTGTCCGGCATGGACTTGACTTCTTCGTCGGTCAGCTCCTGAGCCGACTTGGTCTTCCAGTTGTTGGCGAGTTTGGGGTCTTTTTTGGCGGCCGCCTGCGGCAGCGGCGCGATCACACGTTCGGTCATGGTGGAGTAGCTGGCTTTGGCCGCGTCAGGCGCATGCGTCGGCACCATCGGGGCGGGAGGGGGGGACTGCGCCGCAGTACGGGCGGAGCTGCGGCGGCCGGGCTTCAGGGGCGGTGGCGGCTTGAGCGACGACATCGGGATGGGTGAGGGCACGGGACGCGGGGCGACCGGCGCTACGCTGGCAGCCACCACCGGTGTGGCGTCTTTCTTGGGGGCCTTGACGGCTGCAGTGGCAGGCGCTTTGGCGGGGATCGTCAGGGTTGGCTTGGTTTTGCCAACAGGCTTTGCTTCAGATTTCACGGCCGCTTTCGAAGAGGGACTGGCGGACTGCTGAGCAGCTTTGCCGGACAAGGTGGGTTTTGTTGTTGGGAGCAGGGACGATTCGCTGGCAGCTTTAGGCTTGCTCGTGTTGCCTGCGGTGGCAGGCTTGCGGACAACCGCCGACGCACCGGTGGCCGCTTTCTTGGCGGGGTCCAGGGTAGCGTTCGACTTTTTCTCGGGGGATTTCACAATGTGCCTCCTCTGGAATGCGAGCTGCGCGGGTGCCGCTGTCGGGTTTCGGCCGCAACGCTCACCCTGAGTGCGGGCCAAAGTGCACCACAGCACCGGGGCGCGATTGTAGCGACTGGGGTTCGGTACTGGCCGTGCACCTGTCAAACCGTTGGAGAATCGATACAAACATCAAAAAACCACCGTCCTGTTGGATCACTGCAGGTGAGCCTAACTCAAACCAAGCACTGCTCAAGTCCCTGCAGAAAAATATCTTTGGGCAGGTCGATGCCGATGAAAACCATTTTGCTGGTTTTGTGCTCACCCGCTGCCCAGGCGGGCCCCAAGTCACTGCCCATGAGCTGGTGCACACCTTGGAAAATCACCTTGCGCTCGGTGCCTTCCATGTTCAAAACACCTTTGTAGCGCAGCATCCGGGGGCCATAAATGTTGACGATGGCACTCAGGAAATCTTCCAGTTTGGCGGGGCTGAAAGGCTTGTCAGAGCGGAAGACAAAACTCTTCACGTCGTCGTCATGGTGGTGGTGATGGCCGTGCTCCTTGGCATGGGAGGGGTGGTCGCAATGCTCACCGTGCACATGATCGTGGTCGTGGTCGTGGGGTTCGTCGGCCTGCAGAAAATCGGGGGCGATGTCGAGCTTGGCGTTCAGGTTGAAGCCGCGCAGGTCGAACACGTCCTTGATCGCCACATCCCCGAAATGCACGGCCTTTTGCGGCGCGCGCGGGTTCATCTGTTTGAGTCGGTGCATCAGCGCATGAACCTCGTCGGCGGCGACCAGGTCGGACTTGCTGATGAAGATCTGGTCGGCAAAGCCGACCTGGCGACGTGCTTCCTGACGGTCATTGAGCTGGCTGGTGGCGTGCTTGGCGTCGACCAGCGTCAGGATGGAGTCCAGCAGGTACTGCTCGGCGATTTCCTCGTCCATGAAAAATGTCTGCGCCACCGGGCCGGGGTCGGCTAGGCCGGTGGTTTCGATCACCACGCGTTCGAAGTCGAGCAGGCCTTTGCACTTTTTGGCGGCCAGCAGTTGCAGCGTCTCGCGCAGGTCCTCGCGGATCGAGCAGCAAATGCAGCCGTTGTTCATCTGGATGATGTTTTCCTGCGTGTCGTTGACGAGGATTTCGTTGTCGATGTTTTCTTCACCGAACTCGTTTTCGATCACGGCGATTTTCTGACCGTGGGCTTCGGTGAGGATGCGCTTGAGCAAGGTGGTTTTGCCGGAGCCGAGAAAACCGGTGAGGATGGTGACGGGGATCAGGCTCATGGGGAGGTCTCTCTAAAACAGGGTGGGCCATCAGGCCAAGAACGTCGGAGTTTAGCGGTCAGGCGGGTTCCCGGGTGTTGAGGCGGTTATTTGGCCGCTACGCTCAATCGGGGGCCTTCACGCCCGTTAAAAGGCCCCTGACAAGCCTCCGAGGCATCCCAACCGGGTCTACCATGTGTTTTTCAGACCAAACCCGGCACCAGCCTAGGTGACCATTGCCTGTAATGCTATTTAATTCATAGCGATTTGCAAGTACAGCAGCTACCACGATGGGCTTACTTCTTGACCAGCACCAGCCCCTTGAGGTACTCACCTTCCGGAAAGTTCACGGTCATGGGGTGGTCGGGCGCGCCGCCCATGCGCTCAGAGATGTAGGCGTCGACGCCTGCGTCAATGCCGGCCGAGGCGACGATTTTATGGAACAAATCGGCATTGACGCCGCCGGAGCAGGAGTAGGTGAACAGCACGCCGCCGGGGGCCAGAATGCTCAGCGCCAGGCGGTTGATGTCCTTATAGGCACGGGCGGCTCGCTCGGCATGGAAAGCGGTGGGCGCGAACTTGGGCGGGTCCAGCACGATGGCGTCGAAGGTCGTGCCGTCCTTGGCGTACTGACGCAGCATGGCGTTGACGTCCGCGTCCAGCATGGTGGTGCGGGCCGCGTCAAAGCCGTTCAGGGCGACGTTGGCCCTGGCGCGCTCGATGGCCGGGCCGGACGAGTCGATGGAGGTGACATGCGCGGCGCCGCCCGCCAGCGCTGCCACCGTGAAGCCGCCGGTGTAGCAGTAGCAGTTCAGCACGTTTTTGAACTGCAAACGGCGGGCGTAGGCCGCGAACTTCTGGCGGCTGTCGCGCTGGTCCAGGTAGAACCCGGTCTTGTGCCCCTCGGCCACGTCCAGGCTCAGTTGCCAGCCGTGTTCGGCAATCGTGATGCCGGTGTCGCCGCCGCCGGCGAGCCAGCCGGTGGCCTCGGGCAGACCTTCAAGTGAGCGAACGCTGGCGTCTGAACGCTCGTACAGGCGCGTCAGGCCGGTGTGGGCGAGCAGCGCTTCGGTGATGACGCCCTTGAAGCGTTCGGCACCGCAGCTGGAAAACTGGGCCACCAAGGTGTCGTCGTAGCGGTCCACCACCACGCCGGGCAGACCATCGGACTCGCCATGGATCAGTCGGATGCCGTTGCTCTGGATGTCAAACCGGGCTCTGGCCTGGAGGGATGCGTCCACCCGCGCGACAAAAAACGCAGCGTCGATGCGCTGGGCTTCGTCAAAACTCCAGATGCGGGCGCGGATTTTGGACTGCGGGCTGAAGGCGGCCCAGCCCAGAAACTGACCGCTATGGCTTTCGACGCGCACGGTGTCGCCCGCTTCAGCGCCGCCGGAGGCGATGGCGCCGTCAAATAACCAGGGGTGGCGGCGCAGGAGGGAGCGCTCTTTGCCGTCTTTGAGTCGTACGATGTTCATTCGGGTATTGTCGCCGTGCTCACCAAAGGGCTGACCAACGCTTGCACTGCAGCTTATGCGCCCAAAATAGTGACAAATCCCACATTCGAGCGCACGTAAGCCCCAAAAACCACCCGTTTCACCGCACAGACGGACACGTCAGCGACCTCGACGCCCGAGTTTGGGACAATCCAGCATCGCCCGTCACGCTGACACCTCACCCTTGTGTGGCGGCAGCCCTTGTCCCGCCGGTCCATTCCTGTCTTATTGTTGCCCCCTAACATCCCGCCCATGCGCCCTGCTCTCCCGCTCTTGCCCTCCCTCCCCTTTTGGCGGCGACTCCGGGCGTGGCTGGTGCTATCAGCTGGCTTCTTTTTGCTGATCTGGGCGGCTTCGTCACAGGCCCAGTCGCGCACCGTCCTGGACCTGGACACGCGCCACCAGCCGGTGCTGCTCAAGGACTGGGGTGACTTCTGGATTGACACCACCGGACGCTTTTCCCCCGATGAAGTCACGCGAACCACCACCATCCCCTGGCTGCGAACCGCTACCGACGCGATTTACCCACTGACTACAGGCCAGGTGATGTGGGTGCGCTTCAGCGTGCCGCCGGCCCCCGACGCCGAGCGCTGGTACCTGGAAGTGCTGCTGCCCACCATTGACCGCGCGTCGCTCTACACCCTGGACGGCCTGGGCCGCTGGAACGAACAGCGGGCCGGTGACCAGGTGGCCGTGGCGAACTGGCCCGTTCCGCACCGTCACCCGCTGCTGCCAATTGCAGTGTCAGCCGAAATGCCCAGCCACTACCTGCTGCGGCTGGAGAACAACCACGCCATCAGCGCCCCGCTGCACTTCGTCAGCGAGGCCCGTCTGTCCAATTCAGAGCAGCAGGTGTCGCTGATATTGGGCATATTTTTCGGGCTGACCGGCCTGGCGGCGGTGGTGTCGGCGTTGGGTGCCTTGTCGCTGCGAGATGCGGCCTACGCCTGGTTTGCCGTGTCAGTGGTGTTGCTCAGCCTGACACAGGCCACCATCACCGGCATTGGCGGGCTGCACCTGTGGCCTCATCACCCATGGTGGACCGATGTCTCCACGGTGGTACTGCCAACCCTGACCATCTCGGCGTCCCTGATGTTCATCACCAACGCGATCTCGCTGATGGAGCGATCACGTCGGCTGCATTGGTTGATCTCGGGCCTGGCGGGCCTTGGCATGGCGATCTCGGTGGCGCTGGCGCTGCTGCCTGTGGGCGCACGCGACGGGCTTTTTGCCGTCACGCTGGTCGTGATGCAGTGCAGCGGCATGGCCGTGGCGGTCTGGGCCTGGCGGCGTGGCGACCGTTTTGCGCCCTGGCTGCTGCTGGCCTATGTCCCCGTGATGGGGGCGGCCGGCTGGACCTTGCTGCGCCACATCGGCGCAGTTCCGAGTGGCTTTTTAACCCAGTTTGGACTGCAGCTTGGCGTGGCCATCCACCTGCCGATTGTGATGGTGGTGCTGATGCTGCGCAGCCAGCACCGGCGGGAAAACACCCGCCGCATCCAGGGCCTGGACCGGGTGGACCCGGCGACCGGCCTGATCAACGGCCACGTGTTTGCCGAGCGGCTGATGCGCATGATTGCGCGCTCCGGGCGGCTGCGCCACCAAAGTGCGGTGATGTTGATTGACCTCGTGAATTCGGAACAAATCCAGCGTGACTTTGGCCGCAAGGCCTCCGAAGACCTGCCACTGCGGGTGGCCGAGCGCCTGCTGTCCACTGCCCGTGAGATCGACAGCGCCGCTCGTCTGTCCGAGCGGCGTTTTGGCATGCTGGTCGAAGGGCCCTTCAGCGCAGAAGATGCCGCCACGCTGGGGCCGCGCATCGTGGCCCGCTGCTTGATGCCCTACAAGGGCCTGCACGTGGACTGCATTGCCCAGGTGCGTGTGGCCTACGCCCTGGTGCCGCACAGCGGAGACAACGCCCACGCCGTGCTGACCCAATTGGAAGAGCGTCTGATGCTGGAGCCGCCGAACAGCCGCAGGGCGGTGTTTTCGCTGCATGAACAAACGGCGGACACCAAAGACTCACGCCGTGCGGGCCTGCGCCGCAACAGCAAGCAGCAGGACCTTTAAGGCCCTTCATTCAGGCTTGGGCTTGCGGGCTGATAGGTCTGCGATGTGGGCCCGTGGGTGCGCCTTGTCATAAACCTGTGCCAAGTGCTGGAAGTCCAGCCGGGTGTAGACCTGTGTGGTGGTGATGCTGGCGTGGCCCAGCAACTCCTGCACGGCACGCAGGTCCCCGCTGGACTGCAGCAAGTGGCTGGCAAACGAATGGCGCAACATGTGCGGATGGACCGGCGTGGCCAGCCCCGCCGCCTGCGAGCGCTGCTTGAGCCGCAGCCGGATGTGCTGCACCGACAAGCGCGAGCCGCGCGCGCTGACAAACAGCGCCGGGCTGTCAACGGCCCGCTCCCAACCACCCCGCGCAGCCAGCCACATCTGAAGTGCCGCCAGCGCCGGGCCACCCACCGGCACAATGCGGCGTTTGCCGCCCTTGCCCAGCACATGCGCCTCCCCGGCGTCCTGGTCAATCCAGCAGCGCGACTGGGCGCTGCCCCGCACGTCCAGCCTCTCCAGTTCGGCCAGGCGCAGCCCGCAGCCGTACAGCAGCTCGGTGATGCAACGGTCACGCAGCGCCATGCGCTCCAGGTCCTCCGGGCTGTGGGCACGGCTTTCGCCGGCGGACACGTTAGCGCCGGTGAAGCTGACCAGTTGCACCGCCTCATCCACCCCCAGCGCCTTCGGCAGGGGTTTGGGCGCACGCGGTGCCCGCAGCCCCAGCGTGGGGTTGCTGCTCACCACACCCGTGCGGCCCAGCCAGACATAAAACCCGCGCCAGCCCGACAGGATCAGTGCAATGCCGCGTGCGCTGCGCCCGCCACTGTGCATCTGCGCCACCCAGCGGCGAATGTGCGCGTGCTGCACGTCGGCCAGCGCCACACCGGCCTGCAGCGCGTGCTGCTGCAGCTTTTGAAGGTCAGCGGTGTAGAGCACCACCGTGCGCGCAGCGAGTTGTTTTTCGACCTGCACATGCGTCAAGTAGCGCTGCACCAGCGGGTCAGGCACCGGCGTAGCGAGGTCGGGCATGGAAGGTCAGGCCGCCTGCAGCCGCGCCAGCGACGCACCGGCCAGCTGGCCCAGTTGCACCAGAAAATCAACGCCCATGCCGGCCTGAAACCGCTCGGCGTCGGGTGACGCCAGAACCAGCAAACCCGACACGGGCAGCGCAATGCCGGCTGGCGACTGCAAAGGAATCAGCGCCACTGATT
>JBJXEI010000116.1:0-2967 GCA_046154065.1 Polaromonas sp. | reverse complement strand
GGCCCCGGTCGATGTGCAGCACACCCTGACCGAGTTGACCGCCCGCACCTGCACCGACGCCCTTCAGCCCTACCGGCATGACGCGAAAGCGCTGATCGTCTGTGGCGGTGGGGCCTTCAACCAACACCTCATGGCCCGCCTGCAAGCGGGCGCACCGTCCTTGGTGGTGTCGGCCTCCAGTGCCCACGGCCTGCCGCCCCTGCAAGTCGAAGCAGCGGCCTTTGCCTGGCTGGCCCGCCAGACGATGCACCGCCAGCCCGGCAACCTGGCCAGCGTGACGGGCGCGGCGGGCCCCCGGGTGCTGGGTGGCATCTACCCGGCGTGAGCCACGGCGGCACGATGAAAAAAGCCGCCCGGAGGCGGCTTGATGCGGCGCAAAAAGATGTCAGGCCGAGAAACTGGACCCACAGCCGCAGGTGCTGGTGGCATTCGGGTTCTTAATCACAAACTGGGCGCCTTCGAGGTCGTCCTTGTAGTCGATCTCTGCACCGACCAGGTACTGGTAGCTCATGGCGTCAATCAACAGCGACACGCCGTTTTTGGTCATGGTGGTGTCGTCTTCATTGGTGATCTCATCAAACGTGAAACCGTACTGAAAACCCGAGCAGCCGCCACCCTGCACAAACACGCGCAGCTTCAGATCCGGGTTGCCTTCTTCGGCGATCAGGTCTGCAACCTTGGCCGCAGCACTGTCGGTAAAGACGAAGGGGGCGGGCATTTCAAGTTCAATATTTTCAGCAACTGCACTCATGGGGAACTCCATTCAACAAGAGGGCATCTGGCCCTCAAAAAACAAATACTACAGCAAATTGATCAACCATACCGCCTAGCGGGGTTGACGCGACAGCTTTCAGCCCTTGCCCGCCGCCATGTTGGAGGCCAGCTTCAATGCAGGTTTTTCCTCGATCTCCTGCAAGGCCGTAGGCCGCAATTGTCCGATGATGGTGGCGCCCTGGTGCATTTCAAGCGCCTTGTACGACACATCGCCCTCCACACGGGCCTTGGGCTGCAGTTCCAGCAGTTCAGACGCATGCACAGGGCCCTTCACGCGGCCGTTGATGATGACGTGGTCGGCGTAAATGTGGCCAGTGACCATGGCCGACTCACTGACAACCAGAATGCTGCCGTTGTCATCGTTGGCGCGAATGTCGCCAATGACTTCGCCGTCAATGCGCAGGCCATCCGTGAATTTGAGGTTGCCTTCAATACAAGTGCCGACCGCGATCAGGCTCTTGATGGGCGGCTGTTTTTTCTTGCCAAACATGCGAGTTCTTTCGTTAAACAGATGTGGGCGGTCGGGGCATCACAGCTTGAACGTCTGGACAGACCGCACCGTTTTACCTTCAAGGACCTTCGCGGTGATGGTTTTTACCACGGTCAGGGCCGGCACGTCGAGCACACCTTCCACACGCCGGTACTGCTTGAACTGCAACAGCTGCGTGCCCGCCGGCAGAGTCATCGTCCAGGGTTTGTCGGCCTGGGTGCCGCTCAACGTCAACTCCAGGCTGCCGTTGAAATCCGGCGCATCCTTGACCGGCTGGATCACCAGCACCTGCCATTTCAGCTGTGTGCCCGACAGCATTTCAGCCTGCAGGCTGCGGATGGAGGCGGCCTCACCGGCGCCAGCAGGCAGCAGCCGCTCAAAAAACCCCAGGTCATCGCGCAGGCTGCGGTTTTCCACTTCGAGCTGGCGGATCTGGCTGGCCATTTTTTCCTGGGCGGCCTTTTCCGTGATGAGCAGGCTGCCCGAGGTGTTGGCCACCGACAGCGCCTTTTCGCGCTCGGCCCGCAAGCTGGAGACCTCTTCACGCAACGCGGTCAGCTCTTCCTTGGCATGTTTGTCCAGGCCAGCAATGTCTTTGCCGACCTCAAATGCCCACAGCGCAATGGCCGCAGAAAAGCCCAGCATCACGGCACCCACCACCCAGCGCACCGGCCATGGCATGGCACTGCGCACCGCCATGCGGGGCGAGCTGATGGTGAGGCGGCGGCGGAACAGGCGAAGTTTCAAAATTGAGGCACCGGTTGTTCAGAAATCAGCTTGGGCTGGCATTTTGCACCACAGCGCCAGACCCAAGAAAAAAGCCGCCAGGCTTGCACCATGGCGGCTCTTTGCAGAAGCGGGCGTTTTAACGCTTGCTGAACTGCTTGCGACGGCGCGCTGAACGGAAACCGACTTTTTTACGTTCGACTTCACGTGCATCACGGGTCACGAAGCCAGCCTGGCTCAGGGCCGGCTTGAGGCTTGCGTCATAGTCGATCAGCGCACGGGTGATGCCGTGGCGGATCGCACCAGCCTGGCCGGACTCGCCGCCGCCGTGGACGTTGACCATGATGTCAAACGTCTCGACGTGGTTCGTCAGGAACAGGGGCTGGCGGCAGATCATGATGGAGGTCTGGCGACCGAAGAACACCTGCACGTCACGGTCATTGATCGTGATTTTGCCGGTACCTTTTTTGATAAACACACGGGCGACGCTGGATTTGCGACGGCCGGTGCCATTGTTCCAATCACCGATCATTTGGCCAACTCCTTGACTGCGTTGGCAGACATGCCAGCGATTTCCAGCACTTTAGGTTGCTGAGCGGTATGCGGGTGCTCAGCACCGCCGTAGACCTTCAGCTTCTTGATCATGGCGTAGCCCAATGGGCCTTTTGGCAGCATGCCCTTGACGGCTTTTTCCAAAGCGCGGCCTGGGTGCTTGGACTGCATGTCACGGAAGTTCGTCGCCGTGATGCCGCCTGGGTAACCAGAGTGACGGTAGTAAATCTTGTCAATCGATTTGGCACCGGTCACGCGCAGCTGGGCTGCGTTGATGATGACGATGAAGTCACCGGTGTCGACGTGAGGCGTGTAAATGGCCTTGTGTTTGCCGCGCAAACGGAGAGCAACTTCGCTGGCTACTCGTCCGAGGACCTTGTCGGTCGCGTCAATCACAAACCACTCGTGCGTCACGTCAGCGGGTT
>JBJXEI010000115.1:0-3794 GCA_046154065.1 Polaromonas sp. | reverse complement strand
GCGCGCAGCCCCGGTGCGCCCGGCACCGTGTTCAGCGGCCGCATCGAGGCCATCCTGCCCGACGTGGCCCCCGCCACCCGCACGCTGAAGGCACGGGTCCAGCTCAACAACCCGGGGGCTTTGCTGTCCCCCGGCATGGCCGTGACGCTGAAATTCACCGACGCCAAAGGAACGCCCGCGCTGCTGGTGCCGACGGAGGCCATCATCGCCACCGGCCAGCGCACCGTGGTGATGCTGGCTGAGGACGGCGGGCGCTACCGGCCAGTGAATGTGGAAACGGGCGTGGAATCCGGCGGGCAGACCGAGGTCAAACAAGGCCTGACGGCGGGCCAGCGGGTGGTGGTGTCCGCGCAGTTTTTGATCGACTCGGAAGCCAGCCTGAAAGGCGTGGAGGCGCGCTTGAACAACAGCCCTGCGCCCGGCCTGGTCAAACACCAGGGCACCGCCAAGGTGGACACCATCAACGCCGACGGCGTGACGCTGTCACACGGCCCGATCCCTTCCGCCGGTTGGGGCGACATGACCATGACCTTCCAGCCGCCCAAAGCCGGCTTGCCGCGCAACGTGGCCGTGGGCGACACCGTGCAGTTCGAGTTTGTGCTGCCCAAAGACGGTGAACCACAAATCACACAGATCGGCCCCGTCGCCGCAGCCCCTTCCAAAGGGGCCAGCAAGTGATCGCCGCGCTGATCCGCTGGTCGCTCGTCAACCGGTTTCTGGTGCTGTTGGCCACGGTCATCATGGCCGCCTGGGGCGTGTGGGCGGTGCAGCGCACCCCGCTGGACGCACTGCCGGACTTGTCCGATGTGCAGGTCATCATCCGCACGCCCTACCCCGGCCAGGCCCCGCGCATCGTAGAAAACCAGGTCACCTACCCGCTGACCACCACCATGCTGTCGGTGCCCGGCGCCAAAACCGTGCGCGGCTACTCCTTCTTCGGCGACTCGTTCGTGTACGTGCTGTTTGAAGACGGCACCGACCCCTACTGGGCACGCTCCCGGGTGCTCGAATATTTGAACCAGGTGCAGTCCCGCCTGCCGCCCAGCGCCAAACCCGCGCTGGGGCCAGACGCCACGGGCGTCGGCTGGATCTACACCTACGCACTGATTGACCGCAGCGGCCAGATGGACGCGGGCCAGCTGCGGGCGCTGCAAGACTGGTTTTTGAAGTACGAGCTGAAAACCGTGGCCAACGTGGCCGAAGTCGCGTCCGTCGGCGGCATGGTGCGCCAGTACCAGGTGGTGCTGGACCCCGACAAACTGGCGCTCTACAACATCCCCCACACCCGCGTGATTGACGCGTTGCAAAAGGCCAACCAGGAAACCGGCGGCTCGGTGCTGGAGCTCGGCGAGGCCGAGGTCGTGGTGCGGGCCTCGGGTTACCTGACGGGGCTGGACGACTTCCGCAAGATCCCGCTGACCACCAGCAGCACGGGGGTGTCGGTGCGGCTGGGTGACGTGGCGCGCATCCAGATTGGCCCGGAAATGCGGCGCGGCATCAGCGAGCTGGACGGCGAAGGCGAAGCCACCGGCGGCGTGATCATCATGCGCACCGGCAAAAACGCGCTGGAAACAATTGCCGCGGTCAAGGCCAAAATCCAGTCGCTGCAGGGCAGCTTGCCGAAAGGCGTAGAAATCGTGCCGACCTACGACCGCTCCATCCTGATCGAGCAATCGGTCAAGAACCTGGGCTTCAAGCTGCTTGAAGAATTCATTGTGGTGGCGGTGGTGTGCCTGGTCTTCTTGTTCCACCTGCGCTCGGCGCTGGTGGCCATCGTCTCGCTGCCGCTGGGCATTCTGGCGGCCTTCATCGTGATGCATTACCAGGGGGTGAATGCCAACATCATGTCGCTGGGCGGCATCGCGATTGCCATTGGCGCGATGGTGGATGCGGCGGTGGTGATGATTGAAAACGCGCACAAACACCTGGAGCGCTGGGCCCACCAGCACCCTGACCGCACGCTGCAAGGCGAAGCGCGCTGGCGTGTCATCGGCGACTCGGCGATCGAGGTCGGCCCGGCGCTGTTCTTCAGCCTGCTCATCATCACGCTGTCCTTCATCCCCGTGTTCACTCTGGAGGCGCAAGAAGGCCGCCTGTTTGCGCCGCTGGCCTTCACCAAAACCTACGCCATGGCGGCAGCGGCGGGGCTGTCCGTCACGCTGATCCCGGTGCTGATGGGCTACCTGATTCGCGGGCGTATCCCGGATGAGCAGAAAAACCCGCTGAACCGTGTGCTGATCGCCGCCTACCGCCCGGTGCTGGATGCGGTGCTGCGCTGGCCGCGCGCCACCATTGCCATCGCCTTGCTGCTGCTGGCCGCCACCGCCTGGCCCATGTTGCGCATCGGCGGCGAATTCATGCCGCCGCTGGACGAAGGCGACTTGCTCTACATGCCCACCGCGTTGCCTGGTTTGTCGGCGGGCAAGGCGGCCGAGCTGCTGCAGCAAACCGACCGCCTGATCAAAACCCTGCCCGAAGTCGCCACCGTCCACGGCAAGGCCGGGCGCGCGGAAACCGCCACCGACCCGGCCCCGATGGAGATGTTTGAAACCACCATCCAGTTCAAACCCAAAAGCCAGTGGCGCCTGGGCATGACGCCCGACAAGCTGGTCGAAGAACTCGACAAGATCGTCAAGGTGCCGGGCCTGTCCAACATCTGGGTGCCGCCAATCCGCAACCGCATCGACATGCTGGCCACCGGCATCAAAAGCCCGGTAGGCGTGAAGGTGGCGGGCACCGACCTGAAAGAAATCGACCGCATCACCGGGGAGATTGAGCGCGCCGTGAAAAACGTGCCGGGCGTCAGCAGCGCGCTGGCCGAGCGGCTGACCGGCGGGCGTTACGTCGACATCACCATCGACCGCGACGCTGCCGCCCGTTTTGGCCTGAACATCGCTGACGTGCAGTCGGTGGTGGCCAGCGCCATTGGCGGGGAAAACGTCGGTGAAACGGTTGAAGGCCTGCAGCGCTTTCCCATCAACGTGCGTTACCCCCGGGAGCTGCGCGACTCCATCGACAAACTGCGCCGCCTGCCCTTTGTGACCGAACGCGGCGCTCGCCCGCTGCTGGGCGACGTGGCCAGCATCACCCTGAGCGACGGCCCACCGATGCTGCGCAGCGAAAACGCCCGCCTGTCCGGCTGGGTCTACGTCGACATTCGCGGGCGCGACCTCAAATCCGCCGTGCAGGACATGCAACGCGCCGTGGACAGCCAGGTCCAGCTCACGCCTGGCTACGCCGTGTCCTGGTCCGGCCAGTTTGAGTACCTCGAACGCGCCACCGCCAAACTCAAGGTGGTCGTGCCCGCCACACTCTTGATTATTTTTGTGCTGCTCTACCTGACGTTCAAGCGCGTGGACGAAGCGCTGCTCATCCTGCTGGCCATGCCGTTTTCACTGATCGGCGGCTTTTGGTTGCTGTATGCGTTGGGGCACAACCTGTCGATTGCCAGCGCGATTGGCTTCATCGCCCTGGCAGGCGTTACGGCCGAGTTCGGCGTCATCATGGTGCTGTACCTGCGCCAGGCTTGGGACGACCGGCTGGCGCGCGGCTTGACGGATGACCCCTCGCTGCTGGACGCGATCCGTGAAGGCGCGGTGCTGCGCGTGCGCCCCAAAGCCATGACGGTGGCCGTCATCCTGGCTGGTCTGCTGCCCATCCTGTGGACCCGTGGCGCAGGCAGCGAAGTCATGCAACGCATCGCCGCCCCCATGGTCGGCGGCATGGTCACGGCGCCGCTGCTGTCGATGCTGGTGATCCCGGCGGCGTACTGGCTGATGCGCAAGGCGCGGCGG
>JBJXEI010000114.1:0-10635 GCA_046154065.1 Polaromonas sp. | reverse complement strand
TGGACGGGGAGTCCCTGTGGAACAAGGCCCTGGCCGCCGGCTGCCATGTGCTGGCCACCGACAAGATCAAAGGCCACCAGTGGGCCAAGGTCGGCAATGAGCCGTTTGTGAAGCTCAAACCCTTGAACGGATAAGTCGTCTGAAAATTAACCTGCAGGTTGATTTTCAGGCCAAAAACCGTGTTTTGAGCCCGCCAGCAGCCCCTGAAAAACATTTTTAACGCCAAAACAGGCGACTGCCTAGGCGTTCATTGCCTGTTGTGCTATCAAATCAGGAGTGATTTGCTGTGACGCGACACTAATCCGCTGACGCGCTCCAGCGCTGGTTCCAGTCTTTGCTGCCGAGCTTTTCGATGTTGCGGCGGTCGCGTTTGGTGGGGCGGCCCTGGGTTTGGCTGGTGGCGGGTTCTTGGCCCAGGCGGCGCTGTTCGGCTTGCAGGGCTTTGGCGGCCAGGCTTTCGGCGGTTTCTTCGTACAGCAGCTGGGCTGCCGGTGCGCCGCCGCGCTGGCTGCTGATGCCGCGCACCACCAAGGTCCGGGTGACGGGGCCCTGGCGCAGGGTGAGGGTGTCGCCGACTTTCACTTCGCGTGAGGGTTTGGCCTCGATGTCGTTGACGCGCACGCGGCCTTTGTCCAGCTCTTCGGCGGCCAGCGACCGGGTTTTGTAGAAGCGGGCGGCCCACAGCCATTTGTCGATGCGAAGTCTGTCCATCAGTGCGGTGCCTGGTTGGTGAAGGGGTGATTGTGGGCTTCTGGCGTGGCCGTGTCCTGCGGGGCCAGGGGCAGGCGGGCGGTGGCGTCCAGTCCGACGACGTGGGTGGTTTCTTTGGCCAGGCGGTTGTCCAGGGCGATGGTGCCGCCCAGTGCCTGGGTGATTTCACGGCAGATGGCCAGCCCGAGGCCGGAGCCGTGGGCGATGTGGGGGCTGGATCGGCCGGTGGAAAACGGCTGGAACAGGCGGGCCGCCAGCTCGGCAGAAATGCCGGGGCCGCTGTCGCTGATGCACAGCGCGGCGTGGTGTGCGTCGGCATGGACGCGCACCGACAGGGTGCCGCCGGGTGGGGAGTTCTTGATGGCGTTGTGCAGCAGGTTGCGGGTCAGCTCGCCCAGCATCCAGGCGTGGCAGTCAATCAGGGCAGGGGTGGTTTCTATGTCAAACACCAGGTTTTTGTCGGCCACCAGGGGGGCCAGGTCCAGCGCCACGGCGCGCACGATGTCGGCCAGGTCAATGCTGCGCTGCGTCTGCCGCATGTCCTGGACGCTGGCTTGCTGGCGCAGCTGCTCGACCTTGGCCAGCGCCAGCATCTGGTTGGCCAGCACGGTGGCGCGGTCCACGGTCTGGTTGATGTCGTGCAGTGCGTCGTGGGCGCTCTGGTCACCGCGCAGGGCGGACTGCACCTGCACCTTGAGCACGGCCAGCGGGGTGCGCAGTTGGTGGGCGGCGTCGCGGACAAAGTTTTTCTGGTGGTCCAGCTGGTGCTGCAGGCGTTGCATGACGGCGTTGGTGGCATTGACCAGCGGCAGCAGCTCGCGGGGCGCGTCTGGCGCTTCCAGCGGGGTCAGGTCGCCGGGGGGGCGGGCATTGAGCTGGGCGCTGAGCCGCCGCACGGGGCGGGTGGCGCGCTGCACCACCACCACCGTGACCAGGGCAATCACGGCCAGCAGCAGGGCTTGCCGCCACAAGGTGTCCAGCAAAATTTTGCGGGCCAGGGTTTGCCGCAGCTCCAGCGTTTCAGCCACCTGGATGACGGCCATGCCGCGCCCGTTGGCCCCCGCCACCGGCTGCAGCAGCACGGCGACGCGGATGTTCTCGTTGCCGTGGTCGTCGGGGTAGATGTCGTCGTAAAAATCCACCAGCGCGGCGTAGGGCGGTTTGGCCGGGATGGCTCCGCGCCAGAAGGGCAGGCGGGCAAAGCCGGACACCAGCTCCCCATTGAGGCTGGACACGCGGTAGAACAGGCGGCTCTGGTTGTCTGCCTCGAAAGCCTCCAGCGCGGCGTAGGGCACTGAGGCGCGCAGCTCCGATTGCGCGTCAAAGCCTTCAACGTCCAGCTCTTCACCGATCGATTTGGCGGACGCCAGCAAGGTGCGGTCGTAGGCCGTATCCGCAGCGCCCAGCGCCTGGCGGTACAGGCTGATGGTGTTGATGACCACCAGCAAAAACACCGGCAGCAAAATGCCCGTCAGCAGGTATCGGCGCAGCGAGCTGCCGTTCAGGCCCGCAGCGTCGCTGCCCGTCATTCGCCCACCTTGAGCAGGTAGCCCAGGCCGCGCAGCGTGACCAGCGTCACGCCGGTGCCGACCAGTTTTTTGCGCAGCCGGTACACCACGACTTCCACCGCTTCGTATTGCACGTCGACCTGGCCGGGGAACACCAGTGCAAACAGCTGTTCCTTGGCCACGGCCTGGCCGGGTTTGAGAATCAGCGTTTGCAGCAGCGCGGACTCCCGCGGCGTCAGCTCCAGCACCAGCCCCTGGTGGTAGATGGCCCCGCTGGCGCGGTCATGGCGCAGGTTGCCGACCATGACCGGCTCGCCGGCGTCGCTGGCGCCTGGGGGGGCGGTGCCGGCCGTGGCTTGCCGGCGGCCCAGCGCCCGCAGGCGGGCTTCCAGCTCTTCCAGATCAAAGGGTTTGGGCAGGTAGTCGTCTGCGCCCTGGTTCAGTCCGGCAATGCGGTCGCCAACGGTGCCGCGTGCGGTCAGGATCAGCACGGGGGTGGTCAGCCCCTGCGCGCGGGCCAGGGCCAGCACCTGCAGGCCGTCCAGCCCGGGCAGGCTCAGGTCCAGCACCACCACATCCGGGTGGGTGCTCAGCCACTGGCCCAGGGCCAGCGCGCCGTCGGTGCAGCCGGTCACTTCAAAGCCTCGCCGACTCAGCGCGCGCTGCAGCGCCGCCTGCATGGAGGCGTCGTCTTCAATCAGCAGCAGTTTTAACGTGGATGGCATGGTTGGACGTTAGCATCGACTGCGCCACAAGCCGTGTGCCGCGTGCAAATTTCAGACGGGTCTAAGCACTTTCCCTAGGGGATGCAGACAGCTGTTTGACAGCCACCGGGCGCATGATTCATGCTTGTGGAGAAGGGCAGCAGCCTGCACACCCCGACCCCCTTACTGAATGATGAAGGAGACTCTGATGCGTCGCGATACCTTTTTGAAATCCCTGGCCGCACTGGCCGCCACCGGCGCCCTGCCAATGTCTGCATGGGCTTCCACCAATGTGAAGATGATGATTCCGGCCAACCCGGGCGGTGGCTGGGACACCACGGGCCGTGCGCTGGGCAAAGCCATGCAGGACTCGGGTGCTGCTGACACCGTGACGTTTGACAACAAGGGCGGCGCCGCCGGTGCCTTGGGCCTGGCCCAGTTTGTCAATGGCAGCAAGGGCGACGGCAACGCCATGATGGTCATGGGCGCCGTGATGCTGGGTGGCCTGATCACCGGCAAACCGCCTGTGAGCCTGTCGCAAGCCACGCCGATTGCGCGCCTGTCGAGCGAGTACAACGTGTTTGTGCTGCCCGCCAACTCGCCCTTCAAGTCCATGAAGGACGTCATTGAACAACTGAAAAAAGACCCTGGCAGCGTGAAATGGGGCGGTGGCTCGCGCGGTTCCACTGAACACATTGCGGCCGCAATGATCGCCCGTGAGGTGGGCGTGGACCCCGCCAAGATTAACTACGTTGCATTCCGCGGCGGCGGCGAAGCCACAGCGGCCATCCTGGGCGGCAACGTCACCATTGGCGGCAGTGGCTACAGCGAGTTTTCAGAGTACATCGCCGCCGGCAAAATGCGCGCGCTGGCCGTGACGTCGGAAACCCGGCTGAAGGGTGTGGACGTGCCAACGCTGAAAGAGCAGGGCGTGAACGTGGTGCTGGGCAACTGGCGCGGCGTGTACGGTGCCCCCGGCATCAGCGCCGCCCAGCGTGCTGCACTGACTGAAATGGTGCTCAAGGCTGTCAAGTCCAAGACCTGGATCGAGGCGTCAGAAAAGAACAACTGGACACCCGCCATCCTGACGGGCGCGGCCTTCGACAAGTTTGTGGACGACGATTTCGCCAGCTTGCGCGCCACCATGGTCAAGTCTGGCATGGTTTAAAGCCCCGTCTTGGCCCTCAGTGGCCAGGCATACCTCTGAAATCAGGGCATCTTCAGGCCGCGCGGCTCCTCATGGGGCGCGCGGCCCACTTCGTGCCGCCATGGCACGTTTTTTTCAATCACGACTGCAGGTGATGACCGATGACACAACCAACTACTAACAACCATCTGTTGCCTCAAACATTGATCGGCGTCGGCATCTTGCTGATCGGCGCTGCTCTGGCCTTTGGCGCCATCAGCATCCCATCGGCATCCGGCTATGCCGGCATTGGCCCGAATTTCCTGCCCTGGCTGGTGGCGCTGTCGATGGTGGTTTGCGGCGGCTTCATTGTCTGGGAGGCGCGCACTGGCGGCTTCCGCGCCATGGAGGACGCTGACAACGCCGAAAGTGCTTACTGGCCCGGTTTCGTCTGGGTGTCTGCTGGTTTGCTGGCCAACGCGGCGTTAATTACCACCATCGGGTTCATCTTCAGCTGCACGCTGTGTTTTGTGCTGGCCGTGCAGGGCCTGCGTGGCTCGCAAGGTAAAACCGACCGTCGCCCCGTGGCCTGGCTCAAGGACATCCTGATCGGCATGGCCATTTCGGCCCCGGTCTACTGGATGTTCACCCAATTTCTGGCAATCAACTTGCCCGGTCTTACTTCAACCGGATGGCTCTAAATGGAAATCTTTAACCTTCTTCTGCAGGGCTTGGCCACAGCGGCCACCCCTGCCAATTTGCTGTGGTGCCTGGTGGGCTGCGCCCTGGGCACCGCGATTGGTGTGTTGCCAGGCATTGGACCAGCGACTGCCGTGGCCATGTTGCTGCCGATCACGGTCAAGGTCGAGGCGACTGCCTCGATGATTTTTTTCGCCGGGATCTATTACGGCGCGATGTACGGCGGCTCGACCACCTCCATCTTGCTCAACACCCCAGGTGAGACGGCCAGCATGGTGACCGCCATGGAGGGCAACAAGATGGCCAAGTCGGGGCGCGCAGGTGCAGCGTTGGCCACCGCTGCGGTGGGCTCTTTCATCGCGGGCACGATTGCCACCGTGATCGTCACCTTATTCGCACCCGTGGTGGCTGAACTGGCCGTCAAGCTTGGGCCGCCTGAGTACTTCATGCTGATGCTGTTGGCCTTCACCACCGTGAGCGCGGTGCTGGGCAAAAGCACGGTGCGCGGCATGACGGCGCTGTTTATCGGGCTGGCCGCTGGTCTGGTGGGGCTGGACCAAATTTCAGCACAGGCGCGCTACACCGGCGGCGTTCCCGAGTTGCTGGACGGCATTGAAATCGTACTGGTTGCGGTCGGTTTGTTTGCTGTCGCTGAAGCCATGTACGCCGTGCTGTACGAAGGCCGCGTGGTCGACTCCCAGAACAAGCTTAGCAAAGTGCACATGTCCGGCCAGGACTGGCGCCGTTCCTGGCCCGCGTGGCTGCGCGGCACTGCCATTGGGGCACCCTTCGGGTGTATTCCGGCTGGCGGGACCGAGATCCCAACCTTTCTGAGCTACGCCACCGAGAAAAAACTCGCCAAAGGTGAAAACCTGGCCGAGTTTGGCAGCAAAGGGGCCATTGAAGGCGTGGCTGGGCCGGAAGCGGCGAATAACGCGACCGTCACCACCGCGCTGATCCCGCTGCTGACGCTGGGTATTCCCACCTCCAACACCACAGCGATTTTGCTGGGGGCATTTCAAAACTACGGCATTCAGCCCGGCCCGCAGCTGTTCACCAGCTCGGCGTCGCTGGTCTGGGCGCTGATTGCGTCGCTCTACATCGGCAACGTGATGCTGCTGATCCTGAACCTGCCCATGGTCGGTTTGTGGGTGAAGCTGTTGAAAATCCCGAAGGCCTACCTGTACGCAGGCATTTTGATTTTTGCCACGGTGGGCGTGTACGGCATGCGCCAAAGCAGTTTTGATCTGTTCCTGCTGTACGGCATCGGCGTACTGGGCGTGGTCATGCGGCGCTTTGACTTCCCCACCGCGCCGGTGGTGGTGGGCATGATTTTGGGCCCCCTGGCAGAGGCGCAGCTGCGAAATGCCATGTCAATCGGAGAGGGAAGTGCTATCGTATTCATACAGCGACCCGTGTCATTGGTACTGATCGTTGTGGTGGTCGCCGTTCTGGTGCTTCCGCGTCTTGCGAAGCGCTGGTCGGCTCGTCGGGCGCTTGCCTGAGTCTTCTCAACTGAACATCTGAAAGCCGAACCATGTCCTCCATCAACAGACGTCAACTCATTGCGGGCCTCAGTGGTGCGGCCCTGGTTTCGGCCGGTGTGCCGCTGTGGGCGCAAACCGCCAAGACAGGTAAGGACAAGCCCGCCAAGCTGGCGGGCAAGCTGCGCATCGTCATTCCTGCCAATCCGGGCGGTGGTTGGGACCAGACGGGCCGTGCGCTGGGTACCGCGCTGGTGGGGGCCGGGCTGGTCGATGAGATTGACTACGAAAACCGGGGTGGCAAAGGAGGCACGGTGGGTCTGGCGCACTATGCAGACAAGTACAGCAGTGACGCCAATACCCTGTTGATGGGCGGTATGGTGATGGTGGGCGCTGTGGCACTGCAAAAACCTGCCGTGGACCTGTCCCGCATCCAGCCCGTGGCGCGTCTGACCAGCGACTACTTGGTAGTGGTGGTGGCTGCGGACTCCAAAATTCGCGACATCAAAGATCTGGCCGACCTGATGCGCACCAGCCAGAAAGACGTGCCGATTGCAGGTGGTTCGGCTGGCGGTGTGGATCACGTGTTTTCCGGCGTGTTGGCACGCGGTGCGCGCAGCAAACCGGAAGAGCTGGTGTACCTGCCGTTTGCGGGTGGGGCTGAGGTGGTGCAGGCGGTGCTGACCGGCAAGGCCGTGGCCGGCGTGTCCGGGTACAGCGAATTCAGTGAACAGCTGGCCAATGGCAAACTGCGCGCCATCGGGGTGTCGTCCAAGCGTGCAGCCTTTGGAATTCCGTCTATTCGTGACCAGGGCATTGATGTGGAAATGGCCAATTGGCGCGGCGTGTTCACCGGGGACGGCGTGACCGCTGCCCGGCGCGGCGAGATGGTTGAAGCCGTGAAGCTGGCCACCACCCACGAGTCATGGGCCAAGACGCTCAAACAAAATCATTGGGATTCGTCCGTGCTGGTAGGGCCTAGCCTGAACAGCTTCATCGAGACCGACCTGACCACCTCGCGCGTGATGGTGCACCTGCTGAAAATGAAGGCCTGAGCGTGTTCAGGGCGGCGCCTGGCATGTCTGGCGCCGCCGTGCGCTCGGCTTCGTCCCCTGGCACAGCAGGCAGGAGATGACGGCTTTAAAACCTGTGCGTCACACCCACCCCAAAGCGCCTGGCATCAAGCGACGTGCTGCCGTCTGCCCTGTAGGTCCTGAGTTGACGAAAAGCGGTGTACAAGCGGGTGCGCTTTGACAAATCGTAGGTGCCCATCAGGCTCAGTCCGTAGGCGTCGATCAGTTGAGTGCCAGCGCTGTTTTTGGTGGACGAGCTGGCGTAGCCAACGGCAACGGTGGCAGCACCGAACGGGGCGTCCAGACCGATTTCCCACTCGTTTGACGTCAATTTCCCGGCAACACGTTCATCCAGTTGCCGCTCAATGGCCGCCACCATTTTCACGGGCCCAAAGTCATAGTTGCCCGCGACGATGTGAAATTTGTTTTTGCCCGTCAGGTAGCGCTCCGACTGGTAGCCATAGCCGATCCGCAATGGGCCCGTGGTGTATTTGACATGGGTCGACAGCATGCGCGGGTTGGTGGTGCTGGTCGCGGTTTGTTCGTCGGCGCTGTAGCTGAATGAGCTGCTGAAGTCCCCGATGGCGGGCGGGGCGTAGTAGACCGTGTTGTTGCCGCGTGCCAGGTAGTCGCTGCCTGCCACAGCGGCCTGGCCAGGGGCGGCCGTGGTGGCAGCTCCCCACACCTGTCCGGTGGATGCGAAGCCGGAGGAGTCATACAAATGATTGGTCGAGCCACGCAACGCGTCAAATGCACCGAGCATGCGTCCCAGGCGCACCTCACCGAAGTCGCCAGTAAGACCCACATAGGCAGCGCGGTTGAAGCCCAGGTCTGATTGCGACACCCGGGTGGTAGCGCCCGTGTCCAGGCTGACGGCTTGCTCCAGGACGAAATTAGCCCGAACGCCGCCACCCAAGTCTTCCGATCCCTTCAGACCCCATCGACTGGCCTGGGCGCCACCACTTTCAACGGCCGCTGCTTTGCCAGTGGGCGTTGTCCCCACCTTGTTGTTGGTGTAGCCGACCCATGCGTCCGCAATGCCGTAGAGCGTGACATTGGACTGGGCGGACGCGGTTGAGGCAGCGGCGCCTGCCAACAGCGCGATGAGAAAAGGTGTCTTGGTCAAAATCAAATCCCCATGAATTTTTGTTGAAATAAATCTGACGTCAGTCGTCTGATGAGTAGGGGGATATTACTTTTCCATGTCAGCGCAAGACACCAGTGAAAACCCTAGGGCTGAACGGGGTTATTCAAGCGGGTTGTGTTTGTCAGCGGCGTCTGCTGCGCTGCTGCGCATGCGCTCGCGGCTGTTGCTCAGGTGCATGAACATGGCCACGCGCGCTGCGGCGGGGTCTGCGCGGCGGATGGCTTCGTAGATGGCTTCATGCTCGCGCTGGGTGATGGCTTTGCCGCTTTCCAGCATGGGCTGCGCCTCGCCAAACCGCGCGGCGGACTGGGGCTTGCCCTCTGGGGTTCCTCTCGGAATGGTCGCGTTGCCCAGGCTGGACAGCACTTCTTCGAAATACTCGTTGCCCGTGGCGGCGGCGATCTGCACGTGGAACTGGAAGTCCGAAGCGGTGGTGTTGTCGCCGCTGCGGCGTTGCGCCTCGAACGTGTCGAGTGCCTGGCGCATGGCAGTGAGGTGTTCGTCGCGACGCCGCACGGCAGCCAGGCTCGCGGCCTCGGACTCCAGGCTGATGCGCAATTCAAGCATGGCCAGTTTTTGGCGGACCTGGACGTCGCCACCGCTGATCGCCAGAAGAGGGCCGCCCACTGGCGGGGCCAGCACAAAGGTGCCCACTCCCTGGCGCGTCTCCACCAGTCCGCTGGCTTGCAGGCGGGACATTGCTTCCCGCACGACGGTCCGGCTGACGTTGAATTCGCGCATCAGGCCTGGTTCGGGTGGCACGCGGTCACCGGGCTTCAGGGTCCCGGCCTGAATGCGTTCGTAAACCCCGTCCACCACGCGCTGCGGTTGACTTTTAACTCGGGTGGGGTGGTCGTTCATGGTGGTTTCGTCCTCAGGCTTGGTGTTGCGCCAATATACAGGCATGGCATGCGTCTCAGCAGACGACTGATGGGGGTCCGTGTTGCGGTGGTGATTGTGGGGTGAATTAGGGTAAACGTTAATCAACACGTCAGACGTGTTGATTAAACTACGTCCATGTCTGACGACCGATGACACCGAAAGATTCTTATGAAAATTGCAAGCGTACATGGCACCGAATTCACCTTCCCGACCCGCCGCTCGGTGGACGCAGCGGGCCATTCCCACCCCGGGCCTGAGGGCCTGGGCAAGATGGCCTTGTTGACCATCACCACTGACGAAGGCCACAGCGGCTACGCCTTTGCGCCGCCGGAAGTGATTCGTCCCCATGTGCTGCAAGCCTTTGTGCGCAAGGTGCTGGTGGGTCAGCACCCGTTCCAGCGCGAGCAGATCTGGCACGGCCTGGAGCACTGGCAGCGCGGCAGCGCCGGGCAACTGACCGACCGCGCCCTGGCCGCGGTAGACCAGGCGCTGTGGGACTTGGCGGGCCGCGCCCTGGGCCAGCCGGTGTACCGCCTGATCGGCGGCTACCGTGACAAGGTGCCCACCTACGGCAGCACCATGTGCGGCGACGAGCTGCCTGGTGGCCTGTCTACCCCGCAGGAATACGGTGACTTCGCCCTGCAACTGCTGGCGCGCGGCTATAAGGCCATCAAGCTGCACACCTGGATGCCGCCGGTGTCGTTTGCACCCAGCGTAGCGATGGACATCAAGGCCTGCGCCGCCGTGCGCGAGGCGGTGGGCCCCGATGTGCCGCTGATGCTGGACGGCTACCACAACTACAGCCGCATCGACGCGCTGACCATTGGCCGCGCCCTGGAAAAGCTGAACTTCACCTGGTTCGAGGAAATGATGAACGAGCAGAGCATGGCTTCCTACGCCTGGCTGGCCGACCAGCTCGACATTCCCATCGTCGGGCCCGAAAGCCTGTCGGGCAAGCATCACAGCCGGGCTGACTGGGTGCAAGCCGGGGCTTGCGATATCTTGCGGGCGGGTGTGCCTGGTGTGGGCGGTATCACCCCCACGCTGAAGGTGGCGCACCTGGCCGAATCCTTTGGCATGCAGTGCGAGGTGCACGGCAACGGCGCGGCCAACCTGGCGGTGTGCGCGGCCATCAAGAACACCCGCTGGTACGAACGCGGCCTGCTGCACCCCTTTCTGGACTACGACGAAGTGCCTGCCTACCTGCACACCCTGGCCGATCCGATGGATGCCGAGGGCTATGTGCACCTGTCGCAACAACCTGGCCTGGGCGAGGACATCAACTTCGCCTACATCGAAGC
>JBJXEI010000113.1:0-3380 GCA_046154065.1 Polaromonas sp. | reverse complement strand
CACCGATGGCCGCCGCCATGGGCTCTTCGATCAAAAACACATCGCGTGCGCCAGCGCCCAAAGCGCTTTCACGGATCGCGCGGCGCTCCACCTGGGTCGAGCCGCAGGGCACGCAGATGATGATGCGCGGGCTGGGTTTGAACAGGCTGCGTGGGTGCACCATCTTGATGAACTGCTTGAGCATCTGCTCGGTCACGGTGAAGTCGGCAATGACGCCGTCTTTCATCGGTCGGATGGCCTCGATGTTGCCGGGCACCTTGCCCAGCATGGCCTTGGCTTCACGGCCCACGGCCTGGATGGTTTTTTTGCCCTGGGGGCCGCCTTCGTGGCGAATGGCCACGACCGAGGGCTCGTCCAGCACAATGCCGCGGTCGCGCACGTAAATCAGGGTGTTGGCAGTGCCAAGGTCGATCGCCAGGTCGGTAGAAAAGTACCGACGGAATGCTTCAAACATATAAAGAGGTCCGGTTGGGGCGAGGAAGTCGCTGACGGCGGTCACCACCGAAACAAAGCAAGTGGGCGCAAGCTAGCGCCATCGCTTCACTGATCAGCCAGGTGAAAGGGCCGCCTCGCGAAAATAAGGGGTTATGGTTAAAAACAGGTCCACGTGTGAGGAAAAATCCAGGAGCCAAGGATTGGGGCCCAAAAACCGCCTAAAGCACGCATCGAGTCCTGATTTCACATCAAAGGCGGGATAATAACGCATCCCCCTCTGTGACTGGCTCACGCCCCAGCGGATTTAGCGGGTTTACAAGCGGTTTTCTACTGACCGATCTTGCATACTTTCATCTGCTTTTTGCAACCTTTTGAACACCATGGCACTGACCCCCCAAGACATTGAACGCGTGGCCCATCTGGCCAGGCTGGAACTCAGACCCGACGAAACCGAACGCACACTGAGCCAGTTGAACGGCTTTTTCAAGCTGGTCGCGCAGATGGAAGCCATCAACACCGACGGCATTGAGCCCCTGGCCCACCCCGCCGCCGTGCTGGGCGAAGTGGCTCTGCGCCTGCGCGACGATGTGGTCAGCGAGACCAACCAGCGCGAGGCCAGCCAGGTCAGCGCCCCCGCCGTGGACCGCGGCCTGTTTTTGGTGCCAAAGGTGATCGAATGAGCCAGCGCGATTTACATGACCTCGGCGTGGCCGAACTCGCCACCAAACTGGCCGCCCGTGAGGTGTCCAGCGTTGAAGTGACGCAGCACTTCTTGACCCGCATAGCCAGCCACCAGGGTTTGGGTGCCTTTCTGGCAACGGACCCGGCCGTTTCCCTGGCGCAGGCGCAGGCCGCCGACGCCCGGTTGGCCCAAGGTGAGCGCTCACCCCTGCTGGGGGTGCCGCTGGCGCACAAGGACGTGTTTGTCACCCGCGACTTCCCCACCACCGCCGGCTCCAAGATGCTGGCCAATTACCGCAGCCCGTTTGACGCCACGGTGGTTGCCAAGCTTGGCGTGGCGGCGGGCGGCGCAGGCATGGTCACGCTGGGCAAGCTCAATTGCGACGAGTTCGCGATGGGCTCGGGCAATGAAAACAGCGCCTACCAGCCGGTTCAGAACCCATGGGACACCAGCCGCATTCCCGGCGGCTCGTCGGGCGGGTCGGCCGCCGCCGTGGCGGCACGCCTGGTGCCCGCAGCCACCGGTACCGACACCGGCGGCTCCATCCGCCAGCCCGCCGCGTTGAGCGGCATCACCGGCATCAAACCCACCTACGGCCGATGCTCCCGCTACGGCATGGTGGCGTTTGCCTCCAGCCTGGACCAGGCCGGGCCCATGGCCCGCAGCGCGCTGGACTGCGCGCTGCTGCTGTCGGCCATGGCGGGCCCCGATCTGGACCGCGACTCCACCTCGCTGGACCTGCCCGCCGCCAACTACGCTACTGATTTGATAGCTGAACAGGCAAGCAAAACGGAGGCCAGCCCCCTGAAAGGCTTGCGAATTGGCTTGCCGAAGCAGTTTTTCGGTGCGGGATGTGCCCCCGACGTGCTGGCGGCCGTGCGCAGCGCGCTGGCCGAGTACGAAAAGCTGGGCGCCACCCTGGTCGATGTGGATTTGCCGCTGACCGAGCTGTCGATCCCCGTGTACTACGTGATTGCCCCGGCCGAGGCCAGCAGCAACCTGAGCCGTTTTGACGGCGTGCGCTACGGGCACAGAGCGGCCACCTACACCGACCTGAACGACATGTACAAAAAGTCGCGCTCGGAAGGTTTTGGCGACGAAGCCACGCGCCGCATCATGATCGGCACCTACGTGCTGTCCCATGGCTACTACGACGCGTACTACCTCAAGGCGCAAAAGATCCGCCGCCTGATCGCCGAAGACTTCCAAAAAGCCTTCACGCAGTGCGACATCATTGCCGGCCCCGTGTCACCCACCGTGGCATGGAAGCTGGGCGACAACAAGGCCGACCCGGTCGCCAACTACCTGGCCGACATCTACACCCTGTCGTCCAGCCTGGCTGGCCTGCCCGGCATGAGCGTGCCCGCCGGTTTTGGCGCCCACGGCATGCCCGTCGGCCTGCAGCTGATTGGCAACTACTTCAAGGAAGCCCAACTGCTGGGCGCAGCGCACCAGTTTCAATTGGCGACCGACTGGCACCAGCGCCAGCCAACACCCTCGCAGGCATCCGCATGAGCACCAACACCACCTCCCTGCTGGTTCAGGGCTACGAAGTCGTCATCGGCTTTGAAACCCACACCCAGCTGACCACGCAGTCGAAAATCTTCAGCCGCGCCTCGACCGCCTTTGGGGCCGAGCCGAACACGCAGGCCTCGGCCGTGGACTTTGCGCTGCCCGGCGCGCTGCCGGTGATGAACAAGGGCGCGGTTCAGCGCGCCATCGAGTTCGGGCTGGCCGTGAACGCGCACATCGCCGAGTCCAGTGTGTTTGCCCGAAAAAACTACTTCTACCCCGACCTGCCCAAGGGCTACCAGATCAGCCAGTTCGAGATTCCGGTGGTGCAGGGCGGCAGCGTTGAGTTCTTTTTGGGTGACGAGAAAAAATCCGTGCGTCTGGTGCGCGCCCACCTGGAAGAAGACGCGGGCAAGTCGCTGCATGAGGACTTCATCGGCCAAAGCGGCATCGACCTGAACCGCGCCGGCACGCCGCTGCTGGAGATCGTGACCGAGCCGGACATGCGCTCCTCGGCCGAGGCCGTGGCCTACGCCAAAGAGCTGCACAAGATCGTGACCTGGATCGGCATTTGCGACGGCAACATGCAGGAAGGCAGCTTTCGCTGCGACGCCAACGTGTCGGTGCGCAAGCCGGGGGCCGCGCTGGGCACACGCCGCGAGATCAAGAACCTCAACAGCTTCAAGTTCATGCAGCAGGCCATTGACTTCGAGGTGCGCTGGCAGATCGAGCAGATCGAGGACGGCCACGC
>JBJXEI010000112.1:0-22072 GCA_046154065.1 Polaromonas sp. | reverse complement strand
AGATGCTCTGGTCGTCGTCCCCCACAGCCACCACCGAGCCGCCAGGCATGCTCGCATCGCCGTCAGCACCCTGCCCGGCCAGCATCTTGATCCAGGCGTACTGCAGCTTGTTGGTGTCCTGAAACTCGTCGATCAGGATGTGGCGAAAGCGCCGCTGGTAGTGCTCCCGCACAGGTGCGTTGTCACGCAGCAGCTCGAAGCTGCGCAGCATCAGCTCACCAAAGTCCACCACGCCCTCGCGCTGGCATTGCTCTTCGTACAGTGCGTAAACCTCAATTTTTTTGCGCATTTCCTCGTCACGTGCGATCAGGTCCTTGGCGCGCTGGCCATCTTCCTTGCACCCGGCGATGAAATACATCAGCTGTTTGGGGGGAAAGCGTTCGTCGTCCACATTGAACTGTTTGCACAGCCGTTTGATGCTGGAGAGCTGGTCTTGTGTGTCCAGGATCTGAAACGTCGATGGCAGGCTGGCGAGCTTGTAGTGCGCACGTAAAAAGCGGTTGCACAGGCCGTGGAACGTGCCAATCCACATGCCGCGCACATTGACTGGCAGCATGGTTTGAAGGCGCACCATCATTTCCTTGGCGGCCTTGTTGGTGAACGTCACGGCCAAAATACCACCGGGCGAGACCTGACCTGTTTGCAGCAGCCAGGCGATGCGTGTCGTCAGCACCCGGGTTTTGCCGGAACCGGCACCGGCCAGAATCAGCGCGTGGGTGGCGGGCAGTGTGACCGCTGCGTGCTGCTCGGGGTTAAGATTTTGTAAGAGTGAGGAGCTTGAAGCGACTTCTGAGAACATTCCCCATTGTAGAAAGCCCCCTTGATGAAATCCCCTGCCTTTTTGTTATCCCTTGCGCTGTGTTCCTGGGCTGCGCTGACGCCGCTGGCATTGGCCCAGTCCGTGTGCGCCAGCGACGGCCAGCCCAAGCCCGTTCGACTGATGGAGCGGTTCACCAACGCCGACTGCGCTGACTGCTGGCGTGACCCTGCCACCGCCAAGGCAGCAAGGGGCACGGTGATGCTGGACTGGGTGCTGCCGGGTGCGCAGGGGGACGACGCGCCGTTGTCTGGCGTGGCGAGCGTGGATGCGTTGAATCGCCTCACGGCACTTGGCCAAAGCGCTCCGCTCACGTCCAGCACGACCACGGGGCCCATCACGCCAGACACTGGCTTGAGGCGATCCACCCTTCGCGTAGCGCGGGGCCTGGCTTTGTCAGGCTACATCGGCGCGTCGATTGCACTGAAACCTGTGCCCAACCAAGGCAAGGCCAGTGTGGTGACCGCCTGGCTCGCGCTGGTTGAAACGCTGCCCGCAGGTCTTGAAGACTCACCCGTGGCGAGGAATTTGGTCAGAAACGTGTTCCAGTCTACGTGGAGAATGCCTGTCCAGCTATCAAAAACAGAGCAAAACCATCTGTTTGACCAGCGCTCCATGAGCGTCGCAGAGGGCGTCAATCCCGAACGCTTGCAGGTGATTGGCTGGCTGACCGACGAGCGGGGCCGCGTGTTGGCAGCGGCGCAGTCGGTGTGCAGCGCAGCAGCGCCATGAAAAAAGCCGCTGTGGACCTTTCGGCACACAGCGGCTTTTCATGACACTTTACTGATTGCTCAGCAGTGTTGTTCAGTCACGCGCTGGCTTGGAAAATTTGCCCGCCTTCTTGGCTGCATCACGGGGCACAAACACCTTGCCTGCGGGCTTGCGGGCAGCAAAATCACCGCGCGGGGCGAAGTCACCACGGGGCGCGAAATCACCACGAGGTGCAAAACCTTCGTTGCGGGCGCCGAAGTTGCGGTCTTCACGCGGAGCAAAGTTGCCACCGGCGTGGCCCGCATTGCCGCCGAAACCACGGTCGTCCTGACGGCGTGGACCACGGTCGTTGAAGCCTGAACGGTCACCATAGCCGCCAGCAGGGCCTGCAGGACGTGGGGCAAACGCACCGCCACGGTCATCGCGTTGGCCGTCACGTTGGTTGTCGCGGTTGCCAAAGCTGCCAGCGTTGCCACCACCACCAAAGTTGCCACCGCCGCCACCGAATCCGCCGCCTGCAGGCTTGCGACCGGCGTACCCGCCACCGCCGCCGAAGCTGCGGCCGCCACCGCGGTCGTCACGTCCACCGCCGAAATTGCCGCGCGGGCGATCCGACGTTGGCGCAAAACGCTGCTGCGGCTCCAGGCCAGCAATCACGCTGGGCTTGAGGTTTTGCTGCATGTAGTGTTCGATGTCCTGGATCTTGCGGCGATCACGGAACTCGGCGATCGTGAAGGCTTGGCCTTCGCGACCAGCGCGGCCAGTGCGGCCAATGCGGTGCACGTAGTCTTCGGCTTTCATCGGCAGGCCGTAGTTGATGACGTGGGTGATGGTCGGGACATCCAGACCACGGGCAGCCACATCGGTGGCGACCAGAATCTGCACACGACCGTCACGGAACGCCATGAGGCGGCGGTTGCGCAAGCCTTGACCCAGCGCGCCGTGCAGTGCCACTGCACTGAAGCCGTCTTGCACCAGATCGTTGGCCAAACCGTCGCATTCGACCTGCGTACTGGCGAACACGATGGCCTGGTTGATGGTGGTGTCACGCAGCAGGTGGTCCAGCAGCTTGCGCTTGTGGGTCATGTTGTCAGCCCACAGCAGCGACTGCGTGATGGAGCTGTGTTTTTCGTGCGGCGAGTCGATCTCGACACGCTGCGGCTGGCGCATCACGCGGGTGGCCAGTTGCATAATGCGCGGCGCGAAGGTGGCGCTGAACATCATGGTTTGTTTGCGCTCGATGGTCAGCTGGTTGACTTCGGTCAAGTCATCGGCAAAGCCGAGGTCCAACATGCGGTCGGCTTCGTCCACCACCAGGAACTGCACCTGGTCCAGCTTGATCTGCAGGCTGCGCTGCAGGTCGAGCAAACGCCCTGGCGTGGCCACCACCAAATTGGCGTTTTGCAGCTTGGCGATTTGCAGTTGGTAAGGAATACCACCCACTACGTTGGCAATGCGCAGACCGCGGCAATGGCGAACCAGATCGATGGCATCGGCACACACCTGCTGAGCCAACTCACGGGTTGGGCACAGAATCAGCGCGCCAGGGGTGGCGGGCTTGAAGTTGCGCATGTTGGTCGGGTCTTTGCGCTTCGGCTTTTTCAGAGGTGCTTCGCCGCGTGCAATGGCTTCAGCGCTCAGGCGCTCGAACTCAGCTTTTTCGTCACGCTCGGCTTGCTCTTGCTGCATCAGCAGCGTGTGCAGCACAGGCAACAGGAACGCAGCAGTCTTGCCGCTACCGGTCTGGCTGGACACCAGCAAGTCGGTGAATTTTTCAGCTTTAGGGTCCGCATCCAGCGCCTGCATGGCTTTGGGGATGGTGGCCATCTGCACGGCCGTTGGCTGGGTAAAACCCATGTCCGCCACCGCTTGCAGCAGTTCCTTGGCCAGGCCAAGTTTCACAAATCCATTGGGCACAGCAGCAACAGCTTCCAGCGAAGTGGCTTCAGCCACGGGCTCGTCGGATGAGAAGTCGGGAATGACGTTGATGTCGAGTTCAGAGACAGTTGCAACGTCGGTTTCGGGCAAAAAGTCGCCGCGGGTTTCAAAAGAGTCAGTCATGTTTTTCTCACTAATCCCCTGCTTGCACCGCCGTTGTTTGTGGTTCGGACGGGAAGCAGGAAACTCCACCCCTGCGATGCAGAAGGCTTCGTTCATGGTTAATAAAACATCAACCATCAAACGAATATGCGGACCGGGCAATATATGAAAATATATTTTTAGCCGGCAACCGTGACCCTGTTGGTAGGATCGAAAAGTGTGAGGTAGATGTACAAATGCTGGTCAATGCAAATACATCGCGACCAAGCAAGCCCATGATTATGGCACGGTTTGCGGGTTTTCACCAATCAAAGCCTGTAAAGCTGATGGCTGCATTCGCTTTGGCAGCCAACTAATGCGCATTTCACTTCAAAAAATGCGTGCGGTAGTGTTCCAGCTCGTCGATGGACTCATGCACGTCGGCCAGCGCCGTGTGGCTCTGGCGCTTCTTGAACGCACTGTAGACCTCGGGCCGCCAGCGCTTGGCCAATTCTTTGAAAGTGCTGACGTCGACATTGCGGTAGTGCAGAAAGGCCTCCAGCTTGGGCATGTACTTGACCAGAAAACGCCTGTCCTGGCTGATGGTGTTGCCACACAGCGGCGAGGTGCCCTTCGGAAGGTAGGCTGCCAGGAACTTGAGAATCTGTGCTTCAGCATCCGCCTCGCTGGTGGTGCTGGCCTTGACCTTGTCTATCAAGCCACTGCGCCCGTGCGTTCCCTTGTTCCAGTTGTCCATCTGATCCAGCAAGGCATCGCTTTGGTGAATGGCAAGTACAGGCCCCTCGATGCGCGGCGTCAGCTGCGGGCCAGTGACGATGACCGCAATTTCAATCAGACGCTCTTTTTCAGGGTCCAACCCGGTCATTTCACAGTCCAGCCAAACCAGATTCTGGTCGGATTTTTTAAGCAGGGATTGAGTTTCAAGCATCTGGTGATTCTCGCCTATCGCCTAAACTGCCCCCATGAGCAACTACTCACTTTTATTCACCCTGGTGTTCTGTGCCGCGTTGGTGTCCAGCCTGCTGGTGCGGTTTTATTTGGCCTCGCGGCAGATCCGCCACGTCATGCAGCATCGTCATGCGGTGCCGGCCGCGTTTGCAGACACCATTCCATTGGTGGCGCATCAGAAGGCAGCGGACTACACGACTGCCAAAGCCCGGCTCGGCCTGCTTGAAATGGCCTTCGGTGCGGCTGTGTTGCTGGGCTGGACGTTGCTAGGCGGTCTGGATATCCTGAATCAAGCGATCAGCACTTCCGGCCTTGCCAGCTACGGCAGCCTGGTTCCCCAGCTGGCATTGCTGGCGATGTTCGGTTTGATCAGCGGCATTCTGGACCTTCCATTCACGCTCTACAGCACCTTCAGGGTGGAAGAACGCTTTGGCTTCAACAAGATGACCCTGAAGCTCTGGTTCGGCGACCTGCTCAAGTCCACGGTGGTGGGCTTGGTGATTGGTCTTCCCGTTGTCGCGCTGATCTTGTGGTTGATGGGAAGCACAGGCAGCCTCTGGTGGTTTTGGGCCTGGGCCGCATGGATGGCGTTCAACTTGTTGGCGCTAGTGCTGTACCCAACGATGATCGCCCCGCTGTTCAACAAGTTCAAACCGCTCGACGATGAGGCCCTCAAGGCTCGTGTGACGGCCTTGATGACACGTTGCGGTTTTTCAGCCAAAGGCCTGTTCGTGATGGACGGCAGCCGGCGCTCTGCCCATGCCAACGCGTACTTCACAGGTTTCGGTGCAGCCAAACGGGTCGTGTTCTATGACACGCTTCTGCAGCAGCTGAACCCCGGTGAAGTGGACGCTGTACTGGCCCATGAACTGGGGCATTTCAAGCACAAACACATCATCAAACGCATCACCCTCATGTTTGCGATGAGTCTGATAGGTTTTGCACTGCTGGGCTGGTTGTCATCCCAGACCTGGTTTTACACCGGGTTGGGCGTGCGACCAGCACTGACTGGCGGCAATGATGCACTGGCACTGATTCTGTTCATGGCGGTCATTCCGCTGTTCAGTTTTTTTGTCTCACCATTGTTGGCCCAACTTTCTCGAACCCATGAATTCCAGGCTGATGCCTACGCCATCGCGCAAACCAACAGCCAAGACTTGTCAGCAGCGCTTCTGAAGCTCTACCAGGACAACGCCAGCACACTGACGCCAGACCCCTTGTTTGCCCGGTTTTACTACTCCCACCCACCCGCTCTGGAGCGCCTGGGGCGCATGGCTGGTCGGTCCAACTTCAGCCCTGCAACCGCCACATGACGCCTACCCATCACGCCAACCGCCGCGCCTTGAGCGCCACCGAAATTGTGACCCAGTTGAGCCAGCTCAACGGCGAGCTCGCCAACGGCTGGAGGCTCATCGACGGAGCCCTGGAAAAGAAATTCACGTTCAAAACATTCCACCACACCATCGAGTTTGTGAATGCGCTGGCATTCATCGCCAACCGGGAGGACCACCACCCAGATCTGGCTGTGAACTACGGCAGTTGCACTGTGCGCTTCAACACCCACGATGTGGATGGTATTTCGGTCAGTGACTTTCTTTGCGCGTCGAAGGTTGACGCGCTGATGTCTTGAAGACAAACCCGCGCACCCATGCCCCAGCCGCTGGCACCCAATCCGGGTTGGTCGTCGCTGGCTTTGGGCGCCATGTGCTGGTCGAAACAGAGTCCGGGCAACGGGTAATTTGTCATCCTCGCGGGAAAAAAGGCCAGGCGCTGGTTGGGGACCGTGTGCGCTGGCTACCCTCCGAAGACGAAGGCACGATTGAAAAAATCGAAGAGCGGAGCAACGCCCTGTACCGACAGGACGAACTGCGCACCAAATCGTTTGCAGCCAATCTGGATCTGGTACTGATTTTGATTGCAGCGGAGCCTGAATTCTCGGAAAGCCAGCTGACTCGCGCGTTGATTGCGGCAGAGTCTGCCGGCATCACGCCCGTTGTGGCCTTGAACAAAAGCGATCTGGCTGAGCCGTTCGGCCGTGCCTGGAACAAGCTGGCACCGTACCGGACCATGGGCTACCAGGTCATGCCCCTGGCCATCAAGCCCAAAACGACCACCCTACCCGATGACGCCCAAACAGTGGCCCTGATGGATTTGCTGCAAGGCAAAAAAACGTTGGTATTGGGGCCTTCGGGCGCCGGAAAAAGCAGTCTCACCAACCTGCTGGTGCCTCAGGCCAAAGTGCTGACGGCGGAAATCTCGCAGGCATTGAACTCGGGCAAACACACCACCACCAGCACCACCCTGTACTGGGTTGACAAAGCAAGAACCACCGCGTTGATCGACTCGCCCGGCTTTCAGGAGTTTGGCCTGCATCACATCGAACCCATGCGGTTGAGCGGCTTGATGCCGGACATCAAGGCACACGCTCAGAACTGCAAGTTCTACAACTGCACCCACTTGCATGAACCTGGATGTGGTGTGATTTCTGAAGTCAATTCAACAGATGGCACCGGCGAAATAAGCACCGCTCGCTATCGCTTATACGGCGAGCTGTTTGCAGAACTTTCGCAAACGCGTTATTGATCCGTTCAGGAAGCGTACGCGGCAATCACCGTTAGGTTTTGGGTGGGTCAGCCCAACAACCGGGCCAGGGTCAACAGCGCCAGCAGCACCATCCACAGCACGACCGAACGCCAAACCAGACCGACAATGCTACGCAGATGAGCCAGCTCCGGCTCACGCCCAGGTGTGGACTCTGTCGCTGCTGGCGGTTCAACGTTGTTGGCCAACTCGTCCAGTTCCGCCGACGGACCCACAAACACCGGCCGTAACACCTGCCCACCCAGTCGCACATTCACAGCCCCTGACGTCGCCGCCAGCAACACACCGTCGTTGCGATCTTCACTGGCCGACGCAGCATCGGCCGCAAATCGCTGTGTGTAGCTGCGCCAGGCATCGATGGCATCCTCGAAACTGCCGACGACGGCAAAGCCAAGCGCTGTCGCACGGGCAGGCAAATAGTCGATCAGCCCCCACGCTCTGACCGCCGCCACTTGAAGCGCCGGACTGGCCCCTTCACCGACGGCGTTCGCGTGACGGCTTTTATAAACCCAATAGCGCGAAACAAACTCGCTCATCCGGTACATCACGGCACCGGCCGGACCAAAGCCCATCGCGGCCAGGATTGAAAACCAGCCGAGCACGCCAAAAACATGCCTGTGAGCCGCCAACACCGAATACTCGATCACATGGCGAACAATTTCACTGCGTGGCAGGTCACTGGCATCCACCTGACGCCACTGCGCCAGCAACTGGCGGGCCTGATCCTCATCGCCCTCATCCAGGGCATCTCGAATATCGGTGAAGTAATGACTGAACTGGCGAAACCCAAGTGTGATGTACAAGATCCCCACACTCCAGGCAAAGGCCAACACCACGCTGATGCGCCACAGCACCCAGTGGATCAGCATCGTCACCAGTGCCGGTACGATCACCGCTACCACCCATGCGATCCAGCCATGATGGGTCTGCCCTGCGTCAAGGGTGCGATTCGACCACCGCGCCCACGCCCGAAAACCTGCATGCACCCAGTTGCCACGTGCCAAAGGGCGTGCCTGTTCAAGAATCAACGCAAACAAAACAGCTAAAAAACTCATACCAAATCATAACGGGGTCTGCCGATCCGACGCATGACCAAGCACGTAACCGCCACAGCTCAGGCGCTTAAAAACCGATATAAATTACGAAGCATGCCAGCAGTTGCACCCCAGATGAAACGCTCTTGTGCGCCAGCATTCAAGCCCTCTTTGGCGCCAGGCAGGTAAGGCATCGACAACCACTGCCGCAGCACGCCATCAAACTCCACCGCATGCCGACGGTGATGGGCAGGATTCATCAGGTACTGCAACGGAACTTCGAACACCTCGGCGACCTCCCCAGGGTTAGGCCTCAAAGTGAAGCCAGGCCGCACCAGCGCCACCACCGGTGTGATGACAAAGGCCGTTCCAGTGACATACGTGGGCAGATTGCCCAGCACCTCGACATGGCTGCGTGGCAAGGCGATTTCTTCTTCGGCCTCTCGCAAAGCCGTGTCAACCGCATCCACATCGGTGTCATCGGTGCGCCCGCCAGGCAAAGCAATCTGCCCGGAGTGGGTGGAGAGGTTGTCCGTGCGCTGCGTGAGCAGCAGCATCAACTCATCCCGCATCACCAAGGGGATCAGCACTGCAGCCAAGGCAGGCTGGCGATCTGAGAAGCTCTTTTCCACACTGTGCTCCGGGGACCAGACCGGTGGCGAGCGGAAATGGCTGCGCAGTGCGTCCGGCGTCAACCGCTCAGGACCCACCCGCGCCAGATGATGATCCACCCCCAGCACAGGAACTGCGCGCGGGTCAAACGGAGGCAAAGATTTGGAAAGAGTCATATGTTCCGAACAAACTGCCAACTGCAGAAAATTGGCGAAAAAAAACCGCCCCAAGGAGCGGTTTTTTGTACTGGAGTCCAGGGGGATGCTTACGCAGCCTTGGCGCCCAGCTTTTCCTTGATACGTGCCGACTTGCCGCTGCGGCTGCGCAGGTAGTACAACTTGGCACGGCGCACGTCACCACGGCGCTTGACTTCAATTTTGGCGATCAGTGGGCTGTAGACCTGGAAGGTACGCTCAACGCCTTCGCCATTGGAGATCTTGCGAACGATGAAGCTGGAGTTCAAGCCGCGGTTGCGCTTGGCAATCACGACGCCCTCAAAAGCCTGCAGACGCTTGCGAGTGCCCTCAACGACATTCACGCTCACGATGACGGTGTCACCTGGGGCGTAGGTCGGGATGGTTTTGTTCAGACGAGCAATTTCTTCTTGCTCAAGGATTGCGATCAAATTCATAAAATATCCATCAGTCTTGTTTTTCGTTCATACACGCGCTGCACTAAAGACCGCAATTCCATGACTCACGCAAGATGACTCAAATGGTTGCAGTGGCCGCCAGAGGACCGAAAAGCCCATGATTATAGCAATTTATCGCTGGTTGAAAAATCTGCTGCCAAGCTCAGCAGAAAAGCCTCGTCGCCGCGACTCAACTTGCCGTCACGGCGAGCCTGCATCAATACATCCGGACGGCGCGTGAACGTCAACAGCAGGCTCTGCTCGCGCCGCCAGCGCTTGATCTGCGCGTGGTTGCCGGACATCAAAATCGGGGGTACCGCCACGTCGGACCATGCTTCTGGACGGGTGTAATGCGGACAATCGAGCAAACCGTCCAGCGCCGGATTGAAACTGTCCAACTGGTGGCTACCCTCGTCATTCAGCACACCCGGCTGCAGCCTGGCAATGGCATCAAGCAGCGCCATCGCCGCGATCTCGCCACCCGACAAGACAAAGTCACCCAGGCTGATTTGATGGGTGACATAGCGGTCAATGAACCGTTGGTCCAGCCCCTCGTAACGCCCACACAAGAGCACAGCACCGGAGCTAGCAGACCACGAAGCCACAGCGCTGTGATCCAAGGCCTGCCCTACGGGCGAAAACAGAACCACCGGGACCGGTAGCAGACCCGCCGACGCATGGTCAGCCCGGATCGCTTCCAGGCACCGGCTCAGCGGCTCAGCCATCATCACCATGCCAGGCCCACCACCAAATGGGCGATCATCCACACGGCGATAAGTGCCATCGGCAAAGTCACGTGGGTTCCAGAGCCGGACATCCACCAAGCCAGACTCGTAGGCACGACGCGTCACACCGCTGGTCAGAAACGGGGCAAACAGCTCGGGGAACAGGGTGAGGATGTCAAAGCGCATGGTGATTCCTGGCTTGACGAAAATTCAAAGAGGGTCGAGGTGCGGACCACATGCAGCCGCCAAACCGCAGAGACTCAGTAGTCAGGCTGCCAGTCCACTGTGATGAGCTTGCCAGCGATGTCTACCTTGTCGACATACACCGACACAAACGGGATCATGCGCTCAGCAATGGCAGCTGCAGCATCACCTTCGGCGGACACAGCGTACTCAACACACAGCACAGACTGAGGGCCGGTTGCCATCAGGTCGCGCACGCAACCCAGCGCAACGCCTTCACGGTTCACCACATTCAGGCCGATCAAATCGACCCAGTAGTACTCGTCAGCGGAGGCGGCAGGGAAACAGCTTCGCGGCAGAAAAATTCGGGCACCGCGCAAGGCTTCGGCGGGCGTGCGGTCGTCCATGCCCTGGAGCTTGGCAACCACGGAATCAGAGTGGGTTTTAGCCTCCTCAATGCTGACGGACACGGTGCCGGTGAACGCATTGAAGCCGGGGCGAAATTTTGCCTCGGGGGGCTGCAAAAACCAGGTTTCAGCCGAAAACAGCGCCTCTGGGGCACTGCTGTGCGGCAATATTTTTAACCAGCCCTTGACACCCCAGGCATCCAAAACACGTCCGACTTCAATCGCATCATCGGGCAGGGCTGAGGGCTTCAGCGCGCCAGAGAAATCTTGAACAGACGGCATGGGTGCAGGGGTAGGCTGGTGAATCAGCTGAATTACGCTGTCTTGGCAGCGGCGGCAGCGCCCTGCTTGATCAAACGCTCAACCGTTGGGGACGCTTGGGCACCCACACCAACCCAGTGGGTCAGACGGTCTTGTGCGATGCGCAGGCCTTCTTCGCCGCCTTTGGCAATCGGGTTGTAAAAACCGATGCGCTCGATGAAACGGCCATCGCGGCGAACGCGTTTGTCAGCCACAACAATGTTGAAAAACGGGCGATGCTTGGAGCCGCCGCGTGAGAGTCGAATGACAACCATAATGAGTCCTGAGGGTGGTGGCCTGAGAAAAACTCAGGTCCAAATAGTCTTGCAGCGATTGAGACACACGACATGGCCACCCGGCCAGCGAAATGCTGCAAAGCCTGCGATTATAGCGCGCCCTCGTCACCGACACCTACTCAGCACTCCTAACTTTCCACGCCCATGCTTCTGATCCGCCCCAGCCACGACCAAGACCTCCCGCAAATCACAGCGATTTACGCCCATCATGTGCTGCACGGCACAGGCACCTTCGAGACCGATCCGCCCAGCGTGGCCGATATGACAGCGCGCCGCGCCGACGTGTTGGGTAAGGGGCTGCCGTACCTGGTGGCCGAGCAGGATGGCGTTGTCGTTGGTTTTGTCTACGGCAACTGGTTCAAGCCACGCCCGGCTTACCGCTACTCCGTTGAGGATTCGATCTACCTGGCGCCCGACCTGCACCGCAAAGGCCTGGGCCGCGCCTTGCTGGCCGAACTGCTGGCGCGCCTGGAGGCCGGGGGTATCCGCAAGGTGATGGCCATCATCGGGGACTCGGCCAATGCGGGCTCCGTCGGTGTGCATCGCGCACTCGGGTTCACGCAGGTCGGTGTGGTCGAGTCGTGTGGCTGGAAGCTCGGGGCCTGGCGTGACATTGTCATCATGCAAAAAACGCTGGGGGCGGGCGACACACAGCCACCCGCCGATGCCGCGCAGGGACAATGAGGACATGCCTTCCAACACCCCAAACCACTTGAAAAACAAGACCTTGGCCGCCTGGCTGGCCTTCATCACCGGCCAGCTGGGCCTGCACCGCTTCTACCTGTTTGGCGCGTCCGACCCCTGGGCCTGGCTGCATCCGGTGGTTGCGGGTATCGGCTGGTGGGGCGTGCGCCGGGTGCAGATGTACGGACTGGACGACCAGTGGTCCTGGGTGCTGATTCCCTTGCTGGGTTTCACCCTGGCGGCCACCGCACTGACGGCGATTTACTACGGCTTGATGTCCACCGAAAAATGGAACAACCGGTTCAACCCAAATACCCCGGATGCCGCAGCGGGCCAGACGAATTGGCTCACCATCGGCGCGGTTGTGTTTTCACTGCTGTTCGGCGCGGTGGCGCTGATGTCCAGCATCGTGTTCAGCTTTCAGCGATACTTTGAGTTTCAGATGCGCTGAAATGCGCTGAAATGTGCTGACGCGCTGGCTGGATTTTAAAAAATCTGCAGGCTGATCCAGTAGGCAATGGCCGCCACGAAGGCCGCTGCCGGGATGGTGAAAATCCACGCCCAGACGATGTTGCCCGCTACCCCCCAGCGCACCGCAGAGGCCCGCTGGGTAGACCCCACACCCACAATGGCCCCCGTGATGGTGTGGGTAGTGGACACCGGAATGCCCAGCGCCGTGGCCAGAAATAGCGTCAGCGCGCCGCCGGTTTCGGCACAAAACCCGCCCACGGGCTTGAGCTTGGTGATTTTCTGGCCCATCGTTTTGACGATGCGCCAGCCGCCGAACATGGTGCCTGCCGCGATGGCGAGGTAGCAGCTGACGATGGTCCAGGTGGGCGGTGCGGTGGCGGTGGCCGACACATACCCCGTGGCCACCAGCAGCATCCAGATGATGCCGATGGTTTTTTGCGCGTCATTGCCGCCGTGACCCAGGCTGTAAGCACCCGCGGACACCAGCTGCAGGCGGCGAAACCAGCGGTCCACCTTGGACGGCGTGGTGCGCCTGCACACCCAGGCGACCAGCACCATCATCATGGAGCCGAGCAGGAAACCCAGCACCGGCGAGATGAAGATGAACGCCACGGTCTTGAAAATCCCGCCAGAAATCAAAGCCCCCGCACCGGCTTTGGCGATCACCGCGCCCACAATGCCGCCAATCAGCGCATGGGACGAACTGCTGGGGATGCCGTAGTACCAGGTCAACAGGTTCCAGGTGATGGCCCCGGTCAGCGCACCGAACACCACATGCGTGTCCACCACGCCGGGTTGCACGATGCCCTTGCCCACGGTGGCCGCCACGCTGAGGTGGAAGATGCCGATGGCGATCAGGTTGAAAAAAGCGGCAAACACCACCGCCTGCCCGGGTTTGAGCACACCGGTTGAGACGACCGTGGCGATCGAGTTGGCGGCATCATGAAAGCCGTTCATGAAGTCAAAGGCAATCGCCAGAAACACCAGCAGCACCACCACCCACAGGGCGCTTTGAAAAATAGGGACAGTTTGCATGGGCAATCGGTCCGCGATCAGGAGTTCTCGAGGACGATGCCCTCGATCAGATTGGCCACGTCCTCGCACTTGTCGGTGATGGTCTCGAGCAGCTCGTACACCGCCTTGAGCTTGATCAGCTCGCGCACATCGGGCTCCTCGCGGAACAGGCGGCTCATGGCGGCGCGCATGACGCGGTCCGCGTCGGACTCCAGCTTGTCGATTTCGCCGCAGGTTTTCAGCGCGGCTTCGGCCGTGGCGGGTTCACTGACTTTGGCAATCATGCCCACCGCGTCTTTGAGTCGCTCACAGCACTTCACGCTCAGGTCGGTCAGCCGCACCATGTCTTCCGTCATGTGGCGCACGTCGTACAACGACATGGTTTCAGCCGAGTCCTGGAACAGGTCGGCCACGTCGTCCATCGTGTTGATGAGTTTGTGAATTTGCTCCCGGTCGATCGGGGTGATGAAGGTTTTGTGCAGCGCGCGGCTGACCTCATGCGTGACGCGGTCGGCCGCGCGCTCGGCATGCATCACATCACGGTAGTGCGACTCGCGTTTGTGCGGGTCCGCGTAGTGCGCAACCATCTGCGAGAACGCATGCGCGGCCTCCACGATGTGACCCGCGTGTTGGTTGAACATCTCGAAAAAATTGCCTTCACGCGGCAGCAGCTTGCCAAAAAACATCAGATTCCCCAGTAACAACATCAAAAACCGCCTAATTGTGACAAATTGAAGTCAGTTTGATGACAACCGGGAAGCGCCGCGCAGTTTACCGTTGTGCGCGGCGCACACCTTCACCCCACTAGAACGCCGCTTGCAGCCCCACTTTCAGGCTGCGGCCCGGCAGTGGGGATTTGGGGAACGCGGTGGTGGTGAGCACTGACGTGGCGCTGTAAGCCAGCTGGTTGGTCAGGTTGTCCAGCTTGGCGTACCACAGCAAATTGGCCGGGCCAGATGCATGTTTGTAGGTGGCCGCAGCGTTCCAGCGGGTGTAGGCCGCGGTGGTGCGGTCCCCGGCGGCCACCCGGTTTTGCGCCGCTGAACGGTCAAACCCGAGGCTGGCGCCCCACGGCCCGGTTGCCCAATTCAGCGTAGCGCCGACGCGTGCCGGCGCAATTCGGGGCAAGTTCTGGCCGTTGCTGGTGTTTTTGGCCCGCACCAGGTCACCCCGCAAAGCCAGGTCCAGCGTCGACGCGCCCTGCAGCAGGCGGATGTTGCCGCTGGCTTCCAGACCCACAAAACGCGCCCGAACACCGCTGTAGGCCAGCTCCGGCAGGACGGCGTTGTCCGGGTCGTTGTCGTCAATGCCGTCCCCGTCCAGGTCCTGCGGGTTCAGGTTGCCCTGCTCCTGGCCGTAGGTGTTGCCGGTGGACGCCAGGCCAATGTAGTTCTTGAAGCGGTGCACATACGCGTTGGCCGTGAAGCTGTGCGCGCCTGACTTCCACGCCGCCCCCACATCCAGGCTGGTGGACTTTTCCTTGCCCAGCGCTGCGTCGCCGGTTTCCCACGCGCGGGTCGCCACGTGGGGGCCTTGCGCAAACAGCTCATAGTCCTTGGGCGCACGCTCGGTGGTGGCCAGGTTGCTGGTCAGCTGCCATTGGGGCGCTGCATTCCACAGCCCGCCCAGCGCCAGGCTTTTGGGTTTGAAGTCCCGGCTGGCGGGGGTAAAGCGGCTGACCTGCGGGTTGCCCAGCGATTCAACACGAACCGAGTCCATTCGGCCGCCCAGGCTCAACTTGCCCCAGGCGGTGGCGTATTCCTCGTACACAAACACACCGTTTTGCCGGGTCTGGCTGTAGGGCGCAAAGGCCTCTGCCCCGTCGGCTGAAAACTCGGTCCGGTCAGACTGAAAACCCACCAGCCCGTCGAAACCAGCGACTTTGGCGTGGCGCGCTTCCAGCCGCAGGTCTGTGCCCTTGTTTTTGAACACCGTGCCAACGCTGGCCCCTTCAAACTCGGTGTGCTGGTAGTTGGTGTGGCTCAGCTGGCCCTTGATGCTTTGCACAAAGCCGCCCAGGTTGCGCACTTCACCCTCCAGCGCCAGTCGGTCGGACTTCATCTTGATCGTCACGTCATCCTCGGCCACGGTGCCGTAGGTGCTGCGGTAGGAGCTGACCGACGCGCCCAGGTAGCCCTGGTCAAAAAACGCGGTGCCGCCGACCGCCCCGCCGCGCGTGTCGCTGGCGGAGTTGCAAATGCGGTTGCGGATGCTGTTCACGCCGCCTTTTGTGCACAGCAGGTCAGCAGGCACTTTCACGTCGCCAGTGCTCCGGTCAAACGCGTCCACATGCAGGGTGTAGCGCTCGGTCCCGGCTTCGACCAGCACGCCACCGCCGCGCTCGCGGTTGCCGGTGGCCGCGCCCAGGTCCAGCTTGCCGCTGACGCCACCTTGCGCGTCAAACTGCGGCTCCCGGGGGATTCGGTTGTCGATCACATTGACCACCCCGCCCACCGCGCTGCCGCCGTATTGCAGCGCGCCGGGGCCACGCAGCACCTCGATGCGCTCGATGCTGATCGGGTCCGCCGAGACCGAATGGTCAAAACTCAGGCCTGAGGCGTCCAGCAGCGCACCGCTGTTGTTCAGGATGCGGATGCGGTCACCGTCCAGACCGCGGATGATGGGGCGGCTGGCGTTGGGGCCAAAGTAGGTGCTGCTGACGCCCGGCGTGCCGTCCAGCGTCTCGCCCAGCGTGGTTTTGGAGCGCAACAGCAGTCCGGCCCCTGAATAGCTTGCCGCTGGCGCTATCAAATCCGCAGCACCCAGCGGGTTGCCGGTCACGGTGACTTCTTTCAGGCTGGCCACCTGGGCGTGGCCGCTGGCGACCTGCAGCGACGCGGCCATGCACAGGCACACCGCCGCGTGGTGAACCGCGCGGCCTGAACGCACAAAAGGAAAGGGCTGGGGCGCAAAAGGGCTGCGCAAAGGATGCAATTTCATGGGAGACTTCACTGAATCAAAAAAAACACGCCCTGCCGCGCACGGCAACGCACAGCGCAGCACCGGGCGGCAGGGACCAGGAACCGAGGGATTCAGGAAGTCAGCGGGGGGCCACGCGCATCAAACTGCGCGGCCCAGCGGGCGAGTGCATCGCCCGCAAACAAAGCCACCCCGGTACCAGGGATGGTCAGCGGCAGGCTGAGCGCCGCCACGGTGGTGACCAGCCCGTCATGGCTGGCCTGGTCGTACAGGCGGCAGTCCGGGCTGCCGTCTTCGTGCGAGGTGAAAAGCGATGCCAGCGAGGATGTGCGGTCGTGATCGGCCTGGGCGTGCGTGACCGGGTGCGCCCGCTCGTGCGCCATCCCGTGCAACAGCCCCAGCATCTGCGGCAGCAGCAAGGCCAGCGCCAGGCCCAGCACACGGGCCCAGGCCAGGAACCATGACATCCGCTGTGGCAACACCGTGGGCGCTTACTTGACGCTGGCCGCGTCCGTCATGCGGTAGTACAGGCCCAGTGAGTCGTCGTTCAGCACCAGGAACTTGCCCTCGACCGTGATCGGCTCGATGCTGTACTTGACCGGCGTTTTGGTGCGCACCTCGACCATGCTTTCAGGCCCACCAGGCAGGCAGAACGAGCAGGTCAGCGGCACGGACGACAGCAGGAACCGGGTTTGTTTTTCACCCGGGTCCAGCGGCATCATGAAACCCTGCACCCGCTGGGTCTTCTGGTTGAGCTCCAGCTGGCTCATGGTGAACACCGGCAGGATGCGGTTTTTCTCATTTTTGGTCTTGATGTCCGTCAGCACCGACCAGGGCACCACATCAACCCGGGCCGACAGGGGTGGAAACGGGCTGTTGGCCCCGTGGACCCCGGCGCCCTGCCCCACCGGAATGTCAGGCACGGGCGCAGCGCCCGATTTGCCCTTGACGGCCGCCGGGGGCACAGGTGACGACAAGGTCTGCGCCTGCACGCCCAGCGCCCCCGCAACACCCGCTGCCAGAATGGCCACGGCGGCCAGCGGCCTGATTGAAGCGATCAACATCTTGCAAACTCCTGAAAGGTGCCTGCGGCGGGTTGCGGCAGGCGGTCAATGGGGGTGAAGGCGGTGAAACGGTCAGTGGACGTGTTTCATGCCGCAGTATTTACCCACAGCCAGACCTTTGCAAGACGCCTGAAGTTCCTTCTCGCAGACCTCGTCTTTTTTGCCCGACTCCAGGCACTTGGCGGCCGCTTCGTGGGCGGCCGACATGGCGCGGTGGCGGGCCACGTCTTCTTTCTTTTCCTTGTCGGAGTGCTGGGCGTGCGCGGCGCTCAAGCCCGCACTCAACACCAGGGCCAGCACAGCGGGAAGGGTGGCAAAAAATCGGTTCATGGCGGTTTCCTTGAAAAAGTTGACGAGAGGTTAAAAAAATGACATTCAGCGCGACTGCAGCAGCTCAAACACGCTGACGCGGTAAGCCTCCCAGGCGGGCAGCAGCGCGGACAGCACCGCCACCCCCAGGGCCAGCGCGGGCACCACGGCCAGCTCGGCCGGCCAGACCATGCCGCCAATCAGCACCGACTGCTCCAGCTGCAAGGCCCAGCCCATCAGTGCCACCAGCGCCTGCCCGGCGCCCAGGCCCAGCAGCGTGGCCAGCAGCGCCAGCCACAGCGCTTCACACAGCAGCAGCCCAGCTATGCGGCGCGGCGGCGCGCCCAGCATGCGCAGCAGGGCCAGGTCGGCGCGGCGCTCCCGCACGGCGCTCCACAGGGCGATAAAAACACTCAGCGCGGCGGTCAGCAGCAGCACGCTGGCCAGGGCTTTCATCACGTTCGTGCCCACACCGATCATGCTGAGCAGGCGGGTGATTTCCAGCGCGGGCGCGGCGGCCTGCATTTCGGTGGTGGTGTTGATGAAGCGCGGAAAGGTCACGGCGGCCAGCGGCGTTTTGTACTGGATCAGCGCCAGCGTCACCTCCCGCTCTTCTTCCAGAATTTTCTGGTCTTCCTCGTCCAGCGCGGTGTCGGTTTCATGCACTTTCCAGACCGATTCGGTGGCGGTGATGACCAGGCGGTCCAGCACCGAGCCGCTGGCCGCCAGCACGCCGACCACGGTGTACGGCGTTTGACCATGCACCTCGCCGGTGTTGCCCAGGCCATGCGTGCCGGCAAAGGTGTCGCCCAGCTTCAGCCCGGTGCGGGCCGCCACCTGCGCGCCCACCACGGCCTGCATGGGTTTTGCCCACAGCGCGCCCTGGGCCAGTGGCACCTTGTAGTGGCTGATGTAGTCGGGTGTGGTGCCCACGATGCGAAACCCGCTAAAACTGTCGCCCAGGCTGATCGGGATGAGTTGGGCCACCTGCGGGTGGGTTTTCAGCGCAGTGACGGCGGCCAGCGGCACGTTGCCGGTGGGCACATCCAGGTGGAACACGCCCGACAAGATCAGCTGCATCGGGCTGCCCTTGGCCCCCACCACCACGTCAATGCCGGCCAGATCGCGTTCAAACGCGGCGTTGATCTGGTGGCTGACCAGCAACAGCAGCGAGATGGACGCCAGCCCGAGCGTGAGCAGCAGCAGGTTCAAGCCAGCGGCCAGCGGGCGCGACCACAGGTAGCGCCAGGACAGGGAAACAGTGTTCACAGGGTCACCATACCGCTATTATTTTCATAGCACAACAGGCAAGCAATCCGCAGGCAGCAGATCGATTTGACTGATTTTTAAGGGATTTTTGAGCTGCGCAGCCTCAAAAAAGGCCCCCACGCGGCTGTCATGCGTGGCAATGACCAACGTGGCCTGCAAACGGCTGCAGGTGCTGTGCAGCAGGCCCAGCGCGGCGGCAGCGGCAGCGTCGTCCAGGCTGGCGGTGGGCTCGTCGGCCATCACCACACGCGGGCGGAGCATCACGGCCCGCGCCAGCGCCACCCGCTGCGCCTGCCCGCCTGACAGCTGCGACGGCTTGCGCCCCGCCAGGTCCTGCACGCCCAGCGCGGCCAATGCGTCGGCAATCGATGCAGCATGCTGCGGCTGGCCTGCGGCCCACTGCGCCATGGCCAGGTTGTCATGCACCGTGAGTGCGGCGCTCAGGTGCAGCTTTTGCGGCAAAAAGCCGATGGTCTGGGCGCGCCACACGTCCAGCGCGGACTTTTTCAGCTCGGCCAGCGGCTGCCCAGCCACCGTGATGGCCCCTGACGTGGGCACCAGCAGCCCCGCCACCAGCGCCAGCCAGGTTGATTTGCCCGCGCCTGACGCACCGCGCAGCAGCACCACACCGCCCTGCGGCACCGCCACGTCGGGGAACTGCAGCGCCGGGCCGTTGGCGTAGCGGTAAGCCAGCGCGGTGGTGGCAATCACGCGGCGCCCTCGGGCGTGGCCGCGCCCAGCACCACACAGTCGGCGCACACACCGCGCACGGCGAAGTCCATGCTCATGCCCTGGTAGCCGAGTGCCTTGAGCGCCTCCAGCGCGGTTTGGGCGGCGCGCTCCAGGTCTTGCGCGCTGGCATTCAACGCGCCAGACAGCGCCCCCGCCAGCGGGCTGTCGCGGTGGCAGCTTTGGCATTCAAAGTGAGGAATGGCGTGCACGCTGGCCGGCATGGCCTGGTAGCGCCGCGTGCGGCTGGCGTCCACCCGGCACAGCAACAGGCCGACCTGCGTCAGCCGGTCAATCAGCCGGTACAGCGTGACGCGGTCCAGCGCCACGGGGGAGTCGGCGCCCCCCCCCAGTGCCGCCTGCAGCTGCGCGTGTGTGTAGCTGGTGTCCGGGTTGGCCAGCAGCCAGCCCAGCACCAGGCGGGCCGCGCTGGTGCGGCGCAGGCCGTGGGCGGACAGCAACGCGTCAATCGGGTCGGTGGTGGGGAGTAGAGCTGCAGCCATACGTGAAAGGTGGGTTGGATGAAGGCGACCAAAAAAACTCAGGCGACAGCCATCTATCGCAACCAAGTTGCATTAGACTATATCGCCATACAGTTGCATTATCGTGACAACTGCGCCGTTCCGACACCCCTTGTTGCAAAAGATTCATGCCTTTGATGCCGCCTACGCCGTCTTCCATCGCCAAGCCCACGCCACCCGCCCACCCATCGGCTGCCACCAGTGTGCTTGGCTGGTCTGCCCGGCGGCGTGTGCTGGTGGTGCTGCCCGCCGTGGTGGTGCTGTGGCTGGCCGTGGCCTGGGCGCAGCTGGAAGCCGCCCCGTGGTAAGCCCACCCGCCATCACGCTGAACGACCTCACTGTCAGCTACCGCCAGCACCCGGCGCTGCACCACCTCAGCACCCGGGTGGCGCGTGGCTCGCTAACCGCCGTGGTTGGGCCCAACGGCGCAGGCAAAAGCACACTGCTCAAAAGCATCATGGGCCTGCTGCCCACCGCGCCAGGTCAGGTCGTGCTGGGCACCCACGAGCGCGTGGCCTACCTGCCGCAGTTGTCTGAGCTGGACCGCAGTTTCCCCATCACGGTGCGTGACTGTGTGCTGCTGGGCTGCTGGCCCGCCAGCGGCGCGTGGGGCAGCGTGAGCGCAGCGCAACTCGCGCGGGCTGACGCAGCCCTGCACACCGTGGCGCTGCAGGGGTTTGAGCGGCGCACCGTCGGCTCGCTGTCCAGCGGGCAGCTGCAGCGAGTGCTGTTTGCCCGCCTGCTGGTGCAAAACGCGGACCTGATCCTGCTCGACGAGCCCTTCAACGCCGTGGACAGCCACACCGTTGCCCACCTGCTCACGCTGATCCATCAATGGCACCGCACAGGCAGCACCGTGCTGGCCGTGCTGCACGACGACGCCCAGATCCACCAGCACTTCGACCACACCCTGCTGCTGGCCCGCGAACTGGTGGCACACGGCCCCACAGCCGCCGTGATGACGCCCGCCAACTTGCAGCGCGCCCGCGCCATGGCAGAGGCCTGGGACGAAGCGGCCCCGTGGTGCCAGGCCAGTCCACAGCCGACCAACCCCCACCCAAGCCACCGCCATGCACCCGTTTGACACCGCCTGGCAGTTGCTGGTCGCCCCGTTTGCCGAGTTCGCCTTCATGCGCCGTGCGCTGGTGGCCACACTGGCGCTGTCTCTGAGCGCAGCGCCGCTGGGCGTGTTGTTGACCCTGCGGCGCATGAGCCTGCTGGGCGACGCGCTCAGCCACGCCATCCTGCCGGGCGTGGCGATTGGCTTCATGCTGTTCGGCCTGTCCCTGACGGCCATGGCCGTGGGGGGCGTGCTGGCGGGCCTGCTGGTGGCGGCGTTGGCGGGCTGGGTCAGCCGCACCACTGCATTGAAAGAAGACGCCAGCCTGGCGGCGATTTACCTGGTGGCGCTGGCGCTGGGTGTGACGCTGATTGCCCGCCACGGCACCCAGCTGGACCTGCTGCACATCCTGTTTGGCAGCGCACTGGGGGTGGACACGCCCGGCCTGCTGCTGGTGGCGGGGGTGGCCAGCGTCAGCGTGCTGGGCCTGGCGGCGGCTTACCGTGGGCTGGTGCTGGAGAGTTTTGACCCGGTCTTCCTCAGTGCGGTCAGCCAGCCGCCGCGTTCATGGCTGGGCACGTGGTGCTGGCAGCAGGGTTTTTTGATGCTGGTGGTCGTCAACCTGGTGGCCGGGTTTCAAACCCTGGGCACGCTGATGGCCGTGGGCCTGATGATGCTGCCCGCCGTGTCCAGCCGGCTGTGGCACGACACCCTGCCCGCCCAGCTC
>JBJXEI010000111.1:0-3851 GCA_046154065.1 Polaromonas sp. | reverse complement strand
AGCTGGCTGGGAAACGTGCTGGTGGCCACGTGTTTGAGGTCCAGGTACAGCGTGATCACGTCGTGATCCGGGTTGTTGCGGCTCCATACCTGCAGCTCGGACAAAAACTGCGACAGCTGACGGTAGTTGGTGTCGTAGCTACTTTTGTGGCCAACCGACCACTCCAAGCCGTTGTCTGACTGCGAAATGTCCAGCTCTACCGCGCGGCAACCCGCGTCGGAAGGGGCATCCTCATGCCAGGTGATTTGCTCGATGAGGGTTTCGTCGCGCTGGTAGGAGTTGTGGGCACCTTTGAAAGACGCTTCGTTGTAGTGCAGTTTCAGGTAGTCGAGGTTCATTTTTATCCTTGTTGGGTTATGCATAAATCGGGTTCAGGACGGCTGTGATCTCGTACTGACCGCCGTTCCCCGATAGCGTGGCTTGCGTCAAAAAACGGATGCACGCCACCAAAGCGCGGCGCTGCGGATGATGCACGGCGTAACCCGGCACGCGCGACCACAGCCCTTGAAAAGTCGCTCAATCGCTCAACAAGCTCCGGCGCTCTACAGCGGCAGGCGAGGTAGCCCGTCACCCGGACCCTGGTGGTGCGCGGCATCAGCAGCCAGCGCGGCGGCGTACTGAAGGCCCAGCGGCTGTAACCAGAAACCGCCGAAAGCCTGGCCGCCAGAGCCCTGCAAGCCGAACAGCGCCGCCCCACCAAACGCGACCGCCGCGACATCGAAAGGCTCGGCAGCAAAGACTGGAACCAGCACTGGAGCGCGTCCGTGGATTAGTTGGGCCGCACAGCAAATCACTCCTGATTTGATAGCACAACAGGCAGTGAACACCTAGGCAGTCGCCTTTTTTGGCGTTAAAAATGTTTTTTAGAGGCTGCTGGCGGGCTCAAAACACGGTTTTGAGCCTAAAAATCAACCTGCAGGTTAATTTTTTGAAGGTTTTTCAGGCCGTTCCTGCATACGCCCGCAGCGCCAGCGCTTTGGCCAGCAGGGCCGCAGGGTCTACCAGCGCCAGCGGGTCCAGCCCTGGCACGTGGGTCAGGGCCAGCGGGATTTCGGTGCAGCCCAGGATCAGGGTGTGCAGGCCCGAGCGCCGGGCCAGGGCTTCAGCGACTTGCGTGAAGCAGTTGCGCGCCAGCGCCATGTCACCGACCTTGACGCCCTGGTAGATGCCGCGCATCAGCGCTTCACGCTCGCCTGGCAGCGGCACGTGGCAGTGCACCCCGGCTTCGCGCAGGGCCTGGTCGTACAGCCCGGCGCGGTAGGTACCTTCAGTGGCCAGCAGCCCCACTTCGCGCACGCCACGGCTGGCCAGGGTGTGGGCCACTTCGCGGGCAACGTGCAGCACTTCAAGCTGCGGAAACCGATCTTGCAGCGCGCCGTGCCAGGCGTGGGCGGTGTTGCAGGCCACCGCCACGCTGGTGGCGCCCAGCGCGGCCAGTTTGCCCATGGCCTGCAGCATGGGCTCCAGGGGTTGGTGCCCCCCAAAACCGGGCGAGTCGAGCGCGCTGCTGCGGTCGGGCACGGGGACCTGGGCCAACCAGTGCTCAGGAAATGCCTGGTCACAAACGGTGACGCCGCTGTCCTGCAGGTGCTGGGCGCAGGCTTTGACAAAAAGCCGCGCAAAGTCCGCCCCGGCCGCCGGGCCCATGCCGCCCAAAATACCGACCACCCGGGGTCTACTCGTCTGGGGCGTCATGCTGCTTGGTCGGTGGGTCGGGTGGTTTGAAGGGCCGACTTCACAGGGCGGGCTGGTCGCTTTGTGCCTTCAGGTTGGCCTTGAGCTGCTCGCTCATCGGCAGGCCCAGGTTGGTGCCTTTGGGCGCAATCGGGGACTCAAACCACTTGGTGTACAGGCGGCTGTACTCACCGGACTTCATCAAGCGGCTGATGGTGCCGTCAACGAGTTTTTTGAACTCCGGGTCGTCCTTGCGCAGCATGCAGGCATACGGTTCAACCTGCAGCGCGTCTCCGACGACGTGCAGGGAATCCGGGTTTTTGGCATTGGCCCGCAGCCCGAACAGCAAGATGTCGTCCATCGCAAACGCCAGGGCGCGGTCGCTTTCCACCAGCAGCAGGGAGTCGTCATGGTCCTTGCCCAGCATCAGCTGCATGTCGAGGTTTTTCTCGGCGTTGTATTTGCGGATGACCTGGGCGTTGGTGGTGCCGGTGGTGCTGGCCACCGTCTTTTTGGCCAGGTCCGCGTAGTTTTTGACACCCGATGTCTTTTTGGTCAGCAAGCGGGTGCCGGTGTAGAAGGTGTTGATGGAGAACGCCACGTCCTTGCCGCGCGCTGAGTTGTTGGTGGTGGAGCCGCATTCCAGGTCGTAGGTGCCATTGACCAGCAAGGGGATGCGGTTCTGGGAGGTCACCGGCATGTAGGCCACCTCCAGCGTCGGCTTTTTGACCTTTCTGCGCACGTCGTCCACGATGGCTTCGGCAATTTCAACTGAAAACCCAATCGCTTTGCTCGACCCAATCAGGTAGCTGAAGGGCACGGAGGCTTCTCGGTAAGACACGGTGATCTTGCCGCTGGCGGCCACTTTTTGAAGGGTGGGTACCGTTTGGGCCGCTGCGGTGGCCATCAGGCCGGTGCAGACAAGGGTGGCAAGTGCGAGGGTCGAGGGTTTCATGCGGGTCCTTTCGGGGGCGGTGAGTACACAGGGAATGGTCAAAAAAGCTCAGCCTGGCAGGCTTGCAAATCCAGTGTAGGAACAAGCGCGCCAATCGCCTCATTCGTTTTGAAGGCACGGCCATGACGAAAACTTATGCCCTGCCCATCAAGTCAAAAAAAGGCGCCCATAACCTGGCGTCATGTTGCGCACGGTTTGGGCATTGTTCAAACCGCACCTGGCTTCGTAAAGTGGCCTTTTCAAACGAAGGAGCCGGTATGCGGGTGTGTGTTTTGGGCGCGGGCATTGTGGGGCTGGCCAGCAGTTACACACTGAGCTGCGCCGGTCATGATGTGACGGTGATTGACCAGGCCCAACCGGGCGGCGGGGCCAGCGGCGGCAATGGCGCGCAGCTCAGTTACGCCTATGTGCAGCCGCTGGCCGATGCAGGGATCTGGGCCCAGTTGCCCCAACTGCTGTTGTCGCCAACCTCCCCGCTCAAGATCAGGCCGCAGTGGGATGTGCACCAATGGCTGTGGGGCCTGCGGTTTCTGGCCGCCTGCAACGCGGGCACTTCGCGCGCCACCACCGTTCAACTGCTGCAGCTGGCCGCAGAAAGCGCGCTGGCGTTTGAGGAGCTGATGGCGGTCGAAAAAATCGACTGCGATTTTTCAGCCACCGGCAAGCTGGTGCTGTACGACGACACCCGTGCCTTGGCCGCCGCGCACCGACAAATGCAGTTCCAGCGTGGGCTGGGCTGCACACAGGAGATGGTGAATGCCGACCGCTGCGTGGACATCGAGCCAGCGCTGGCCCATCGGCATGCACACATCGCTGGGGCCGTCTACACCCCGGGCGAGTGCGCGGCCGATTGCCTGAAAACCTGTGAGGGGCTGGTCACCGTGCTGCGCGCACGGGCGTGAAGTTTTTGCTGAGCACCCCCATCGAACACCTGGTGCGCCGCGGCCGGGTGCTGGTGGCCGCGAAGACACCACAAGGCCTGGTGGAAGCCGACCAGTTCGTCATGGCGCTGGGGGCCGCGTCTGCGCCCATGGCGCGCAGCGTGGGCGTGCATTTGCCGGTGTACCCGCTCAAGGGCTACAGCATCACGGTGGCGGTGGACGACCCAACACGGGCCCCCACCGTCAACGTGACCGACAGTGCGCGCAAGGTGGTGTTTGCGCGCCTCGGCTCGCGCCTGCGGGTGGCGGGCATGGCCGAGCTGGCCGGTTACGGCACCGGC
>JBJXEI010000110.1:0-19874 GCA_046154065.1 Polaromonas sp. | reverse complement strand
CACCGCCTGGGTCGGCACACAACGCAAAAGAGTCGGGAAACGTGATTTAGTCATAGGTGGTAAAGCGGCTGGGGGCACTGATTTTTTCACGCAGGTACTGGTAGCGCGGAACGTTGGTCTTGAGGGTCTCAAGCGGATTGGAGCCAATGCGGGAGAACCCCACCAGTTCCAGCTGGAACAACACACGGGTGTTGGAGGTGCTGGTGCCGTTCTGGGTTCGCTGCAGCACCACGCGGCCGATCCAGCAGCAACCGTCGTACTCCACGCCGACCACGGCATCCACCAGCTTTTTGTCTTGCAGGCTGTAGTTCAAACGGCCCACACCATAATACCGCCCGCCGCCCTGGCCTCGACCAGGGCCCAGGTTCTGGCCTTTGTCGCCCCACAGGTCGTTGATGGGCCACTGAAAGCCCAGATCGATCTGCTCGCTGACGTTGCGTTGCCGGCGGTAGGCGGCGCTGAGCACGTGGTAGTTGCTGGGGTTGTAGCGCACGCCCAGGGAGGTGCGTTCGGACTGTTTGGTCTTGGGGTTGTACTGTGCGGTGCCGTCAAACGACCACTGCGGTTGCCAGTTGATGGTGGTGCCAACCAGCAGATCGCTGATGCGGTCAGTCACTGGCAGCACGCCGGGCAGTGTGACCTGCTGGTCTGAAAACCGCAGCCGCTGCGCAATGCCAAAGCGCAGCGCTTCGGCCCCGGTGGCCGGGTCCAGCAGGCGTGAGGTCACGCCCAGCGTGAGCAGGTTGGCGTCCGAGATGCGGTCGTTGCCGACGAAGGCGTTTTCGGTGAAGACGGAGGCGAAGTTGAAGTCCGTCGCGCCCGAGTCGTAATTGGGCAGGCGGCTCTGGTCACGAAACGGTGTGCGCACATAAAAAGCGCGGGGCTCCAGCGTCTGCGTGAAGCTGCGGCCAAAAAAACCGGCTTCGCGCTCGAACTGCAGGCCGCTGTCCAGGCTGAAGGTGGGCACCACGCGGGACGCCGTCAGGCTGCCGTTGGACAGCGGCGCATCAAACCGGTAGCTGGTCGCGTGCAGCTGCACTTTGGGTGTGATGTAGGCCGCTGGCCAGCGCAGCGGCTGGGCCAGTTGCAGGCGGGTGAAGGCACGGTCAGCGTTGGGCTGCAGTGTCAGCGCGCGGTTGGCTGAAAAGCGGGTGTAGTCGCTGTCCACCGAGTAGTCAAACCCATTGCCGGCCTGGCCCCAGGAGCCTATGGGTGCGTCCACCCGGGTGTAGTTGGCGGTCAGCTGGGGCAGGCGGTCGTAGGGCGGAACGATGGGCGAGGCCACGTCCTGCAGGGTTTGCCACTTCAGTGCCCGCACGCTGGTCGTGAAATAGCCCTGGCTCCAGGACAGCGCTGCGTCTTGTTGAAACAGGCGCTGGCTCAGCGACGCGTTGGTGATGGGGAAGTCGCGCCAGTAGTTGTCGTCACTGACGCGGTTCAGGTTCAGATTCAGGCCCAGGGTGCCAATGGCAGACAGCGTGGTGTCAATCGTGCCGCTGTGCTGCAGCGCGTAGGACCAGCGGTCTCGGTCCCTGAGTTTGTCGTTGGGCAGGATGTTGGCGCGCAGCGAACCCTTGTAGGTCGGCTCCAGGTAGCGGTACTCCCCGGCCAGGTCCACGCCACGTTTGCTCATGACGGCGGGCGACAGCGTGGCGTCGCGGTTTGGTGCGATGTCGAAGTAGTACGGCTGGCGCACCTCAAACCCGTTGACCGAGCCCAGGTTGAACGTGGGCGGCAGCAAGCCTGACTTGCGTTTGTCGCTCAGAGGAAAGCTGAATTTCGGGAACGCCAGGATGGGCACCTCCTTGAAGCGCAGCACCGCGCCCGTGGCCACACCCACGTCATCGTCCAGGTCAAACTGGAAGCTGTCGGCGCTGAGCACCCAGGCGGGCCGCCAGCTGGCTTCGTTGTCACGCTCGCAGGTGGTGTAAGTGGCGCTTTGCGCGGTGAAGTGTTTGTCGTCGATGAAGTCGACGCGGGTGCTTTGCCCGTTGCCGCCCGTGCTCAGAAAGCGGTAAGACGGCGAGGTGAAAAAGCCCTCGAACCGGTCCAGCTTGAGCTGAAGCTCCGGGCCTTCAAAACGGTTGCCCGCCCGGTTGATGCGGACATTGCCGGTGCTTTTGAGCTGGTCGTCCGGCTGGTAGTACTCGATGCGGTCCGCGCGCAGCGAGGTGGGGCCGCGCCGCACTTCCGCGTTGCCGTCGATCACGGTTTCCAGGTCAGGCCGCCCGGAGATGCGGTCACCGAACAGAAAGGTGGGCTCATCCCCTTTGGCCGATCCGCTGGTGGACTCGCTCAGCTGGGTCGCACTGCGCAGTGGGATCGGGCCGTCCAGCGCCAACGCGGGGCTCTGGGCATGCGTGGTGCCCACGGCCAAAAGCCCCAGCGCGGCCAGCCACGTCAAGTAAGACGTGGCCAGTGCAATGGGGGATTTCTGGAAGGGGGAGTGGGATGCAGAGCGCATCGAATGTGTGAGATAAACCCGGTTGTAAAAATCAACGCTGATTATCCATGACCGTCTCTTCCCCGCAGCCACACCCCGCCACCCTGCCTCTGGACTGGAGCGACCCGGCGCGCGCCACTGCTTTTGACGCCTGGCTGAGCCGCGTTGCCGCGCCGCAGGGCCTGCTGCCTGACAGCGTGTGCCACGCCTCGGCCGACGCCAGCTTTCGGCGCTACTTTCGCATCGACACCACAGCGGGCGGCAGCTGCATCATCATGGACGCGCCCCCGGCGCTGGAGGACTGCGCGCCGTTTGCCCGCATTGCCGCGCTGATGGGCGACGCCGGCCTGAACGCACCGCGCGTGCTGGACTGGGACCGCGCGGGCGGCTTCATGCTGCTGTCTGACCTGGGCGCACGCACCATGATGGAGGCCATTGAGCCGCCCGCCGACGTGAATGCCATCGCCCAGCCCACAGCGGCGGTGGACGCGCTCTACATGGATGCGGTGGATGCGCTGATCCGGTGGCAACTGGCGTCCCAGCCCGGTGTGCTGCCCGACTACGACGACGCGCTGCTGGCGCGCGAGCTGGGCCTGTTCTCCGAGTGGTACGTGGGCCAGCACCGCGGCATCGCGCTGGACACCGGCTTGATGGACAAACTGAACGGCCTGTTCGCACAGATCAAGGCCAACAACCTGAGCGCGCTCGACGCTGCCCGCGTCTATGTGCACCGCGACTTCATGCCTCGAAACCTGATGGTCAACCCCAACGGCGGCCCGCTGGGGGTGCTGGACTTTCAGGACGCGGTGTATGGCCCCATCACCTACGACATCGCCAGCCTGATGCGCGACGCGTTTTTGACCTGGGAAGAGGACTTTGTGCTCGACGTGACGGTGCGCTACTGGCAAAAAGCCCGCAAAGCCGGGCTGCCTGTGGGCGACGACTTCGGCGAGTTTTACCGCGCGGTGGAATGGATGGGCCTGCAGCGGCACCTGAAGGTGCTGGGTATTTTTGCGCGGCTCACCCTCAAAAACGGCAAACCCAAGTACCTGGCCGACACCCCCCGCTTCATCGCCTACGCCCGCGCCACCTGCGCCCGCTACCGCCAGCTCGGCCCGCTGATGGTGCTGCTGGACGAGATCGAAGGCAACGAAACCCGCGTGGGGTACACGTTTTGAGCCCTTTTTTACCAATTTTTAAGCTAAATTCAGCACCGGCCTACGGTTTGATTGCCTGTTGCGCTATTAATTTAATAGCAATACAGGGCCCCGCCCGATGACCGCCCGCTTCTACGCCGACATGGCCCTGGCCCCGGGCGCGCTGGTCAGCCTGCCGGACGCTGTGGCCCGCCATGTGCAGGTGCTGCGCCTGCAGCCAGGCGGGCACATCACCTTGTTCAATGGCCAGCCGCACGCCGGTCACCCGGAAGGGGCGTTTGACGCGGTGGTCGAGCGCATGGGCCGCAGCGACGTGGACGTGACGGTGGGCGCCTTCACCCCCACCGCCCGCGAAACCCGCCGCGCCGTCCACCTGGCCGTCGGCATGCCCGCCAACGACCGCATGGACTGGCTGGTTGAAAAAGCCACCGAACTGGGCGTCGCCAGCATCCAGCCGCTGATGACCGAGCGCAGCGTGCTGCGCCTGAAGGCCGAGCGCGCTGACAAAAAGCTGGCCCACTGGCGCGGTGTGGCCGTGGCGGCCTGTGAGCAAAGCGGCCGCAACCGCGTGCCGGTGATCCACGAGGTGATGACCTTGGCCGAGTGGCTGAGCGGCTTGAGTGCAGAGGGCAACGCGACCCGGCTGCTGCTGTCGCTGGCTTCACTGGGTGGTGGCACCCAGCCGCTGCCCGCCGCTGTGCCCGCCACCGGGCCGCTGACGTTTTTGAGCGGCCCCGAAGGCGGCCTGGGCCCGCAAGAAGAAACCGCCGCCCGCGCAGCCGGGTTCGCGCCGGTCACGCTCGGGCCGCGTGTGCTGCGCTCGGAAACCGCCCCGCTGGCCTGTCTGGCTTATTTGTCCCTGACAGATTGATTTTTTCATGAACAAACTCTCCTTCCGCGCCACCCTGTTCGCCGGGGCGCTGCTGTTGGCCGCGCCTGCCTGGGCGGCCAACAGCGTCTACCTTGAAGACCTGACCACCGCCGAGGTCAGCGCCACGCTGCGGGCCGGCCCCACCACCCTCATCATCCCGGTGGGCGGCACCGAGCAGAACGGCCCCCACATGGCCCTGGGCAAACACAACACCCGGGTGCATGTGCTGGCAGGCCGGATTGCCACCGCACTGGGCCATGCCGTGGTGGCGCCGGTGCTGGCCTATGTGCCCGAAGGCAGCGTCACCCCGCCGACCGAGCACATGCGGTTTGCGGGCACCATCTCCATCCCCGACAGCGCCTTTCGGGCCGTGCTGACCGGCGCGGCCCAGAGCTTTCGCCAGCATGGGTTTGCCCACATCGTGCTGCTGGGCGACAGCGGCAACTACCAAACATCCCTCCAAGCCGTGGCCGACGGGCTGAACAAAAGCTGGGCAGGCAGCCCCACGCGCGCCCATTTCATGGGTGAGTACTACACCGCCACCCAAACCACCTACGTCGAAGCGCTCAAGGCGCGCGGCCTGAGCGCCGCACAAATCGGCACCCACGCCGCCGTGGCCGACGCCTCGCTTCTGATGGCGGTGGCCCCGCAAATGGTCAAGCCCGAGCTGTTCGCGCAAGCCGCCAGCCAGGGCAAGGCAGGCGGGACGGGCGGTGACCCGCGCGCGGCCAGCGCCGAGCTGGGGCAACTCGGGGTGGACGCAGTCGTCACCCAGACGGTGGCCGCCATCCGCCGCGCAACGGCGGGGCGCTGAGGGGTCCATTAGATCGTGAACACGTTCTTAGAGGGCGGCAGGTAAAATCCAGGGCTTGACCGCTAATGTCCCGGACGCCTGATGCCCTCCCTTCTTCCCCGCACGTTTCGCACCCTCCGCCCCGTTTGGACCTCCACGGCGGTGCTGCTGGTGGCGGCATCGGCCATCTGGCTGGGCACCCTGCAGGCAAGCCAGGCGCAGGCCCCGGCCAAACCGGCGTCCGTAGCCGCAGACCACACCCCCATCGCCACCGTGCCCGGCATGCCAGCGGTGGTCAACAAAAACAACCTTTACAGCGAAATCGCAGCGGGCCGCATCAGCCCCGCCACCGTGGGCGCGCTGGAGCGCGTGTACGTGCCCAACCGGGGCGCCAACACGGTGTCTGTCATTGACCCGGTCACCCTCAAGGTGGTGGACACCTTCAAGGTCGGCATCAACCCGCAGCACGTGGTGCCGTCGTGGGACCTGAAAACACTGTGGGTCGCCAACAATGCCGAAGGCCGCACCGACGGCAGCCTGACGCCGATTGACCCGACCACCGGCAAACCTGGCCAACAGGTAGCGGTGGAAGACCCGTACAACATGTACTGGTCGCCTGACGGGCAGTTCGCCATCGTGGTGGCTGAGGCCTTCAAGCGGCTGGACTTCCGCGACCCCCGCACCATGGCGATGAAGTTTTCCATCCCCACCCCTGACTGCGCGGGCATCAACCACGCGGACTTTTCCATCGACGGCAAGGTCGTGTTTTTCACCTGCGAGTTCAACGGCTCGCTGACCAAAATCGACCTGGTCAACCGCAAGGTGCTGGCCACCCTCAAGCTGAGCCAATACTTCGCCCGCCCCGAGGTGCTGGATCAGCTGGCCAAGCCCGGCAAAAAGCCGCGCCTGATTCCCGACGTGAGCCAGCTGGGCGGCACCATCTGCACCACCCCCGGCATGCCGCAGGACGTGCGCGCCTCGCCCGATGGCAAAACCTACTTTGTCGCCGACATGATGGCTGACGGCGTGCATGTGGTTGACGGTGAGAGCTTCAAACAAATCGGCTTCATCGCCACCGGTGTAGGCGCCCACGGCCTGTACCCCAGCCGTGACGGCAAAAGCCTGTACGTGGCCAACCGCGGCTCCAACCAGATCCGCGGCAAACCGCTGGGCAAGGGCAGCGTGTCGGTGATCGACTTTGCCAGCCGCACCGTGGTCAAAACCTGGCCGATTGAAGGCGGCGGCAGCCCGGACATGGGCAATGTCAGCGCCGACGGCAAGCACCTGTGGCTGTCGGGGCGTTATGACCACGTGGTCTACCGCTTCGACACCACCAGCGGCGCAGTGGACCAGGTCAAGGTTGGCCGTGAGCCGCACGGGCTGACGGTGTGGCCACAGCCGGGCCGTTACTCGCTGGGGCACACCGGCAACATGCGCTGACGGGCGCTCGGCTTGCACTTGTCATCGGCAGGCCGCAGAATCACCGGGGGGCTGTCAACCCGGTTTTTTGACAAATTTTTCAGTCACTTTTTTCACTTTTTACTTGTTTTGGGAGCACACCATGGGTTTACTCGATTCTGTTCTGGGCGCGGTCATGAACCAGCAGGGCGGCCAGTCTGCAGGCCACACCGGCGCTGCCGGAATGGGTGGGCTGGGTGGTTTGATCGGGCTGGTGGCGGGCAACCCGCAGCTGCTGCAAATCGTCACCGGCATGCTGAGCAACGGCGGCGCTGAAGGCGGCCTGGGCGGGCTGATTGGCAAGTTCCAGCAGGCTGGTCTGGGTGATGCGATGAGCTCTTGGATCGGTGGCGGGCCGAACCAGCACGTCAGCCCCGACCAGATGACTTCGGCGCTGGGCGAAGGCACCATCAGCCAGATCGCCGCGCAGTTGGGCCTGAGCCAGGGCGAAGCCGCTGGCCAGCTGTCCCAGCTGTTGCCAGAAGTCATCAACCACCTGACGCCCACAGGTCAGGCCCCGGAAGGTGGCTTGGGCAATTCGGGTGACCTGATGGGCATGCTGGGCGGGTTGCTGCAGGCGCGTTGATACGCTGGCCGCGCCTGGCGGCTGGGCCGTCAGGTGCGTCGATTGATTGACGTATTTCGGGAAAACATCACTGTCTTGGCGGCCACGTGGCGCGGTTCATGGCACACGGGACGTCTTGGCGTGCGATAGTCGGCCTCCATGAAAAACATCCTCATCACCGGCGGTGCCGGCTTCATCGGGTCCCACACGGCAGAAGCGCTGCTGGCGCGCGGCGTGCAGGTGCGCGTTCTGGACAACTTCTCCAATGGCAAGCACAGCAATTTGCCCGCTGCGGCACTGGCCAGCGGGCAACTGAGCGTGGTGCAAGGCGACGTCCGCGACGCCCACGTGGTGGACGCGGCCGTCCAGGGCATGGACGCCGTGCTCCACCTGGCGGCCCAGGTGTCCGTGCAGCGCTCTGTGGCCGAGCCCGTGGCCTCCAGTGGCCACAACATCACCGGCTTTTTGAATGTGCTGGACGCGGTGCGCAGGCACCAGGTGCCGCGCATGGTCTACGCCTCCAGTGCGGCCGTCTATGGCATTCCCGCCAGCTTGCCCCTGTCTGAAGATGCTGCGGCCAAGCCGCTGTCACCCTACGGCCTTGAAAAGTTCATCAACGACCAATACGCCGAGCTGTTTCGCACGCTCTACGGCGTCTCCAGCGTGGGTATGCGGTACTTCAACGTGTACGGCCCACGGCAAGACCCCGCCTCGCCCTATGCAGGCGTCATCAGCAAGTTTGCCAACGGCCTGCAGACCGGCACACCGCTGCGGGTGTTTGGCGACGGTTCGCAGACCCGCGATTTTGTATACGTGGGTGACGTGGCGCAGGCCAACGTGCGGGCCCTTGAGGGCGTGGTGCACGGCGTGCTCAATGTGGGCACCGGCCGCACGGTGAGCCTGCTGCAGCTGATCGACACCATGGCCCAGGCCTTTGACGCGGCCCCCGAGGTGCGCCACGAACCCGCTGCGACCGGGGACATTCCGCATTCGGCCACCACCACCACCCGGCTGGCACAGGCGCTGGCCTGGCAGCCAGCCACGTCCTTGCTGGACGGACTCGGCGCCCTGGCGCAGGCGCTTCGCACAGGCTGAACATGCGCCACACCCTGACCGCGCTAGCCTCTAGAGCCGCTTTGTTTTTCATAGCACTCTGGGCAAGCAACGCGCTGGCCACAGGGGTATTAGCCCCAGTTTCACCGTCCCAGTCTGTTCCCACGTTCGCGTTTTACTACGGCACCGACGTTCCCTGGGAGTCGCTGGGTGCCTTTGACGTTGCCGTGGTGGAGCCTGGCAACGTCGGCCCTGCAGGCTGGTCCCATCGCCTGAACCCGGCCACCACGGTGGCGGCCTACATTGCGGTCGGGGAGGTGCACCCGACGCGGGCCTACTTCAAACAGATGCGGCCCGAATGGAAGCTGGGCGAGAACAAGGCCTGGGGCTCCATCGTGGTGGACCAGGCCGCGCCAGGGTGGTCGGCGTTTTACGTGGCGCAGGTGATCAAGCCGCTGTGGGACACCGGGTACCGTGCGTTTTTCCTGGACACCCTGGACTCGTTCACGCTGGTGGCCAAAACACCTGCAGCGCAGGCCCAGCAAATTGCCGGCATGACGGCGCTGATCCAGGCCATCAAACGCGCCTACCCAGACGCCAAGCTCATTTTCAACCGGGGCTTTGAGATCCTGCCAGAGGTGCACACGCTGGCCTACGCTGTGGCCGCTGAGTCGCTGTACCGGGGCTGGGACGCGGGCAAACAGGCGTATGTGCAGGTCAGCCAGGCGGACCGCGACTGGATTGTGGGCCAGCTGCGCAAATGCCAGACCGACTACCAGCTGCCCGTGATCGCGATTGACTACACCCCGCCCGAGGACCGCGCACTGGCCCGGGAAACCGCTGGCCGCATCAAGGCCTTGGGCATCATCCCGTGGGTCACCGACCCTGCGCTGGGCATGATGGGGGTGGGGCAGGTCGAGGTGCTGCCGCGCCAGGTGCTGATGGTGCACGACGAGCCCGGCAACCTGGCCGACGTCGCCAGCCATGAGGCGCACCGCAGCGGCAGCCTGCCGCTGAACTACCTGGGGCTGGATGTGCGCTACGTCTACCACGGCTCGGCCGAGCTGACGGCACTTTCAAGCCAGGTGCTGGCCGGGCGCTACGCCGGAGTGATGACCTGGATGAACCGGGGCAGTTTTCCGGAAACGGCGCCCATGATGGCCCTGCTGGCAGCCGCCAAGGCGCAAAGCGTGCCCGTGGTCATGATGAACGCGCTGCCCGGCGAAGGCGCGTTGTCGGCGCTGGGCGTGACCGCCCAGGCCCCCGTCAAGCTGGCGCAGGCCCCCACGCTGGAGATCCGTTCGCCGCACGTCGGTTTTGAGGTCGAGCCCCCGAAACCCCAGGAGGCCTTCACGCCTTTGACGGTGCAGCCCGGCGCAGGCGACGTGTGGCTGCGCTGGCGCAGCACGGTGGCCGGCCCGTCGGACCTGATCGCCGTCACGCCGTGGGGTGGTTTTGCCGCCGGGCGCAGCTTCAGTGTGGAGCTGCCACAGGACTTCGGCACGCGCTGGGTGGTCAACCCGATCGAGTTTTTCCGCGCCGCCCTGCAGGTGGACCGCAGCCTTCCCGTGCCCGACGTGACCACGGAAAGCGGACGCCGGATGCTGCTCATCCACGTCGATGGAGACGGTTTTCCCAGCCGGGCCGAAGTGGCCGGTACACCGCTGGCCCCCCAGGTGATGCTCAGCGAGTTTCTGGAGCGCTACCGCTGGCCCAGCATGGTCTCCATCATTGAGGCCGAAGTGGCCCCCGTGGGCCTGTTCGCTGCGATGTCGCCGCTGATGGAAAAAACCGCGCGGCAGATCTTTGCGCTGCCTCATGTGGAAGCCGCCAGCCACACCTACAGCCACCCCTTCTACTGGGCCGACGCCGAGACCGGAAAAGTCATTCCCGGCCGGGTGGTGAGCCTGAAAATCCCGGGCTACAGCTACGACGCCAACCGCGAGATCAGCGGTACCCGCGACTACATCAACCGTCTGCTGCCCCCCGGTAAAAAAACCCGCGCTGTGCTCTGGAGCGGCAACACCCAACCCCTGGCCACGCCGGTGCGGCTGGCGTATGAGGCCGGGTTGCTCAACATGAATGGCGGCTTCACCACCACCTCGCAGGCCGAACCGTCGCTGACGCTGGTCGCCCCGCTGGGCATGATGAAAGAGAACTACTACCAGGTCTACGCCCCGATGCAGAATGAAAACGTCTACACCAACAGCTGGACGGGGCCTTTCTACGGGTTCGAGCGTGTCATCGAAACCTTCAACCGCACGGAAACCCCGCTGCGGCTCAAACCCGTCAACATTTACTACCACACCTACATCGCCACCAAACGCGCCGGCATTGCCTCATTGCACAAGGTGTATGGCTGGGCGCAGGAGCAGCTGCGCCTGCAACGCCTGCACCCGGTGTTTGCGAGCCAGTACATGGAGCGCGTGCTTGACTGGCGGCGCGCCACCGTGGCCCGGACCGAGTCAGGCCTGGAACTGCGCGGCGGCCAACATCTGCGCCAGTGGCGCGTGGACGCCAGCGCCGCCCTGCCGGTTGTCAGTGCGCGGGCGGGTGTCGCCGGGTGGGTGCGTGAGCAATCGGTTTATTTTGTGCACGCTGCCCGGCCGGTCGCGCAGTGGGCCCCTCGCCCGGCCAACGGGTCACCGCCTTTTGCCCTTGAATCCGCCAACGCCCGGCTGCTGGCGTGGTCCACGGCGGGGGCAGACGCCGCCACGCCGGTGACCCACATGCTGACGTTCGAAGGCCACCTTCCGCTGCAGGCCCGCCTGGTCGCACCAGGTTGCGAGCTGCAACCGGGCCGGTCCTCCGCCGGATTGACCGCGTCACGCCAGGGGAATCAGCTGGACATCGACGCCAGCGCAGCGGGCACCCACATTGTGGTGCTGCGCTGCAGCGGGTGATGTCACCACCACCGACCTATTCGGTCACGCCGGGCGACGCCGGGCGCAGCCGCATCCTGTCCTGGGGAGCCTTGCTGGGCATGACCGCGCTAGCCGTGGGTGCTCTGGTTCTGGTGTTTCCCAAGCGCGACCTGATGAGCCTGCTGCGCGACGAAACCGACCGCGGCAACAGCGAGCTGACCATCGCCTACCTGCAAAACATCATCCGCACCGAGCCGACCGACCTCGCCCTGCAGTTGCTGCTGGTTGAAAAACTGCTGGCCACCAACCAGCTGGGTGCGGCACGCACCGCGCTGACCAACAGCCTGCCACTGGCGCGCAGCACCCCGGCGGGCCAGGACAGCTGGGACGGCTGGGACCTGGCCTGGTGGCAGGCGCAGTTGCGCGCCGCCCAACTGGCCCACAACAACGCGCTGACCACCAGCGCCGCCAATGAGCTGATGGTGCGCCTGACGCGCCGCGTGGGCAGCGCCGACACCCCAGGGAAGATTTTTGTCGCCATTGGCGCAGCCCGAGAGCTGGGCGCGCTCTTGGCCGATGCCGCCAATCCGGCGCTGGCAAGCCCGGCCATGGCCGTGCAGACCCAGTTGCTGGCGCGCCTGTTGAGCCTGCCCAACACCACCGCAGCCGATCTGTCTCGCGGCGCCAGCCTGGCGCTGGCCGACGGACGGTTTGTCAGCGCCAGCGAGTTGTTTTTTGCCGCACGGCGCAAAACCACGGCACCGGACGCCCGCTACAAGCTGCTGCAACAAGGCGTGCAAGCCCTGTTGGCGGGCGGCCAGAGCAAAGCCGCCTGGCAAGCCGCCGTGCAGCAGTCCCAACCGTTGCCCGCCGCCGACCCCAGCTACTGGTGGCTGGCCACGCTGGCGCTGGGCGCAGGCGAGCCCCGGGAAGCCGGCCTGGCGCTGCGCCAGGTGATCGCGCCGAGTGCCGACATCGCCACGCTGGCCAAGACCCTGAGCGCCGAGCAGTTGCAGCTCGCCTGGGACACCTTTGCCGCCGCTGGTGACTTGCCCGAAGCCTTGAAGATCACCGATGTCGCCCTGCTGGTGCACCCCCGCAGCGCCAGCTGGCTGGAGCGCAAGGCCCAGGCTTCGGAATGGGTGGGCATGGCACCGCAGGCCCTGAAAGCCTGGCTGGAACTGATGAAGCGCGGGGCCAGCGAACGGGCGCTGGCCAGCGTCTTTCGCCTCAGCCCCATGCTGTATGACGACGACGCCCTGCTGGCCGCCTGGCTGGCGCTGGCGCGCCAGCGCCCCCTGACACAAGAAGAAGCCGCCAAGGTGGTTGCCGTGTACGAACGCCTCGGGTCGGTGCAGGGCGCCCTGAACTTCATCATGGCCCTGCGCGGCAAAACCCCAGCCGGGAGCGCTGCCACCGCCCACTGGGCCAGCCTGCAGGCGCAGCTGCTGGACCGGGCGGGTCGGCCGGACGAGGCCATCGCCGTGCTCGAGTCCCTGCGCCCTGCCGGCCTGGACACAGACGACGCCATGCGCTTGGCCAGGCTGTACCTGCGCAAGGCCCAGCTGCCACTGGCGCTGCGCGCCCTGCAGGCCGCGCAGCTGGGAACGGGCGGGGCGTTTGACGGCGACTACTGGGGGCTGCTGGCCGACGTGGCCTACGAGTCCGGCGCCTACCCCACGGCCGAAACCGCGCTCGATGCGCTGCTGGCCAAAGGCAGCCCTGCGTCCTACCAGGCTGAGCGCGCCGTGCGGCTGCGCCTGACCGACGGCCAGGACACCCCCCGCAATGCCGACGCCATCCGGCTGGCTGCCAGCCTGTATGCCCGCTACCCGGACGACAACCTGGTTTTTGCCTGGCTGGACGCGCTTGCCAACCAGAAAACGCCCACTGGCTTGCGCGCACTGCTGGCCGCCCTGCAACCTGCGCACCGCCAGGCCCTGGAAAAGTCCCCCGCTTTTCTGGAGCGTCGCGCCGGTTTGTACGCCCGCCTGGGCAGCAGCGGCGACCTGTTGCTGGCACGGCAGGACTACCAGCAGTCACTGGCGCTGCGGCCGGACCACATGCCAACCCGCAGCGCCTACTGGTGGCTGCTGCTGGACCTGCAGGACCACCGCGCGCTGCGCCGTGAACTGGCCCAGGTGGACCGCAGTGTGCTGAAAAACCCGGCTTATGCCGACGTGCTGTCCGCCGCCTGGCAGCTGCTGGACGAGCCCAAGCGGGCGCTGGCACTGATGCAGCCACTGGCACGCACCCGCAGCCAGGATTTTTTGTGGCTGATGACCTACGCCGATGTGCTGGACCGCTCAGGCCATGCGCCTGCCGCGCTGCGCACGCGCCGCCACGCCTGGCTGCTGCTGGGCCGGCAAACCACCCACAACGCGGCCCAACCCGTGGACGCGGAGCGCGCCCGCCAGGCGCTGCTGAGCCAGTTGCGGCTGGCCGGCGACTTTGCCAGCGGTGAAGAAAAAACCCGCCTGTGGCGCGCGCTGGGCCGGCTGGCCGCCCGCACCACCGACCCCATCCAGAAGCGCCAGGCCGACGAGCTGGTGGCCGCCTGGCTGCTGTCCGAAGGGCGTTTTGACACCGCCCAGCGCTGGCTGTGGCAACAGCAGGCCGCCCGAGTGGCCACCCCGGCCTACCAGGCCATGGCCGTGGCGCTGTCTCAAAACGACCTGCAAACCATGGCCCGGCTGCTGGACGAAGCCGATGTCAGCCAGACCAGCACACTGAGCCCGCAAGACCGCATCACCGCCTTGCGCCAGCTGAAGCGGCGAAACGAAGCCGCCACTCTTGGCATGGAAGCCGCCCTGCGCAGCCCGGAAGGCCCCACCGACGACCTGCAGCAGGCCCTGCAGGAAGACCTGCTGGCCACCACCAGCCGCGCCAGCGTGCAGACCACCACCCGCCAGGCGGGTGTTCTGTCGCGGCGCGAAACACTGGCCAGCGCGGCGGTGTCGGTGGCTCCTCACCTCAAGCTGACGGCCGAACTCAGCAGCGGCGCCTACCGCAGCCGCAACCCCTCGGTGCTGGCCGCCACCCCGGCCCATGACCGCGAGGCCAAGCTGGGCTTCGAGGCCGCCACCCCCTGGGGCGCACTGACCGCGCAGGCCCTGGTGCGCAGCGCCCTGGCCACCGTCAACGGCCTGTATTTGCAGCTCACCCACCAGCTGACCGAACGCTCCGCGCTGCAGCTCACGCTGGCGCGCCGGGAGCGCTCCGACGAGTCCAGCGCGATGTCCGCCGTGGGCATGCGTGACCGCGCCGCCGTGACCTTGAGCGGGCGCGCTGGCGACCGGCTGGACGGCCAGCTCAGCCTGGGAAGCAGCACCTTTCGCACGCAAACCGGGGCCAGCCTGGGCAGCGCCGTGGACACCGCCCTGACCGGCAACTGGACCCTGCGCCGCGACTACCCGGACGTGCGCCTGCAAACCCAGTGGCGGCGCAGCGTGGTGCGCGCCGACGGGCAACCGGACGCCGCCACCGCGCTGCTGCAACCCGGGGGCGGCACGCCCGGCGTGGGGGTGTTTCTGGGGCCGTCGGCGACCGCGTTTTCCGCCAGCATCGGCGTTGGGCTCGCGCAGAGCGACCCCCATGTCTACAGCCGCGCCTGGCGCCCGTGGGGTGAAATCGGGCTGGAGACTCGGCTGGCTCCCGGGGGCCGGCAAACCCAGGGCTTGTTACGATTGGGCGCAAAAGGGGCTGTGGCAGGCCACGACCAGCTCAGCGTCAACCTCGACGTGCGCCCCGGCACAGGCGGCCTGTCAGGCGCAGACGGCAGCCGCGAGCTGCGCGTGAAATACGAACTGTTTTTTGACCGTTGACCCCTTTTTTTGACCCCCCTCTTCAGGCGATCTACCTATGAAACATCACACCCTCCTGGCCTTTTTGGTTTGCAGCGCACTGCTGGGCGGCTGCGGCACCTTCGTCTCGGGTGGGCGCACTGGCAGCGCGCCCATGGTGCAGGCCATCGGCCACGACGACAAGGTCGCGCTGCTGCCGGTGGCCAATTTCACGGATGTGTCGCAGGCGGGTCTGCGCGTTGAAGCCTTGCTGGAGCCCGCCCTGCGCAAGATCGGCCTGCGCCAGTTGCAGGTCTACCCGCCCAGCCTGAACCCCGAAACCCTGTTTGAGCCCAGCGAGCGCAAAGCCCAGCTGGAGGCCGAAAAATGGGCCCGCACCCAGGGCGTGCGGTATGTGGTGAGTGCGGCGGTCAATGAATGGCGCTACAAAGTCGGCGTGGACGGCGAGCCCGCCGTTGGCCTGATGGTGCAGGTCAAGGACCTGGAGTCCGGCGCCGTGGTGTATTCCTCTGCGGGTGGGCGCACCGGCGGCAGCCGTGAGGCCCTGAGCGCTGTCGGCCTGCAGCTGACGGCCGAGCTGGTGTCCGGGATCCGTGTTGATGCGCAAAAACGACCGTAAACGACCCCTGGCAGAGCCGTCGGGCAGCACCTCAGCGCCCGACGAGATCACGGCAGGTGCCCCCCTGGACGCGACGGACACGGCCGGGGTTCCCCTGCATTTGCGAACCAACTCCATGTTTGCGCGGCTGACCGCGCTGGTCAAGGACGAACCCGACGAAAGCAGCTCAGACCCGGCCAGCCAGCCACTGCCGGTGGTCAACCGCAAGCTGCGCATCGGGCTGATCCTGTCGCTGCCCTGGTTGTTGGCCAGGCGGCTGGTGGTGCTGTCGCGCTATGCGGCCCAGCGCTGGATCCAGCACCACCCGGGGCTGGTGTCCCGACTGCTGGAAACCCTGCTGTGGCCCGCGCTGCTGGTGGCGCTGTCCTGGTACAGCCACCCGGACAACCCCTTCTACATCAACGAAGGTTTCCCTTGGCCGTGGTTGGGGCCGTGGCTGATCGGCCTGCGCTATGGCGTGAGTTACGGCACAGCGGCCAGCGTGGGCCTGCTGGCCGCCTGGGCGCTGCTGGCACCGCAGAACGACTTTCCGCGCCTGTATTTTCTGGGCGGCGCGATTGCCACGCTGATCGCAGGCGAGTTTGGCAGCTACTGGCGCATGCAGATGCTGCGGCTGCAGGAAAGCCTGCACTACCTCAACGACAAGGTCGAGCGGCTCACCCGCCGGCTTTACTTGGTCAAGCTCTCGCACGACGAGCTGGAGTACGAGATGGTGGACCGCCCCGGCACCCTGCGCGAGTCCCTGATCGAGCTGCGCACGCTGATGGACGACATCACCCGCCACACCGCAGCCTCGGCCACCGAGCTGCCGGGTGCCCAGCAGATGCTAGAGTTTGTGATGGCGCAGTGCCGCATCGAGTCGGCGGCCATCTACACCGTGCGCATGGACCCGGTGGTCCAGCTCAAGCGCATCGCCACCGCGGGCGGCATGCTGGAGCCAGCCGCAGACGACCCAATGATCGAGCGCGCCCTGGAGTCTGGCCACCAGGTTCATCTGCAGGACGCGCTGCTGGAAGTGTCCGAGCGCAAACAGCTGATCGCCGTGACGCCGCTCATGAGCAGCGCCGGCCAGCCTTTCGGGTTGCTGGCCATTGGCAACATGCCCTTCACCGCGCTGACCACCGACAACCTGCAGACCATTGCCGTGCTGCTGGAGAGCTATGCCGACTACCTGCGCCTGTCCCTGAACGCCAGCGCGCTGATGCCCCAGTGGCCCGAAGCGCCTCGCGGGCTGGCGGGCGAGTTCGGCTGGCTGAGCCGGCTGCGGCAGGAGTTCGGCCTGTCCAGCCGCTGCGTGGTGTGGCGCATCCGCCATGTGCGTGAGGAAGAAATGCTGGACCAGCTGCAGCAGCTGCATTCGCGCGGTGAAACCGCCTGGCGCTGGCCCCCCAACGGCGTGGTGCAGCTGCGGCGCAGCCAGCCGTGCGTGATTGCGCTGGTGCCTTTCACCGAGGCGGCGGGGGTGCGGATCTACAAACAGCGGATCTTTGACAGCATGGACCGCGAGTTTGGCGACCTGAGCGCCGAGCAGCTGCACGCGTTTGATTTCGCCCTGGGTCGGGACAACGGCTTTGCGCGCCTTCGCTGGCTGGCCGAAGGCCCCGCCAACCTGGACACCCGATGATTGCCTTGTGGGCCAAGGTGACGGCCGCCACCTCGCTGGAGCTGGCGGCGCTCAGCATGCTGACCAACACGCCCACGCTGGCGCACCTGGCCAGCTACTTTGCGCTGCACGCCCTGGCCAGCACGGTGGTGGCGTTTTTGGCCTGGGCCCTGCTGCCCGGCAAATACAAGCAACCGATTGCACCGGCCTATGCGCTGCTGTGGGCGTTTGCGTTTTTCATTCCGGCGCTAGGTGTCACGGCCTTGCTGCTGGTGGTGCAGATTGCGCGCCGGTTTCCGCGCATTTTGCACACCGAGCGCTATGTGACGGTGCTGATGCCCGAGTTTTCAGGCGTGCAGCGTGAAGCCACTGAACGCAGCGACATCCGCGCTGCCGACGCGCGGCGCATTTTGAAGGACACCAACTTGCCGCTGGAAACCCGGCTGCGGGTGCTGGTGGCCCTGCAGGTCATGCAGCCCAAGGCCGCCGTGCCGCTGCTGATGGGCCTGCTGTCCGACCCTTCGGAAGACATCCGACTGCTGGCCTACAGCATGGTCGACACCTGGGAAAAAGACTTGGTGCAGCAAATCCAGCGGGCCGACAAAGCGCTGGCCGAGGCCCGGCTGGTGGCCGAAAAACACCCCGAGGACGCGTCCGAGGCCACCACCACCAGCATGCAGACGCCCGTGGTCAATGCCCTGCGCCGCCTGGCCGAGCTGCACTGGCAACAGGCAGACAGCGGGCTGGCGCGTGGCGACCTGCGGCGCTTTGCCCTGGAAAACGCGCAAAAATTCTGTGAGCAGGTGCTGCTGCTCGACGCCAATGTGCAGGGCATCTGGCGCCTGTACGCGCGCGTGCTGATCGAGCTGAACCAGCTCGAAGCGGCCATGCGCGCCATCAGTCTGGCGCGCAAGCTCAAGATGCCTGCGGTTGAGGTCTGGGCCCTGATGGGGCAAATTGCCTATCTGCAGCGGGACTTTGAGGCCGTGCGCGCCTGCGCGGCAGAGCTGCCCGCCAACCAGCTGCTGCCACCGTCGGTGGCAGCCACCGCCGCCTACTGGCGGCGCAAACGCATCGGCAAGGTGGACGTGCATGTCTGAAATAACCCCCAACCCAGTGGCCACCAGCGCCACCCCGGCAGGCATCGTTGCCGACGTTGGCCTGCTACTCGAAGGCACCTACCCCTACGTGTCGGGCGGGGTGTCCAGCTGGGTCCACCAGATCATCAACGGCTTTCCCGAGCTGACTTTTGCCATCTGTTTTCTGGGTTCGCGCAAGCAGGACTACGGCGCCAAAAAATTCCAGCTGCCAGCCAACGTGGTGCACCTGGAAGAGCACTACCTGAACGAGTCCAGCGGCGCCCCGCCGATCGCACCCCAGCATGGCAACCTGGACATGTTTGCGCTGAACGCCGAGCTGCACGACTATTTTCGCGCCCCGGCGGCGCTGGCCCAGCGCGGTGCGGCCGTGCTGGAGCAGATGACCAACGAGCTTGAAGGCCGCATGGACCGGTCCCAGCTGCTCTACACCGAGGCCAGCTGGAACTACATCACCGAGCAGTACCAGCAGCGCTGCACCGACCCCAGTTTTGTCGACTACTTCTGGACCGTGCGCACCATGCACACGCCGATCTGGGTGCTTTCGGGCATCGTCGAGAAATTCCCGCCGGTGCGCTGCTACCACTCCGTGTCCACCGGCTACGCGGGCTTTCTGGGCGCGCTGCTCAAGCGCCGCCATGGCAAAAGCCTGATCCTCAGCGAGCACGGCATCTACACCAAGGAGCGCCGCATCGATCTGTACGCCGCGCGCTGGATCGCCGACAACCGCACCCTGCTGCAGCGCGACCCCACGCAGTCCGGGTATTTCCGCACCATGTGGATCCGCTTTTTCGAGGCGCTGGGCCGCATGTGCTACGACGCCAGTGACCAGATCATCGCCCTGTACGAGGCCAACCGCCTGCGCCAGGTGCAGGACGGCGCCCGCGCCGAGCGCACCAGCAACATCGCCAACGGCATTGACGTGGTCAAGTTTGGCGCGCTGCGGGCGCTGCGGCCCGCTACCATTCCGCCCATCATGTGTCTGATTGGCCGGGTCGTGCCGATCAAGGACATCAAAACCTACATCCGCGCCACGCGGGTCATGGCCAGCCGCCAACCCGACGTGCAGGCCTGGATTGCCGGGCCCGAGGAAGAGAGCCCGGACTACGCGCTGGAATGCCACGCGCTGGTCAAAAGCCTGGGGCTCGAGAACAACGTCAAGTTCCTGGGCTTTCAAAAGCTCACCGACCTGCTGCCGCAGATCGGCCTGGTGGTGCTCAGCTCCATCAGCGAAGCGCTGCCGCTGGTGATCCTGGAAGGCTACGCCGCCGGGGTGCCCACCGTCACCACCGACGTCGGCTCCTGCCGCCAGCTGGTGTACGGCCTGGACGACGAGGACCAGCTGCTGGGCGCGTCCGGCGCGGTGGTGGGCATTGCCGACCCGCAGGCACTGGCTGAGGCCGCGCTGCACTTCCTGACTGACGCCGCCGCCTGGCACGCCGCCGCCCAGGCCGGCATCACCCGGGTCGAGCGCTACTACACCCACCCGGTGATGTTCGGCCGCTACCAGACGGTGTACGACCGGGCACTGAAAGGCCCCAGCCTGAC
>JBJXEI010000109.1:0-5527 GCA_046154065.1 Polaromonas sp. | reverse complement strand
CGAAGCGGCCCACCCGGTGCCAGACGCCGCCGGTTTGAAAGCCGCCGAGCGCATGCTGGCCATGACCCAGGGCCTGACGGCGGACGACCTGGTGCTGTGCCTGATTTCAGGTGGCGGCTCGTCCCTGCTCACGCTGCCCGCTGACGGCTTGACGCTGCAGGACAAGCAGCGCATCAACCAGCAGCTGCTGGCCAGCGGGGCCAACATTGCCGAGATGAACTGCGTGCGCAAACACCTCTCACGCATCAAGGGTGGGCGGCTGGCTGCCGCCTGTGCCCCGGCGCGCGTGGTCACGCTGACCATCAGTGACGTGCCGGGCGACGACGTGTCCATCATCGCCAGCGGGCCGACCGTGCCCGACGCCACCACCTGCGCCCAGGCGCTGACCATCCTGCAGCGCTACGGCATCGACGTGCCCGCCGCCGTGTTGGCGCAGCTGCAAACGGGCGCACTGGAAACCCCCAAACCCGGCCACGCCACCTTCACCGGCCATGAAGTCCACCTGATCGCCACACCGCAGCAAAGCCTGCAGGCCGCCGCCGACGCCGCCCGCGCCGCCGGGCTGGCTGCCTACATCCTGAGCGACGAGATCGAAGGCGAGTCGCGCGAAGTGGGCAAGGTCCACGCCGCGCTGGCCCGGGCCGTGGCGCAGAAAGGCCAGCCGTTTCAAACCCCCTGTGTGATCTTGAGCGGCGGCGAAACCACCGTGACCCTGCGCCAGCGCCCCGAGGGCACCGCCAAAGGCCGGGGTGGCCGGGCCGGTGAGTTCTGCATGGGCCTGGCCCTGGGCCTGCAGGGCCAGCGCGGCGTGTACGCACTGGCTGCCGACACCGACGGCATCGACGGCGTGGAAGACAACGCCGGGGCCTACGTGGACCCCGACACCACGGCCCGCGCCCTGGCGCAAGGCATGAAGCTGGCCGACTACCTGGACCGCAACGACGCCTACGGTTACTTCGAACCACTGGGCGGCCTGGTCATCAGCGGACCCACCAACACCAATGTGAACGACTTCAGGGCGATTCTGGTGCTGTAGCCGCGCCCGGTTGGCAGGCGCTTAGGGGGGGGCTTGTGATCGCGCCTCACTGCGGGTGTTGGCGCAGCCGGTCCCAGCTCAACCCAAACTTCAGCAAATACTTGCGCAGCCGGTCCGCGTCATTGACCACGCTGCGCTGGCCGCGTGAGACGTTGAACAGCGCGCGACCGGCGTCACTCAGGGTGGTGTGTTGGCGGCAGACATTGATCACGGCCTGCAGTTGCAAGCGGTCAAAGTTGTCGAGCTGGTCGGCGGCGTCCCCGATCAGGTCTTCCAGTGAAACATCAGGCTGCGTGCTCGGCGCTGGCCCGGCCTGCCACTGCCAGCGCAGGCGGTCGGCTTCCAGCGCCACCTGCGCGGTGCTGATGCGGCCGTTGTCGGCCAGCGTGGCCAGCCGGGTGACGGACGCGCCCAGGTCCCTGAAGTTGCCGCGCCACGTCGCCTCACTGGACTGCGCAAACTGCAGGTAGTCGGTGCGCGCTTCTTGCGTCATGCGCACCTGCTTGCCCAGGTCCTGGGCGGCTTGACGCAGCAGGTGGTCGATGTTGGGCTCCATGTCTTCGCGGCGTTGCGCCAGGCTGGGCAGGGTGTAGGTCCACAGGTTGATGCGTGCAAACAGGTCTTCCCGAAAGCGCCCGGCACTGATTTCCAGGCGCAAGTCGCGGTTGGTGCCGCCGATCAGCTGGAAGTTGCTGTCCACCTCCTTGTCGCTGCCCACGGGGAAAAACCGTTTGTCTTCAATCGCCTTGAGCAGCATGGCCTGTTCGTCCAGGCCCAGCTCGCCAATTTCATCCAGGAACAGCAGCCCCTTGTCGGCACTGCGCAGCAGGCCGGGGCGGTCGGTGGTGGCGCCGGTGAAAGCACCTTTTTTGTGGCCAAACAGGGTGGACGCCGCCCCATCGCCGCGCAGTGTGGCGCAGTTGACGTCCACAAAATCCCCGGTGATCTGGTGGCGTGCTTTTTTCAGCTCAAAAATGCGCCGCGCCAGCATCGATTTGCCCGCCCCGGTGGGCCCGGTCAGCAGCATGGGGGCCTTGCTGCGCACCGCCACGTTTTCAATTTCTTCAATCAGCGCATTGAAGCGCTTGTTGCGGGTGGCAATGCCGCTTTTGAGGAACGACACCGCGTCTTGCCGCGCCACCTGCAGCCGGGTGTTGATGGCGTCATAACGCGACAGGTCCAGGTCGATCAGCTCAAAGCTGCCCGGCCCCTTGCCCTGCCTGCCGCGTGGCGGGGCTGACTGCAGCAGCACGCCAGGAATAAAACGCGCTTCGACCAGCAAGAACAGGCAAATTTGCGCCACGTGGGTGCCGGTGGTGATGTGCGCCCAGTAGTCCTCATGGGCGGTGTCGAAGTCATAGCGGCTGACCCAGTCATACAAGGTGCCGTAGACCTCCACAAAGTCCCAGGGGTTGGCAAAGTTCATCTCGATCAGCTGGACCTCGGTGGCGGGCGACAGCTGCAAAAAGTCGTCCCGCACCCGCTGCGCCAGCGTGCTGTGCCGCACATCGTGCAGCAGCTCCAGCCGGTCAATCTGCAGGTCATCATGCTGCGCCAGTGACACGGTGGGCCGCCACTTGTCCCAGCGCCCCGGCGCCAGGCCCGAGTCAAGCTGTGTGCCCAGAAACCCCTGAACGACTTTTTTCTTGATTTTCATTGGGCTAGTTTATTAGTTTTATTTCTAGTTATTTGGAAATCCATGAGGGCTCAAAAAACACCTTGATCTAAAAATAAATCAATAAAATCAATGGCTTGTACGTTTTATCTGAACAATCTAAACCCCTGGCACGTCCTGTGCGATACATGGAGGCGTCCGCATCGTGCAGACGCCAAGTCGGGGGCGGGTGCAGGCAGAGGAGCCCGCCCCACCGGACGGCAGTCACCCCAAAAAAAATGAGAACAAGATGAACAACTACACCCAACACGAAGTTCCGGGCGGTGTGCCCGTCAAGATGTGGACGCGCGGCGTGCCCGTGGAAGACGTGGCCCTGACGCAGCTGGAAAACACCGCCCGCCTGCCCATCGTCTTCAAACACGTCGCGGTGATGCCGGACGTTCACTACGGCCTGGGTGCCACCATTGGCAGTGTGGTGCCAACGCTCAAAGCCATCATTCCGGCGGCTGTGGGGGTGGACATTGGGTGCGGCATGATGGCCTGCAAAACCACGTTGTCCGCGGCAGACCTGCCCGACAACCTCGGCCCGCTGCGCACGGAGATTGAAAAAGCCGTGCCCCACGGCTCGGCGCCCAAAACCTACCGCCGCAACGGCTCCACCCGGGAGGTGGGCGCGTGGACCAACCCGCCGTCGGCCTCAGAGGCCGCCTGGGCGCTTTTAGTGGACGAGTTCAATGCGCTTTGCCTGGACTACCCGTTCCTGAAAAACACCAACAACTTTCGCCACATGGGCACGTTGGGCGGGGGCAACCACTTTGTCGAGGTGTGCCTGGACGAAGCCGGTGCGGTGTGGATCATGCTGCACAGCGGCTCACGCGGGGTGGGCAACGCCATTGGCGTTCACTTCATTGAGCTGGCCAAAAAAGACGCCGAACTGCACCAACGCAATCTGCCCGACAAAGACCTGGCCTACCTGGAAGAGGGGTCGCGGTATTTTGGGGACTACGTGCGCGGCGTGGGCTGGGCGCAAAAGTTTGCCCGCCTCAACCGCGACGTGATGATGCAGGCCGCCATTGGCGCGCTGCGCAAGGTCATTGGCAAACCGTTTGAAACCCACCTGGAAGCCGTGAACTGCCACCACAACTATGTGCAGCAGGAAACCCACTTTGGGCAAGACGTTTTTGTGACCCGCAAGGGCGCGGTCAGCGCCAAGGCGGGCGAGCTGGGCATTATTCCGGGCAGCATGGGGGCCAAAAGCTTCATCGTGCGCGGCAAAGGCAACCCGGACAGCTTCATGAGCTGCAGCCACGGTGCAGGCCGCACCATGAGCCGCACCAAGGCGAAAAAGATGTTCACGGTGGACGACCAGATCCGGTCCACCGAGGGCGTTGAATGCCGCAAGGACGCCGACGTGATCGACGAAATCCCGATGGCCTACAAAGACATTGACGCGGTGATGCTGGCCCAGAGCGACCTGGTGGAGGTGGTCTACACGCTCAAGCAGGTGGTTTGTGTGAAGGGGTAAGGCCCTTGAGTCAGCACAACAGGAAAGAGAGAAAGAAAACATGATTGAACTCGACGGCTCACAAGGCGAAGGCGGTGGGCAAGTATTAAGAACCGCGCTGGCGCTCAGCCTGGTCACGGGCCAGGGCTTTCGCATGGACAACATCCGTGCCAGGCGGCCCAAGCCCGGGCTGATGCGCCAGCACCTGGCCTGCGTTCAGGCCGCCGTGGCGGTGGGCGGCGGGGCAGGGCAAACGCAGGCGCTGAACGGAGCGGGCCAGCGCGTGCAGCTGGGTGAAACCTCGCTGACGTTTGTGCCCGGCCAGGTCATGGCGGGTGACTTTGAGTTTGCCGTGGGATCGGCCGGCAGCTGCATGCTGGTGCTGCAAACCGTGCTGTGGCCGCTGCTGATGGCCAAGGCGCCGTCCCGCCTGGTGCTGCGCGGTGGCACGCACAACCCGATGGCGCCGTCGCTGTCATTTTTGCAGCTGCTGGAGCCCGTGTTTGCAGCCCACGGCGCGCCGTTGTTTGACATCGAGCTGCGCCGCCACGGCTTCTACCCGGCTGGCGGTGGCGAGGCAAACGTGCAGATTTTTCCGCCAGCGCAAGGCCTTAAGCCGCCCCACGTCATGCAGCGCGGCGAGCTGGTCGAGATGTATGCCGAATGCCTGCACGCCGGCCTGCCCAGAGGGGTGGCCGAGCGTGAGCTGGCCGTGCTGAAGGCGGCCCTGGACCTGCCCGATGCGCGGCTGCGCAACCGGGCGCTGCGCAGCAACGAAGGGCCGGGCAACGCCCTGATGGTGGTGCTGCGCTTTGCGCACGTCACCGAGGTGCTGACCAGCTACGGTGACAAAGGCGTCAGCGCCGAGCAGGTCGCGCGTGACGTGCTGCAGCAGGTGCGCCGCTACCAGGCCAGCGCTGCCCCGGTGGGTGAACACCTGGCCGACCAGCTGATGATCCCGCTGGCCTTGGCAGCCCTGCAGGGCCAGCGCGGTGAGTACTGGGCCACGGCCATCAGCGGCCACACCCGCACGAATGCGTCGACGATTGAAAAGTTCTTGCCGCTGGCGTTCACCTTCACGCCCCACGCTGACGGGGACGGCGTGGTGGTCGGGGTGGCGGCGTGAAGCCCGGCGTGCGGGGCCCATCGGGTTTGTCGACGACTTGAAATTGGGCCAAAAATTAACTTTTGAGTTAATTTTTAAGCCTGTCAGGGCCTATTTGAGCTGTTTTTGGCCTCCAATCGGGGATTGCTAAATAAGTATTGATTTCAAAAACCACTGCAGTCAAAATACAGGCATGTCAATCCAATGCACCAACTGCTCAAGCGATCAATGGGTCAAAAACGGACGCAGCCGTCACGGTCATCAGCG
>JBJXEI010000108.1:0-9029 GCA_046154065.1 Polaromonas sp. | reverse complement strand
TGCTGCTGGCGCTGGAAGAAGCCATCCGCGCCATCCCCGAAGTCGTCAGCTGCCACTACATCAGCGGCACCGGCACCTTCGAGCTGCAGGTCGTCAGCCGCGACTTGAGCACCTTCAGCCAGTTTGCACGTGACGTGCTCATCAACCTGCCCAACGTGAAAGACCTGCACACCAGCTTTTCACTGGGCGAGGTCAAAGCCAGCAGCGCCCTGCCGCTGGGGCACCTGGCGCAGGGCGCTGGCGCCGCGTGACACCGCGCGATGGATCACCAAGAAGCGCTATTAATTTTATAGCTAACCAGGCAGTCAAAACCTAGGCTGGTGGCATTTTTGACCTTGAAAGCAGCTGTGCGCAGGCTGCTTCAAACTGCTGGCCCTGCCGCTGCAGCCAGGCCTCGACCTGGGCGACGGGGCCGCTGTGGTAGGCCCCCACAAAAAAGTACGACGCGACCGAAGGCACCCGCAGGCCGAACAGGTCCACCAGGCGGCCAGCCATCAGGTCGTCCAGCACCAGCGCGGCGCGGCCCATGGCAATGCCCTGGCCGCTGGCGGCTGCGGCCTGCGCCAGCTGCGACAGGTTGAAGCGCCGGCCTTTGGACAGCTCGTCCAGCGCGGGCAGGGCCACACCGACCTGCTCCAGCCAGAAGCTCCACTCCTCGAACTCATCGGCTCCGTCCCAGGGGCTGGTGTCGTGCAGCAGCCATTCGGGGCGCAGGTCGGCGGGCGTGCGTAGCTCGGGGTGCGCGGCCACAAACGCCGGGCTGGCCACCGGCAGCAGCCACTCGCCCATGAAGCGCCGGGCGGCCAGGTCGCTGTAGTGGCCCAAGTCAAACCGCACAGCGGCGTCGGTGCCGTCGCGCACCAGCCGGGCCTGGTCCAGGCCGTGGAATTCCCCGTGCACCTTCAGGTCAATGCCCGGGTGTTCGCGGAAAAAGTCGCCCAGCCGGGGCGTCAGCCAGCCCATGGCAAACGAGGGCGAACAGCTCAGCACCACGGTCGGCGCGCTTTGCGCCCGCCGCAGCGTGGCCAGCGTGGCTTCGATGCGGCCCAGCGCCTCGTGCAGCACGCTGTGCAGCAGCGCGCCCTCGGGCGTCAGCGCCAGCGTACGGGCTCCGCGCACAAACAGCGGGCGGTGCAGCGCCAGCTCCAGCTGTTTGACCTGCTGGCTGACCGCGCCCTGCGAGACACACAGCTCGGCCGCCGCACGGGTGAAGTTGGCGTGCCGGGCGGCTGCCTCAAAACTGCGCAGCCACACCATCATGGACGAAGAAAGCATGGCTAACCCCTATTCAAACTAATGATACCGCCAATATAAATGATTCGCCAGTGCGCCAGACTGCTTCCAATAATGGCCGATCCGTTCCTTTGTTTGTCTTTTTGCCGGACCGCCATGCTTCTCACCGACATCACTTCTCCCCTCAGCTCCACCGACGTTCACGCCTCACTGCGGGCAGCCCAGCCCCTGCTGTGGCTCAACCCGGGCCGGGCCGCCAACGGCTTGCCGCCGCTGCCCAACGGCACGGGCGCGGGTCCTGACATTAGTTTTAAAGATACCGAACGGGCGTTGGCACGCTTTTCGCTGTTCCAGCCCGTCATGCAAGCCCTGTTCCCTGAACTTCAAGCCACCGGCGGCGGTATCGAGTCGGCGTTGCTGCCCGTGCCCGCGCTGCAGGCGGCGCTGGGGCTGCCTGCCGATTTCGGGCGCTTGCTGGTCAAGGCCGACCACAGCCTGCCGGTGGCAGGGTCCATCAAGGCGCGTGGCGGCATCCATGAGGTGCTGGAGCTGGCCGAAACCCTGGCGCTTCAGCACGGGCTGCTCCACGATGGCGCGGACGACTACAGCGTGCTGGCCAGCCCGGCCGCCCGCGCCCTGTTCGGCCAGTACCAGGTCGCGGTGGGCTCCACCGGCAACCTGGGCCTGAGCATTGGTGTGATGGCCTCGGCGCTGGGCTTTCAGGCCGCCGTTCACATGTCGGCCGACGCCAAGGACTGGAAAAAAGAGCGCCTGCGCCAGCGCGGCGTGACGGTGGTGGAGCACCCGGGCGACTACGCCGAAGCCGTGGCCGCCGGCCGCCAGCAGGCCGAGGGCGACGCGCATTGCCACTTTGTGGACGACGAGAGTTCGCTGTCGCTGTTCATGGGCTACAGCGCCGCCGCCGTACACCTGCAGGCGCAGCTGGCCGCGCAGCAGATCACGGTGGACGCCACGCACCCGCTGTTCGTCTACCTGCCCTGCGGCGTGGGTGGCGCGCCGGGTGGCATTGCCTTCGGGCTGGCGCATTTGTTCGGCCCGAACGTGCATTGTTTTTTTGCCGAACCCACGCAGTCCCCGTGTTTTCTGGTCGAGATGATGGCCGCCCCCGGCAGCCACCCGTCGGTGTACGACGTCGGCCTGAACAACCGCACCGAGGCCGATGGCCTGGCGGTGCCACGCGCCTCCGAGATGGCGGCCACGGTGATGAGGCCGGTGCTGGCGGGTGTGTTCACGGTGGAAGACGACACGCTGTTTCGCCACCTGCACCTGGCCCATCAGACCGAGCAGCTGCGCATCGAGCCGTCGGCCGCCGCAGGCTTCAGCGGCCCAGCCGCGCTGCAGCACAGCGACGCAGGCCAGCAGTACCAGGCCCAGCACGGCCTGCAGGGCTGCATGCGCCAGGCCACGCACGTGGTGTGGACCACCGGCGGGCTGTTCGTGCCCGAGGTGGAATACGCCCGATTTGCCGCGCGCGGGGCCGCGCTGCATGACGCGGCCACCGCGCTGGCCCACTGACCATGGCACACCGGGTCGGCTCCAGTGGCGCAGGTTTTTTGAATGGCTTTTTTGACCGCTTTTTTCTCCCCCAACCTGGAACACGACCATGACCCACCCTCGCTTCAACTCTGTCATCCCTGTCATCCCTGTCATCCCTGTCACCCCTGTCAAAGCCTTGGCACACCTCACCGCCGTGGCGGCTCTGGCCTTGGGCGGTGTCGCCGCCCACGCGCAGGCAGCCTACCCCAGCAAACCGGTGCAGCTCGTCATTCCCTTCCCGCCCGGCGGTGCCACCGACGTGATTGGCCGCCTGGTGGCCACCCAGCTGGCCGCCCAACTCGGCCAGCCCGTGGTGATTGACAACCGCGCCGGGGCTGGCACGGTGGTGGGCGCGGCCTATGTGGCCAAGGCCGAACCCGATGGCTACACGCTGCTGATCAGCTCGGGCACCACCTTCACCATCAACCCGGCGCTGCAACCCCGGCTGCCCTACGACCCGCTGAAAAGCTTTGAGGCCATCGGCATGACCGGGCGCACCGGGCTGATCCTGCTGGCCAACGCCAACCTGCCCTACAAAACCTTCAAGGAGGTGGCGGCCGCCGCCAAGGCCAAACCCGACCGCTTCACCTATGGCTCTTACGGCAACGGCACCACCGCCCACTTCACGGGCGAGATGGTCAAGTATTCCGCTGGCATTTCGATGCTGCACGTGCCCTACAAAGGCAGCGCCCCGGCCATGACGGACCTGATGGGCGGGCAGATCGACTTCACGGTGGACACCGTGGCCGCCGCGCTGCCGCAGCTCAAGTCAGGCCGCATCAAGGCCATTGCCGTGACCACCGACAAACGCTCCACCCTGCTGCCCAACGTGCCCACGCTGCAGGAAAGCGGTGTGCAGATGCCGTCGATGGACACCTGGCTGGCCGTCATGGCCCCGCGCGGTCTGCCGCCGCAGGTCAAGGCGCGTCTGAGCAAGGCCCTGGCCGATGTGCTGGCCCAGCCCGCCACCCGCGACAAACTGATCGCCGCCGGCTTCGAGCCCGCCTACGCCAGCGGCGCGGCCGTGGAAGCGCTGATCGCCGCCGAGCTGCCCAGCATGCGCGCCCTGGCCGTGCGTGCGAACATCAAGTCCGAATGAACCCCTGAAGGCCCTGCCATGTCCCAATCCGCCTCCTCGCACATTGACCTGCTGGCCCGCTCGGCCGTGGAACTGCGCCGCCTGATCGGCACCAAGGAGATCTCGCCCGTCGAGCTGCTGGATGCCTGCATCAGCCGCATCGAGGCGGTCAACCCGTTCGTCAACGCCGTCACCGCCACGTGTTACGAGCGGGCCCGGGTCGAGGCGCAGCGGGCCGAACAGGCGGTGCTGCGCGGCGAGCCGCTGGGCCTGCTGCACGGCCTGCCGCTGGGCGTGAAAGACCTGGAAGCCACCGAGGGCCTGCTGACCACCTACGGCTCCCCGATGTACCGAGACCACGTGCCCATTGCCGACAACCTGCTGGTGGCCCGGCTGCGTGCGGCGGGCGCGGTGGTGGTCGGCAAAACCAACATCCCCGAGATGGGCGCGGGCGCCAACAGCCGCAACGCCGTCTGGGGTGCCACCGGCAACCCCTTTGACCCGCGCCTGAACGCCGGTGGCTCCTCGGGCGGCTCGGCCGCCGCGCTGGCCACCGACATGCTGCCGCTGTGCACCGGCTCGGACACCGGCGGTTCGCTGCGCATTCCGGCGGCCAAATGCGGCGTGGTCGGGTTTCGCCCCTCGCCGGGTGTGGTGCCCAGCGTGCGCAAGCTGCACGGCTGGACCCCGATTTCCGTCGTCGGCCCGATGGGCCGCACTGTGGCCGACGCCTGCCTGCAGCTGGCGGCCAGCGCCGGCATGGACGCCGGTGACCCGCTGAGCTACCCGCTGGACCCGCTCAGCTTCGCCTTGCCGCCGAATGTCGACCTGGGTTCCTTGCGCGTCGGCTGGACCACCGACTTCGGCTGCTGCGACATCGACCCCGGCATCCGCCAAACCTTCCTGGCCAAGATCGCCGCCATGCGCCACCTGTTCCGCAGCTGCGATGAAGTCACGCTGGACCTGGGCGACACCCACCGCTGTTTTGACGTGCTGCGCGCCGAGAGTTTTGTCGCCAGCCTGCGGGACGCCTACCAGCGCGACCCCGGCGCCCTGGGCGTCAACACCCGCGCCAACTACGAGATGGGCGCCGCCATGTCGCTGCAAGACAGCGCCTGGGCACAGGCCGAACAAACCCGCATCCTGGGCCGCTTCCAGGCCGCGTACGCCGACTGCGACATCATCCTGTCGCCCACCACGCCGGTGTCGCCCTTCCCCTGGACGGACATGCACGCCAGCGTCATCGACGGCAAGGTGCAGGAAAACTACTACCGCTGGCTGGCCCCGACCTACGTCGTCACATTGACCACCCACCCCGCCATCACCCTGCCCTGCGGCCGCGACCACGCAGGCATGCCGTTTGGCCTGCAGGTCGTCGGCCGCTTCCGGGGCGACCTGGCCCTGCTGGGTGTGGCCCAGGCGCTGGAACACGCCTTCGAGCCCCACGAAGCGCTGCGCCGCCCCCGCCCCGACCTCAGCGCCCTGCGCCAGCCCGACCCCGCCCTGCGCTCCATCGTCACCCACCCACCCCTGCTAACGGCGCAGGCGCAGAGCGGCGGTGGGGTGGTGTCGGCAGTGTGAACGGGTGGCGCGGCCATTCCATGAGTTTGCTATTAATTCAGGAGCGCAACCTGATTTAAAGACCTAGGCTGGCGGGCGATTAGAGGCTTGAAGTGGCTCAAAACACCGCCAATGAGCCTGAAAAAGCGTTGTCGAGGCCTTTGCGAGGCTTTTTAGGGTCTGAAACTTCCAGTCGGACAACACCAGCACCACCTCACCGCGCTGCAGCGCCTGCTGGGCCACAAGTTGGGCACACAGCCCACACCGGTGAGCCAGCACCGCGTCCAGCCGCATCTCGCTGTGGTTGGCGCCCCCCGCCCCTTGAATGCACATCAAGAGGCACTCACCCCAGGGGCTTTTTGAGGCCCGGGGCTCATGCACCACGGCTGCTTACGGCCGCGTTACTGCACAGCGGGTTTGCTACAACAAGCGGTGTAGGCCACCTGGGCACGTTGAATGGTGGCAGTTTTTTCGGCGTTGCTCATCGTGTTGTAGGGCTCGGTGTCGAATGAAAACCGGCTGGGGTCAAACGCTTCGCCTTTGCTTTGCTGACTCACCATCGTCCACATGGCCGACGTGGCCGCATCTTGTTGCCCGTAACTGCTCACTGACGTCATTAGCGCCGCCAGTCGGGCTGCATCCTGGTTGCCCTGCTCCGCCAGTTTGGTCGCATCGCTCAGCCAGCTTTTGTAAACAGCGGGAGAAGTCTCGTACGCACGACCTGCCTGTTTGGCGTCCCGCCGCTCTGCGTCGGCAGCGCGAAAGTCTTCAAACAGCACAACGCCCTTGGCATTGATGTCGCCCGCAGCGGCAGCTTCACGCATCAACGCGCCCGCGTTTTTGATGTCTCTGGCAGTCACGCCCTGGCACTGAACTTCCATGGTGCGGATCTTGAAGGCGGTTTCTTCCACCAAATTTGCAAACTCCTGGCTGCCGCTGCGCTGCAGCCGCGCAGCGTCCGCCATGTCCTGGTCATGGTTGCCTCTGGATTCAAAGTGGTTGGCACACACATTGGCCAGCATGGCTGAGCCGTAGGCAGGGTGACCGCCATAGTCCTTGGCCGTCAGAGCATATTCAGCCGGGTTTAGCAAGGCATAAGGCGCTGGCTTTTTATCGGCGGCGTCCGCCCCTTTTTGCCATTCGGTCAGCTGCGCGGCCATGGTGTTAAAGCGGTCCTGAATATTTTCTGACCGTTGATTTTTGACGGGTACCGTGGCATCACTGGGGTTTGAATCAGACAGCACCAGGTAATACATCAAGATACCCAGAACAAGCGTCAAAGACGCCCAGATCAGCATTTTATTTTTAGCGGGTTTGACAGATGAATTTTGCATAGCATCCTGAAGCAAAATGCTGGCCCACGTTGTTACCAACGTGGGCCAGAAGAGGTTTTAAAAAATCAAATCGACAATCAGGACTTCACGTCGAATGCAAGCTCTTTGATTTGTTTTGAAAGCTCAGTACCATAAGCATTAAATGAAACCAATGCAGAATCGGCCAGCGACTGCGAGTTTCTTCGGCGTTGATCGAGGCTGGCGCAATTATTATTTTGCGTCGGGGAACTGCAATTAGCATTTCGGTATTCAGTGGCTCTTGCGGCAGCTGCGGTCAGGCTCTGCGCTACTTCCTTGTATTTCTGTTCAATGCCCAGCAACGCGTTGTTCACCTTTGTTTTGTCATCGACGATTTCATCGTAGTTGGGTTTATTGGTGCGCTGTGCGTTGTCAATGGCATTCTGAGCACGTGGAATTTCTGCATCAATCCGGCTCAAAATGGCTTGGGTCGCCCAGCCGCAGGCGCTGGCCGCAGCAGTCGTTGCGCCTGCTTTCGCAATCGCTTTGATGTGGGTGGCTGCACCAGGCTCCGTACTCGGCCGCCAAGCGGCAACAAATCCGGCCGCGGTTGATCCGCAGAGGTTGGTAAATACAGCCCGGGTGAACTGTCCATTGCTGCCGCCAGTACCCACCGTAATAACGATGTTTGTCACGCCAACTGCACCCCAGCCAGCCCAGCTGCGCCAATCAAAATACTCTTTAATCAGGCTTGCCGTGGTCCAGATTCCTCCCAGAATCTGACCGTTGTCAGGTGTCACGGCATGGGCAGACGGCCCCACCATCAAACTGCTGGACAGCACCAGCATGCTGACAGCTGCAGATACCCTCTTCATTATTTTCTGTTGTTGCATATTATTCACCAAAGGTTACAGGTTCATTTTCAGGTGCGCGTACCGCCTGAACCAAAATTGACAATACAGTCAATTGGTTTTTGCAACAAATTGACGCACCTAAAATAACTCTAAGCCGCTTTTAAGATAAATCACTAGGTAAATATACGTATCTATAAATTTAACTCATCAGACAACTGATGTCGCATTTTGATTCATTAACTTTGCAACAACAAACAGCATACAAAAATCCTCATTTGACATAACTCACTCCAGCGCTGGCGGGATCAGATTAATAATTGTCACGATCAGATTTCTTAAATAAAATATTACCTATAAAACTCTCTCACCGGAACAATGCGTATGCTACAAAAATTACCAACAACCCTGCGCTACGCTGAATCACGACACCCATGACAGTGGACCAAATTGCCTCGCTTTGCCCTTGGCTGCAGCGACTCGCTCATCTGGGCGTGGATTTGGCTAATGTCCTGCACCGCGTGGGTCTGTTGCCCACTGCAGAACAACAAGCTCCGGTCGCATTCACCACAGGTCAGTATTTCGCTTTGTGGGCCGCCATTGAAGCGGTAAGCGGGGACTCGCTGATCGGGCTGCGCATCGGCGGCGCGATACGCCCAGATCAGCTCGACCCGGCTTCGATCGCAGCCTTGCACTCCAGCACCTTCAGGGAAGCCATGACGCGCCTGGCGCGGTACATGCGACTTTCTTGCGCAGAGACTATTCGCATGGTCCCTGTCGAGGGCAACACACGCATCAGCCTTCAGTGGACGTGGGCCAAAGGCCAAACACCCAACAGCTTGAAGGACGCGGCATTTGCCAATGCCCACTTGCTGCTGCGATGCGGCACGGGCAAAGACCTTGCCCCGCAGCGAATTGACCTGATGGAGCCTCGCGCAGATCTTCAGCGCTATGCCAGGCACTTTGGCTGCGAAGTGCGCGTGGGAGCCCCGCACGATGCGCTGGTGTACGCCAGCCAGACACTGGATGAACGCTTTGTGACCAGCAACCCCGCCCTGATTGCCGCGCTGCTGCCGGGGCTGGACATGCAACTGGCCGCCGTGGTGCCGCAGCCACTAGACCAGCAAGTCAAAGCGGTGCTAACCAAGATGATGCGAGGGGAGCGCCCCAGCATGGAAGCCGTGGCGCACCAGCTGTGCCTGAGTCCGCGCACGCTGCAGCGGCGGCTGACCGACGCGCAGACGAGCTACCAGGCCATTCTGGATGCGGTGCGCCTGGACACCGCTTGCAAGCTGCTGGGCCACACCGCACTGGAACCCGGGGAAATCGCTTTTTACCTCGGCTTTGAAGAGGTCAACTCTTTCCTTCGGGCGTTCAACAAATGGCAGGGCATGACGCCGACCCAGTGGCGTGCGCAAGCGTCCATCGCCCCGCCGGTGCTGACGGCCTAGGCACCGC
>JBJXEI010000107.1:0-7097 GCA_046154065.1 Polaromonas sp. | reverse complement strand
CCCAGCGGGTCGGGCAAGTCCTCGCTGGTGTTTGACACGCTGTTTGCGGAAGGCCAGCGCCGTTATGTCGAGACCTTTTCGGCCTACGCCCGTCAGTTTCTGGACCGCATGGACAAACCGGCGGTGGCCAAGGTCGAGGGGGTGCCGCCCGCCATTGCCATTGACCAGACCAACCCGGTGCGCAGTTCCCGCTCCACCGTGGGCACGATGACGGAGCTGAACGACCACCTCAAGCTGCTGTACGCCCGCGCCGCCCAGTTGTTTGACGCAAAGACCGCCCAGGCCGTGCGGCATGACACGCCCGAGTCGATTTACGCCGAACTGATGGCGCGCACCGCCGATTCAGAGGCACGGGTGGTCATGACCTTCCCGGTGGAGTTGCCCGGCAACACGAGCCCTGAGCAGCTGGAGCAATGGCTGTCCGCCAGCGGTTTCACCCGCGTGCACACCGAACGCGAGGTGGCCACCCCCGCCGGGCCGCACAAGCTGCTCGATGTAGTGGCCGACCGCTTTCGCATCCAGACGATTGAAAAAGCCCGCGCCGTGGAGGCCATTGAGGTGGCCATCAAACGCGGGGGTGGGCGGCTCAATGTGTACGTCCAGTCGTCCACGGACGGCCCGGAGGAAATGTGGCGCTTTTCAACAGGCCTGCATTGCCCCGACAGCGACACCCGCTACCTAGAGCCGACGCCTTCGCTGTTTTCCTTCAACTCCGCCATGGGCGCCTGCACCACTTGCAAGGGTTTTGGCCGCGTCATCGGGGTGGACTACGGCCTGGTGATCCCGAACGACAAACTCACGTTGCGCGCCGGGGCGGTCAAGGTCATGCAAACGCCGGCCTGGAAAGAAGCGCAGGACGACCTGATGCGCCACGCCGAGGCCGCTGGCATTCCGCGCGACACGCCCTGGTACAAACTCACGCCCGAGCAGCAGGGCTGGGTCATCAACGGCTCACCGAGTTGGAACGGCAAGTGGAGCCAGCACTGGTTTGGCATCAAGCGCTTTTTTGAGTACCTAGAGAGCAAGGCCTACAAGATGCACATCCGGGTGCTGCTGTCCAAGTACCGCAGCTACACCGAATGCCACACCTGCGGCGGTGCGCGCCTCAAACTCGAATCACTGCTGTGGCGCTTGGGCACCCAAGCCGCGGCCGATGCCGTGCTGCCCCCCGCGCAGCGCTTCTTGCCGGTGGGTGCCCAGTGGCGCCGCGACCAGCTCGAAGCCATGCCTGGCCTGTGCCTGCACGACCTGATGCGGCTGCCGATTGACCGTTTGCAGAAGTTCTCGGCCAGCTTGTCGTTTGCGGCGCTGGGTGATGACGCCGAGCAAAAGGCCCTGAAATCGCTGTTCGAGGAAATCCAGCAGCGGCTGAAGTACCTCAGTGACGTGGGTATCGGCTACCTCACGCTGGACCGCCAGAGCCGCACCCTGTCGGGCGGCGAGGTGCAGCGCATCAACCTGACGACGGCGCTGGGCACCTCGCTGGTCAACACGCTGTTCGTACTGGACGAGCCCTCCATTGGCCTGCACCCGCGTGACATGAACCGCATCACCCAGGCCATGCACCGCCTGCGCGACGCCGGCAACACGCTGGTGGTGGTCGAGCATGACCCGGCCGTGATGCTGGCGGCCGACCGCATGATCGACATGGGCCCCGGCCCGGGTGAAAAAGGCGGCTCCATCGTGTTTGACGGCACGCCCGACGACCTCAAACACGCTGACACGCTGACCGGCGCTTACCTGGGGGGCCGCAAGCAGGTCGGCATGGGTTTCAAACGCGCCGTGACCGACAACACCCCGCGCCTGATTCTGGAAGGCGCGCGTGACCACAACCTGAAAAACCTGACGGTGGACTTCCCGCTGCAGCGCCTGGTGTGTGTCACCGGTGTCAGCGGTTCGGGCAAGTCCACGCTGATGCAGGACATCCTGGCCCCCGCGCTGCTGCGGCAGTTTGGCAAGGCCACCGACACGCCCGGCCTGCACGACCGGCTGATGGGTGCGGACCACCTGAACGATGTGGTGTTTGTGGACCAGTCACCCATCGGCAAAACCGCGCGCTCCAACCCGGCCAGCTATGTGGGCGCCTGGGACGCCGTGCGCGAGCTGTTCGCGCAGGCCCCGCTGGCGCAGCAGCGCGGTTACACCGCCTCCAAGTTCAGCTTCAACAGCGGGGACGGGCGCTGCCCGACCTGCGGCGGCTCGGGCTTCGAGCATGTCGAGATGCAGTTTTTGAGCGACGTGTACCTGCGCTGCCCCGACTGCGACGGCAAACGCTACCGCCCCGAGATTCTTGAAATCACCATCGAGCGCCAACCCGTCGGCCAGCTGCACGCGCGGCTGCTCAATGTGGCCGATGTGCTGGACCTGACGGTGAGCGAGGCGCATCACCTGTTTGCGCAAGACCGCGAGGTGATCCGTGCGCTGCAACCGATCGTCGATGTGGGGCTGGAGTACGTGAAGCTGGGGCAGCCCGTGCCCACGCTGTCGGGCGGGGAAGCGCAGCGCCTGAAGCTGGCGGGGTTTCTGGCCGAGGCCAGCAAATCGTCAAGCAAAACCAAAAGCGCCAGCAAACAGGCGCTGGCCTTGGCCCGGCCGGGCCGGGGCACGCTGTTTTTGTTTGACGAGCCGACCACCGGCCTGCACTTTGACGACATCGCCAAACTCATGCGGGCGCTGCGCAAGCTGCTGGACGCAGGCAACTCGCTGATCGTCATCGAGCACAACCTGGACGTGATCCGCGCCGCCGACTGGTTGATCGACCTGGGCCCCGAAGGCGGCGACGCCGGGGGCCTGCTGGTGGCCGAAGGCACCCCCGAGCAGGTGCGCGAGCACCCCACGTCCCACACCGCCAAGGCGCTGCGCGAGTACGAGGCGGTGATGGGCCAGGTGCACGGCGTGCAAGAGGCCCGGCCTAAGCTGTGGACAACGCGGCCAACCTTCTCGAACGACATCCAGATCGTCAACGCCAAGGAAAACAACCTCAAAAGCCTGTCGGTGGACATTCCGCGCGGCAAATTCAACGTCGTCACTGGCGTGTCGGGCTCGGGCAAATCCACGCTGGCGTTTGACATTTTGTTCAACGAGGGCCAGCGGCGGTACCTCGAATCCCTCAACGCCTACGCCCGCTCCATCGTGCAACCCGCCGGGCGGCCCGAGGTGGACGCGGTCTACGGCATCCCGCCCACGGTGGCGATCGAGCAGCGCCTGTCACGCGGCGGGCGCAAGTCCACCGTGGGCACATCCACCGAGATCTGGCACTTCTTGCGCCTCCTCTACGTCAAGCTGGGGGTGCAGCACTGCACCAAGGACGATGCCGCCGTGATGCCGCAAAGCCCCGAGAGCATCGCCGCCCAGTTGCTCAAAAACTACCGGGGCCAGCACATCGGCCTGTTGGCGCCGCTGGTGATTGCCCGCAAGGGCGTCTACACCGAGCTGGCCGACTGGGCGCGCCCGCGTGGCTACACGCACCTGCGCATCGACGGTGATTTTTTGCCGACCACCAACTTCCCGCGCATCGACCGCTTCAAGGAACACACGGTGGAGCTGCCGGTGGGTGACCTGCTGGTCACGCCGAACAACGAGGCCGCGCTGCGCGCCCTGCTGGCCAGCGCGCTGCAACACGGCAAAGGGGTGGTGCATGTGCTGGGCCCGCTCGACGGGCTGGTGGGTGCCATGGCCAACGGCACGGCCACCAAACACATCGGCAAACTGCAGGCGTTTTCAACGAAACGCGCCTGCCCGGTGTGCAGCACGTCCTACCCCGAGCTGGACCCGCGCCTGTTCAGCTACAACAGCAAACACGGCTGGTGCACCGACTGTGTGGGCACGGGCGTCAAACTCACCAAAGAGCAGCGCAAGGCCTTTGACGACTCGGTGCAGGACGACGACAACAAAGGCCGCGAACAAAGTTTTGCCGAGCCCGAAGTGGACGACGTGGCTGACACCGTCTGCCCCGGTTGCGCCGGCACACGGCTGAACAAACAGGCCCGCGCCGTGCAGTTTTTGGGCGTGGGCATTGCCGACATCGCCCGCCTGTCGGTCACGGACATCCGCGCCTGGGTCGAAAAGCTCCGCCTGACCGGGCGTGAAGCCGGCATTGCCCGCGACCTGATCCCCGAGATCAAGTCCCGGCTGGAGTTTCTGGAAGACGTGGGCCTGGGTTACCTCACGCTGGACCGGGGCGCGCCCACGCTGTCGGGCGGGGAGGCGCAGCGCATTCGCCTGGCCGCGCAACTGGGCAGCAACCTGCAGGGCGTGTGTTACGTGCTGGACGAGCCCACGATTGGCCTGCACCCGCGTGACAACCAGATCCTGCTGCGCGCCCTGGGCAAACTCAGCGACCGGGGCAACACGCTGGTGGTGGTCGAGCACGATGAAGACACCATCCGCCGTGCCGACAACATCATCGACATCGGCCCCGGTGCGGGCAAACGTGGCGGCACCCTGGTGGCGCAGGGCACGGCCGCCCAGCTCTCGGCCGTGCCCGAGTCACTGACCGGGCGCTACCTGGCCAACCCGCTGATTCACCCGCTGCACCCGCGCCGTGAGACGCTGCATGGCGCACCTGACTCACTCCCTCTCCCGTACGCGGGAGAGGGCAGGGGTGAGGGTGCCCCCGCTGCCAAACCTCTGAGCAAAGCCAAACAAGCCGCCCTCAAAGCCGCCACGATCAAAGCCGACGCCGCCGCAGCCAGCACCGCGCACAACGCGGCCCCCGGGGCGATCAACCCCGTCACGCCGTGGCTCAGCGTCACGGGTGCGGACCTGCACAACCTGCAAGACGTGTCGATCGAGGTCCCGCTCTACCGCCTGGTGGCGGTGACCGGCGTGTCCGGCTCGGGCAAATCCACGCTGGCGCGCGACGTGCTGCTGACCAACGTGGCGGCTGCCGTGGCCCAGCGCTCGACCAAGGCCGGCCGCGAGTCGGACGACGCGGGCCAGCACCCGGCCTGGGTCGGCTGCCGCAGCATCGCCGGGTACCGCGTGGTGGACCGCGTGCTGGAAGTCGATCAGACCCCCATCGGCAAAACGCCGCGCAGCTGCCCGGCCACCTACATCGGCTTTTGGGACACCGTGCGCAAGCTGTTTGCCGACACGCTGGAAGCGCGCGCCCGGGGTTACGCAGCGGGGCGCTTTTCCTTCAACACCGGTGAAGGCCGCTGCCCGACCTGCGAAGGCGCGGGCGTGCGCACCATCGGCATGAGCTTCTTGCCCGACGTGAAGGTGCTGTGCGAAACCTGCCACGGCGCGCGCTTCAACCCGGAAACCCTGGCCGTGACCTGGCGCGGCAAAAGCATCGGCGACGTGCTGCGCATGGAAGTCGACGAGGCGGTGGATTTCTTCGCGTCCATGCCCGCCATCGGCCACCCGCTGCAGCTGCTGAAAGACGTGGGGCTGGGTTACCTCACGCTGGGCCAGCCGTCCCCGACGCTCAGCGGCGGCGAGGCGCAGCGCATCAAACTGGTGACTGAACTCAGCAAGGTGCGCGACGACATCACCCGGCGCGGCCAAAAAGCGCCGCACACCCTGTACGTGCTGGACGAGCCCACGGTGGGCTTGCACATGGCCGACGTCGAAAAGCTGATCCACGTGCTGCACCGCCTCGTCAACGGCGGCCACAGCGTGGTGGTGATCGAGCACGACCTGGACGTGATCGCCGAGGCCGACTGGGTGATTGACCTCGGGCCCGACGGCGGCAACGCTGGCGGCACCGTGGTGGCGTCCGCCCCGCCCGAGGCGGTGGTGGCCTTGGGCACACACACCGGGCAGGCGCTGCGGCCGGTGCTGGCGCGGGTGTGAGATGCGTGATTGCTATTGAATAAGTAGCAGTTCCGGCAATGAAAACAAGGGCCAGTGGCAAGTTTGGCCCTTGTTTGAATGTTTTTTTGATCTTTCAGCCCCGGAAGAGCGCCTGGGAGGCATTTTTCACCCAGTGGGCCTGACACCCAGGTGACAAGCCTTCAGGACTTGCCCTGATGCGCTAGCAGGCAGGGGCGTCGAAGATGGGCGTTTTGCGGCACCGCTTGCTGCCCACACTTTTCAGGAGTTTTTGCATGCAACGTCTCATTCAGCGCCGCCTTCTGCTTCAATCCGCCGCCGCTTTGGCCGTGCCTTCGTTGGGCAGCCAAGCCTTCGCGCAGGGCGCCTTCCCCAACCGCCCGATCAAACTGCTGGTGGCCTTCCCGGCCGGTGGCCCGACCGACATCACCATGCGTTCGCTGGCCGACAACGCCTCCAAAATCCTCGGCCAGCCCGTGGTGGTGGAAAACAAACCGGGCGCTGGCGGCACGCTGCCTGCGCAGCAGCTGCAGGGCGCGGCCGCGGATGGCTACACCGTGGCGCAGATTCCGCTGGGCGTGTTTCGCCTGCCCTACACGACCAAAATCAGCTGGGACCCGATCAAGGACATCAGCTATGTGCTCAACGTCACCGGTTACGCCTTTGGCCTGGTGGTGCCCGCTGACTCGCAGCTCAAAAGCTGGACGCACTTTGTCGCCTGGGCCAAGGCCAACCCCGGCAAACTCAGCTACGGCTCCACCGGCACCATGACCAGCCCGCACCTGACGATGGAGCTGATCGCGCAGAAGCTGGGCATCGAGCTGCTGCACGTGCCCTACAAGGGCAGCGCAGACCTGATGCAGTCGATTCTGGGCGGCAACATCATGGCCGCCGCCGACTCCACTGGTTTTGCGCCGCAGGTCGAGGCGGGCAAGCTGCGTGTGCTCAACACATGGGGCGACAAGCGCCTGGCCAAGTTCCCGGACGCGCCCACCCTCAAGGAACTGGGCCTGGACCTGGTGCAAAACTCGCCGTTTGGCATTGGTGCGCCGCGCGGCACGCCGCCCACAGTGGTCAAGCGCCTGCACGACGCCTTCAAGCAAGCCATGGAGCAGGAAAGCTACAAAACCGCACTGGCGCGCTACGACATGGTGCCGATGTACATGAGCACCCCTGGCTACACCAAGTTTGCGCAGGACACCTTCACGCGCGAAAAAGCGCTGGTCGAAAAACTGGGCCTGGCCAAACCGGTCTGAGTCTGGATTTCAGCGCGCGGCCAGCAGCGCCCGCGCCACTTCGGCAAAACCCGCGCCGCGTTC
>JBJXEI010000106.1:0-15309 GCA_046154065.1 Polaromonas sp. | reverse complement strand
GCAGCCCAGCCTGGCCGCAGGCACGCTGCAGGTGGTGCTGCCGCCCTGGCAAGTGCCCGCCCTGACCATCTACGCGCTGTACCCATCCCGGCGGCACCTGTCCCCGGCGGTGCGGGCGCTGCTGGATTTTCTGGTGCTGCGCTTTGCGGCGCTGGCGTGGTGAGGTTGGATCATTTGATTTGCTATTGAATCAGTAGCTGCCAAGGCAATGATTGCCTTGGCAGGAAGCCTTTAATCGCGCTTGAACATCACAGTTGCGCCCAAAGGCGGTTGCGGATCGTGCTCAGACTCTCCTCACGCAAGAGCTTCCCGTCCCGAAAGACACTCTGCAGGGCACCCTGGGTTTCCTGCTCGGGCGATTGTTGGTCGTAGAGCACAAAGTCATGGCCCTCTTTCTCTACGCGCAGCAGACCTTTGGCTGAGCGCTTGGTGCCGTTGTCAGTCACCGGGTCTTTAAAGAGTTCCCGGCGCTCGCCGTTGACGACGCCACTGGTCGACTTGACCGCCCAGCCAAAGGTGTCGCGTGTCACGCCCTGGTAGGAGTAGGAACCCACACCAAAGACCACATTGCAGGACGCGAATCCTTTTTGGCGCAAGCGCTCAAGAATGGCGTGAGCACGCGCCAGGGTGATGGAGTCGCCGTAGATCAAGCCCACACGTTCATTCAACACCTTGTAGCCGTTGGTGGTCAACGTGCCGCCAAACCCATCCCACAGACATTCCACGGCACCTTTGACTTCGGCGGCACTCAGTTCGTCCAGCCTGTACTTGGCGCCGCCAGCCGATGGATTGGTTTGAACGTCGTAGTACCGCTCTTCAAACTGCACGACGGAGATGCCGTCCGCGAGGGCGTCAAGCGTTGCGTCGCTTGTGTTGGCCACGACTTCAAAGGGGCGTCCGCACAGGATGTTCGCGGGGTCACCGCTGTCCGGGCGAAACACCACTTTGGCTTGGCCCAAGGCATTGGGCGTGCGGCCCAGGATCTCTGCCTTCAGCGTCTGCGCGTGTGTGGTGATGACTTTGAAAAAATCCCAGGTGTCGGAGACCACCGAGATGATTCCACTCGGGTAGACCTCGGTGATTAGCCGCCGAATCGTTTGCACCTCGTCGTCCATACCGCCCATGCACATCACGCTGTGTTCGGTCGCCGGAACACTGCCGCCGATGAGTTCGGTGTCTGCGTTGGCAAGGTAAAACTCTTCCAGGTAGTCCAGCGCAGAGACCGTGTCAGTGCCATAGAAAGACAACAAGTGACCTGCGCTGCTGGCCGCTGCATCATGCATGCCCGACATGCCGCGGTACGAGAAGTCGTGGGCCTGCCAAAGTACAAAGTCCTGCGGCGCGCCCGTCATGACAGCATAGGCTTGCAGCAGCTTGCGGTATTCAAAGGCTGTGGTGGCGCTGGTGGTGGGCTTGAACAACGAGTTGCTCAAAACAGATTCAAGGTAGTTCGTCAGCCAGTAAGCGCTGGCGTGCGTGCTGCGCACGGTCAGCACCGGCACCCGCATATTGACGCGTGAACCCTCGGGCAAGGCTTTGATGTCGAGTGGCAAATAGCCGAGGTCGTGCAGTGCAGCGATGTGGTCGACAGACACCGCATCAACCCCCAGGGACGTGTCCATTCGGCGTTTGTAGGTGGCCACCACTTCGGCTTTAGGGCGTTTGAAAAACCCCTCATTCCAAATCTCAATGAGGTAGGACTTGATGAACGCCTGCAATCCAAACCACACCACCTTGTCGTCAAAGTATTCAGGCAACACATTGGCCAGCCGCGACGAGCGGGGTGTGAAGTTGGAGTAGACCTCTGTCGTGCCAGCGGGGTACTGAAAAATGTGGCCCGTTTTATAAAAATCTGTTTGGGTCAATGGGTTGATGCGCATGAGTCTGCCTCCAAAAAAAAATGAGTAATGTCAAACGAGGCTCAGGCCTGGAGTGCTGCTGTCCAGCCAGCTGTTGGCCGTGAACACCTGGCTGTACAGCGGGCTGAGGACGCCCAGCCCTTTGCTGAAGATGCCGTGGCTGACGTACAGCCCCATTGTTTGCATGGGGGCGACGCGGTGAACTGCCAACGCCAGCTCAATGAAGGTGCGGCCACCGTCACAAATGTCGTCCACCACCAGCAAAGGCTTGTTGGGGATATCGCCCAAAATTTCCACGCCAGTCACGACCCCACTGCTGGCGTGGCGTGTCTTCTGAGCCTGCAGCATGGGAAGCCCCAGTGCGGCTGCGATCTCCCGTACCCTGCCTGCGGCACCCATGTCCGGGGCAACGAGCACCACGTCACCACCCATGGCCGCAACGGCCCGGGCGACGTGGTCCCGCGCGTCGGTGACGACCACGTTGTTGATCAGGGCCGGTGTCACCGAGCTGTGGGGGTCCAGTATGGTGACCGTGCGGAAATTTTGTGTGTTGATGAGCTGTGCAAACACTCGAATGCTCAGCGATTCGCCAGGCCGACACACCCGGTCTTGCCTGGCGTAGGGCACATAGGGCATGACCAGTGAGATTTCTGCGGTGGGCAACGCCTGGCGCAGTGCGTCGGTCAGCATGAGCAGCGTCAGAACGTCACCACTGTTGCGCAAAGCAGCCTCGATGGTGAAGCTGCCAGCGGCCGCTTCGTGCAGTGCAGCGGTGTCAATGCAAACACCTTGCTCACCACCCGGAAACGTGAATGCCTCGAACGGAATTTTCCGTGTGGTTCCATCCTCAAATCGGCTGTGAAGTTGCAGCATGTGATCGTCCTTTTGCGGCTGAATAAGTCTTTTTTTACTGATGTCGAATCGACTGTAGCACACTTAGTTGAATAATTAACTAAGTGAATTACAATCGTGAAAACTAGCGAAAAAGGTCTTTTATGCAGCACCCGATCATCGTGACCATTGATGTTGTCTTGCTTGCTTTGGCCCCGGGTGGCTTGCAGGTCGCATTGCAGCGCAGGGCGCAAACACCGTTTGCCGGGGTACTCGCGTTGCCGGGTGGCTACGTGCGTCCAGAGTGCGACGCCAATACCTTTGAAACGGCGGCCAGGGTCTTGAAGGCGAAGGCTGGCGTCACGTCGGCCCACCTTGAACAGCTGGTGTCCGAGTCAAGCCCAGATCGCGACCCCCGGGGATGGTCGTTGTCCGTGGTGTATTTGGCGCTGGTGCCGTTGCAGAGCCTGCTGGCGCAGGGGGGCGACGTTTTGGAGCTGTGCGATGTCGATGCGCTACCCGCGCTGGCATTCGACCACGCGCACTTGATTTCGAAAGCGTTGGAGCGGCTGCGCAACAAGGCCGCCTATTCAACGCTGCCGCTGGGATTGATGCCCGAGACGTTCACACTGGCAGAACTTCAACGCACGTATGAACAAGTCATGGGCGTTGTGCTCAATAAATCGACCTTTCGGGCGCGGATGGCACCGTTGATCCTGGAGCCTGGGCAGGCCGCGCCAGCGCACCCCGCGCTTTACCCAACAGGCGACATGCAAGATGGTGTACACCGCCCCGCGCGCCTTTTTCGCAAATCCCTGGTCTTGAATATTTTTGAGAGTCCCCTGCGGTAAGCGCGCCGGGCGCGCTTGTGAAGGCCTACATCTTCGACTGAAACACCAACCCAGCGTGCTCACGCAGCGCGTGGAACTTGATTTTCGGCCACTGCTGCTCCACCGCCCGCAGCGTGGCGCTGTGATCCACCAGCAGGGTGGGCGCATCGACGGCGTCCAGCGCCACGCGGTGGGCGTTGGCGTCCATGAATTTTTTCAGCTCGTTGGCGTCGTCACTGGTCACCCAGCGGGCCAGGTTGAAGTTGCTGCCCATGATGCGGGCCTTGACGCCGTACTCATGCTCCAGCCGGTGCGCCACCACCTCAAACTGCAGCTGGCCCACCGCGCCCAGCAGCAGCAATGACCCGGCAATCGGGCGAAACACCTGAATCGCGCCTTCTTCACCGAGCTGCGTCAGCCCGGCGCGCAGTTGTTTAGTGCGCAGCGGGTCGGCCACCTCCACAGCGCGGAACATTTCCGGCGCAAAAAACGGCAGGCCGGTGAACTGCAGCGCTTCGCCTTCGGTCAGCGTGTCGCCCAGCTGCAGCACGCCGTGGTTCGGGATGCCAATGATGTCGCCGGCAAAGGCGGTGTCCAGCAGTTCGCGGCGCTGGCTCATGAAGCTCACCACCGTGTTGGGCCGCAGCTCCTTGCCGCTGCGCACCACCTTCAGCCGCATGCCGCGGGTGAATTCGCCGCTGGCGACACGCAAAAACGCAATCCGGTCGCGGTGGGCGGGGTCCATGTTGGCCTGGATCTTGAAGACCACACCTGAGAATTTCTTCTCTTCCGGGTGCACCACCCGCTGCATGGCGGTGCGGTCGCCGGGGGCTGGGGCCAGGTCGACCAGCGCGTCCAGCACTTCCTGCACACCAAAGTTGTTGATGGCCGAGCCAAAAAACATCGGGGTTTGTTTGCCCGCCAAAAAAAGATCGCGGTCAAATTCGGGCGTGGCCCCGGCGACGAGTTCGATCTCGCCCTGGGCTTGTTCGTACTCGGCCCCGAAGCGTTGGGCGGCCTCGGCATTGCCCAGCCCGGCCAGGATTTCGTCGTCGCCACCGGCTTTTTCCTCGCCGGGGCTGAACACGCGCATGCGGTCTTCGCGGCGGTCGTACACACCGTGGAACAGCTTGCCCATGCCGACGGGCCAGGTGAACGGCACCACGGCCATGCCCAGCTCGCGTTCGATCTCGTCCATCACCGTCATCGGGTCCTGCACCTCGCGGTCCATCTTGTTGACAAAGGTCAGGATGGGCGTGCCCCGGGCGCGGCAGACCTGCAGCAGGCGGCGGGTTTGTGGCTCCACGCCGTTGGCCGCGTCGATCACCATCAGCGCGGCGTCCACGGCGGTCAGCACGCGGTAGGTGTCTTCTGAAAAGTCCTGGTGGCCGGGCGTGTCCAGCAGGTTGATGACGCAACCCCGGTATTCCATCTGCATGACGGACGAGGCCACCGAAATACCCCGCTGCTTTTCGATTTCCATCCAGTCGGACGTGGCGTGGCGTGCGGCCTTGCGGGCCTTGACGCTGCCAGCGATCTGAATCGCGCCGGAGAACAGCAGCAGCTTTTCCGTCAGCGTGGTTTTACCCGCGTCGGGGTGGGAGATGATGGCAAACGTGCGGCGGCGCTTGACTTGGTTGGCGATTTCAATGGGTTCGGACATAACCAACGATTATCGACGACCCCCGGAGCCGAGTCAGCCCAGCGGATGCGTGACCTTGGCAAAGCGCGGCTGGCGCACACCATCAATCACCACCTCTTCATTGAACATGGCCGCCGGGCGCACCCATAGGCCTTGCTCGCCATACAGGGCGCGGTACAGCGTCATGGGCTCCAGGGTTTCACTGTGGCGCACGGTGTTCACCACCTCGTACAGCATGCCTTTGTAGTGGCGGTACAGGCCGGGTGGGGTCTCGATCAGTGGGGGCAGGTCGTCGTTTTGCATGGCTACCATTGTCCTCAACTAAAAAAGAGGGGGGTTGCCATGAATCGGGCCGATTTCGTTCATCTGGTGCGCCTGAGCGAGCACGACAGTGCCGACAACAGCGCCGCCTACCGCCGCAGCGTGATGCGGTTTGCCGCGCTGGGCTACGCCTGGGTGCTGGGCTGCCTGCTGCTGGGCGGTGCGCTGCTGGTCTGGGGCGTGTCGGCCATGCTGCGGGGGCAGTTCAGGTTCTATCTGATCTGGATGCTGCTGGGCGCGGCCGGTTTGTTCTGGACCAGCCTGCGGGCGCTGTGGTGCCGGTTTGACGCGCCCGAGGGCCGCGAGCTGCTGCCGCTTGAGGCGCCCGCGCTGTTCGAGGCGCTGGCCCGCATCCAGAAAAAAATCAAGGGCCCGCCGATTCACCGCGTGCTGCTGAGCAGCGAGTTCAACGCCAGCATCACCCAGCTGCCGCGCTGGGGGCTGCTGGGCGGCTCGGTGAACTACTTGACGATTGGGCTGCCGCTGCTGCTGGCCATCGACCGGCCCCGCTTTCTGGCCGTGATGGCGCACGAGTACGGCCACCTGCGCGGCGGGCACGGCACCTTTGCCGCGTGGATTTACCGCACCCGGCTCAGCTGGGCGCGGCTGGAGCACGGCCTGCGGGACAACGACGGCCCGGTGGCCGCCGCCACGCAGGCGTTTTTTCGCTGGTACTTTCCCCGGTTTGCGGCCAAAACCTTCGCCCTGGCGCGCCAGGACGAGTACGAGGCCGACCGCATCGCGGGCAAGCTGCTGGGCAAGCAGGTGGCCGCTGACGCCCTGAGCGAAATCGCCATCAAGGGCGACTGGCTGGGCCGCGAGTTCTGGCCGTTGCACTGGCGCGCGGCCAGCCACAGCGCCCAGCCCGTGGGCCCGTTTGCGGCCATGCGCCAGATGCTGGGCCGCCCGCCGGGGGAGGTGTTTGCCCAGCAATCCTTCAGGCGCCGGCTGCGGGAGCTCAGCGACGTGGACGACACCCACCCCGGCCTGCGCGACCGGCTCGAAGCCCTCGATGCCCCGCAGCGGGTGCCGGCCTGGTCCGGCACGCCCGCGCTGGCGCTGCTAGGCGCAGACGCGGACCGTTGGGTCACGCGGTTTGACGAGCAGTGGTGCCGCGACAACGGCACCGACTGGCGGCTGCACCACGCCTACCTGGCGCGGGTGCGCAGCCGCATCAGCGAGCTGACGGCCAGCGCCGGACGGCACAACGCCGACGAAGCCGCCGCGCTGGGCGACCTGCATCGCCGCCTGGACCCGGCGCTGGACGTGCGCCCGCACTACGAACAGGCGCTGCAGATCACCCCCGGCCACGCGGGCGCGCTGCGCGGGCTGGTGCTGTGTTTGCCCGAGGGTGAACGCACCGCGCGCCTGACGCACCTCACCACCTTGTTTGAGCACAGCGCCGCGCACCGCTGGTGGGCCTGCCGCGCCGCCGTGGCCGAGCTGGAGCAACCCGCCCCGGACGGCAGCCAGGACACCGCCGCGCTGAAACGCTGGCGTGAGCGCCTCAAGGACGCCAGCGAGGCCGAGGCCCGCGTGTGGGAAGAACTGAGCGACAGCGCGTTTTTCAACGCCATCAGCCGCCACCACCTCAGTGAATTCGAGCTGGGTGAACTGCTGGCCGGGCTGGCCCTGTGCAAGCCCATTGCCAGGGCCTGGCTGGTGCGCAAAAACCTGCGTGAATTTGCCTGGCGGCGCGCCTACCTGCTGTTCATCGAACTGCCCGGCCTGCACGACGACGACCGTTACGCCCTGTGCCGCTCCCTGGAGCAGTCACTGGACTTGCCCGGCCCCGTGCTGGTGCTGTGGGCGGGCCATTCGCCCACACTGGCCGAGATCGAGCGGCACGCGTTCGAGGTGGTTTACAGGCGCCATGGAGGCTGAAAACTCGGTTTTCAGCATCATTTGAACCACTTATCGAGCCAAACAGGCCACCGGCCTACGGTTTAATTGCCTGTTGTGCTATTGATTTAATAGCGGTTTGCAGCGGCCTTTGCGTTCCTGCTGATGCTGTTGTTGTTGCTGCTGCTGCGGTCAGTGCGGCATCACCCGCGCAAACAGCTCGTTGCGAAAGTGAATGCCCAGCCGGGCAAACGCACGGTTGCGCAGGGTTTTGACCGTGGGCAGGCCAATGCCCAGGTCGCTGGCAATACCGTCCTGCGTCATGCCAAGCAGCAGCCGGGCGCAAACGTCCAGCTCACGCGGTGTCAGCTGCGGGTTCAGGGCCTGCAGGCGCTGGCGGGCGGTGCTCAAGGGTGGCGTGGCTGGGGGCGCAATCGCCGTCAATGCCAGTTGTTTTTGCACCAGCGCCATCAGCGCCGGGGCCAGGCTGGACAGCGCCGCCAGCTGGTCGTCCTGAAACGCCCGCTGGTGCTGGTGGCGGTAGAAGTTCAGGGCCAGCACACCGCCCAAGCTGGTCCGTGACTGCACCACGGACACCCGTTCGGCCATGCCGTGCGCGTCATACACCTGCGCCCGATGCGCGGGCGGCACCTCCTGGGCGGTGATATGCATCAGCCGCGTGGGCTGGGTGTCGGTCGGCTCGCGGGTGCTCAGCGTTTGGTCGCCCTGGTGCGGACCGGCCAGGTAGGCCTGCCAGCAGGCCACGGTGGTGTCGGCAATGCCGTGGCTGGCCGACATGAACAACTGCGGCGCACTCGACGCCAGACCATAAACCGAATACACCGAAAACGAGGCCGCCGGAATCACCGGGGCCAGTGTGTGCAGCAGCGTGCGCTGAAAACCCGGTAGGCCCAGCTGCCCGATCAGCCCGACCAGGGCATGGTCGGCCAACGGGTCGGCGGGGCAGGGGGTCCAGGTGCGCATGGGTCGGGGGCGTTGTCAGGTGAGGGGCTGTCATCTTCAGGGATGACAGACGTCCCTGCTCCACGGGCTTACCCTCAAAACCATGACCGATTCATCCCGTGACTTGCCTTGTGACTCGCCTCGTTTTGCCGAGCTGCCCATGCCCACGCTGACGTTTTTTGCCGACCTGTCGGTCGAGGTGGGCACGCCCGTTGAGGTAGGGGCCACCGCCCAAGGCGTGCGGCGGCTGATCCCCATCGTCGGGGGCAACGCAGCGGGAGCGGGCTGGCGCGCCCGGGTGCTGCCCGGCGGCTGTGACTTTCAGCTGATCGTCAGCCCCACGCTGGCGCAACTGGACGCCCGCTACGTGCTGGAGACCGACGCAGGCGAGCTGATTTATGTGCAAAACCGTGCCTTGCGCAGCGCCCCGGCCGACGTGATGGCCCGGCTTCAGCGCGGCGAGGTGGCGCCGCCCGAGCAGGTGTACTTCCGCTGCACCCCGCAGTTTGAAACCGCTTCCCCCGCGCTGGCGTGGATCACCACACGGCTGTTTGTCGGCACCGGGCAGCGGCTGCCGAACCGGGTGGACATGCGGTTTTTTGCGCTGGGCTGACGACCCCTGACGAGATTCCACACCGCTCAACAACACCAACAGGAGACAACACCATGACCCACCCTATTCAAGCCCCTCGCCGCCACGCCCGCCGCCTGATGCTGGCGGCCGTCGCCACCGCGCTGCTGCCCTGGGCCGTCCAGGCCCAAACTGCGGCCAGCTACCCGAGCCGACCGGTGCGGCTGATTGTGGGTTTCCCGGCCGGGACCGGCCCCGACATCGTTGCCCGCCTGCTGGCGCAAAAGCTTTCTGAAGGCTGGGGCAACCAGGGCGTGATCGTGGACAACAAACCCGGTGCCGGTGGCCTGATTGCCGCCACCGAAGCCGCCCGCGCCGCGCCCGACGGCTACACCCTGATGCTGGGCGAAACCGGGCAGCTGAGCATTGCCCCGTCAAGCTACAACAAGCTGCCCTACGACCCGAAAAAAGACTTTGTGCCCGTCAGCCAGGTGGTCGGGGCTGATTTTGTGTTTTTGGTCAATCCGCTCAAAACACCCGCCCGCAACGCCAAGGAGTTTGCCGATTGGTCACGTCAGCAAAAAGGGCTGTTTCTGGCCACCTTTGGTGCGGGCACACCCGGCCACTTCGGCGCTTACATGCTGGGCGACGCGCTCAAGCTCAAACCCGAGCCGGTCCATTACAAAAGCACCGGCGACGCGCTGGGCGGCATGTTCAGCGGCGATGTGCAGGGCGTGTTCACCACCGTCGGCCTGGCTGCGCCCAACGTCAAGGCCGGCAAGCTGCTGGCCCTGGGCGCAACCGGCGCGGCCCGTGCTGGCGCGCTGCCGGACGTGCCGACCTTCAAGGAACAGGGTTTTGCCGAGCTGGAATTCGGTTCCTGGTTCGGGGTGGTCGCCCCCGCCAAAACGCCGCCCGACATCGTGGCCCGGCTGAATGCCGACATCCTCAAAGCCGTGCGCGCCCCCGACGTGAAGGCCAAGCTGGAAGAAACCGGGTTTCGGGTCACCGGCACATCCCCCGACGAATTTGCCAGCCTCATCAGCGCCGACACCCTGAAGTGGGGCAAGGCCGTGGCCGCCACCGGATTCAAGGCCGACTGACGGTTGGGTGGCCGCCACGCCGCGCAGTGGGACAATAGGGGGCTATGCATCCAAAAGCCCTCCTTGACTGTTGTTCCGAACTGCTGAAGCAGGTTCTTAAATTTGACCACCCCGCAGACATGGTGCTGTCGCGCTATTTCCGCGAACTGCGCCTCGGCCCCCGTGAGCGCGCCACGCTGGCTGAAACCATCTACGGTGTGCTGCGCAAGAAAAACCTTTACTCCTACCTGGCCCAGCACGGCAGCGGCGCGCCCGAGCGTCGGCTGGCGATTCTGGGTTTTGTGGCCGACCGCGACTATTTGCTCAGCGCCCTGACCGATCAGGAGATTGACTGGCTGCAACGCTGCGACCAGGTCAAAACCGACGACCTGATGGAATTGCACCGCCACAACCTGCCGCAGTGGCTGGTCGAGCCGCTCAAGGAGCAGCTGGACAGTGACTTCTGGCCGCTGGTGGAAAGCCTCAACGCGCCCGCCGGGCTGGACATGCGGGTCAACACCCTCAAGGACAAACGCGCCGACGTCCAGAAAGAGCTGGCCAAAGCGGGCCTGAAAACCGCCGCCACGCCGTACTCCCCATGGGGCCTGCGGCTGGCCGACAAATCCCAGCTCGGCAAACTCGACGCCTTCACCCGGGGCGCGATCGAGGTGCAGGACGAGGGTTCCCAGCTGTTGGCCTTGCTGGTGGACCCCAAGCGCGGAGAAATGGTGGTGGACTTCTGTGCCGGCGCGGGTGGCAAAACCCTGGCGCTGGGCGCCACCATGCGCAGCACCGGTCGGCTGTACGCGTTTGACACGTCGGGCCACCGGCTGGACGCGCTCAAACCCCGGCTGGCCCGCAGCGGCTTGTCCAACGTGCATCCGGTCGCCATCGCCCATGAACGTGACGACCGCATCAAGCGGTTGGCCGGCAAGATCGACCGCGTGCTGGTGGATGCGCCGTGTTCGGGCCTGGGCACATTGCGGCGCAACCCGGACCTGAAGTGGCGCCAAACGCCCAAGGCGATCACGGAGCTGGTCGCCAAACAAACCGCCATTTTGCAAAGCGCAGCCCGCCTGCTCAAGCCGGGCGGCCGTCTGGTGTACGCCACCTGCAGCGTGCTGCGTCAGGAAAACGAAGCGATTGCCGAGGCCTTCGGCTTGGCTAACCCGGACTTCGCCGTGCTGGAAGCCGCACCGCTTTTGACGCATCTGGGCGTGGAACATGCCGACACGTTGTGCAGCGGCCCCTATCTGCGCCTGTGGCCGCATCTGCACCACACGGACGGATTTTTTGCTGCCGTCTGGCAAAAGGCCGCTGCAGCCTGAGCAGGGGCGCAGCGTGAAAGAATCCCGAATAACGCACTTTTCGGGATTTTCAGCCAATCAAGTTGCGCAAAGATAGCGGTGTTTGCGTGGTCTTTACCGAATTTTGATGAATTCTCAGAACTAAAGCAGCCGATTGGCCTCTGACTGCTCACGTTTGTGTTTTATGTCGATCCGATTACAATACAACGTGGTCCCAAGAGACTCCTGCTGGCGCAGCGCCGGTGGGCAATCCATGCTGATTGTTTAAAGGATTTTTATGATGTTGTTTGACGCCGCCCTTGACTGGCTGGCTCACGGTCTGCTTGCTGCCAGCTGGTGGCAAATCGTGTTGTATGCGCTGGTGACCACGCACATCACGATTGCAAGCGTCACGATTTACCTGCACCGCCACCAAGCGCACCGCGCCATGGACTTGCACGCCATTCCGGCGCATTTCTTCCGCTTCTGGCTGTGGCTGGGCACTGGCCAGGTCACCAAAGAGTGGGTGTCGATTCACCGCAAGCACCACGCCAAGTGCGAAACCCTGGAAGACCCGCACAGCCCCCAGGCTCACGGCATCAAAACCGTGTTCTGGAAGGGTGCAGAGCTGTACCGCGCGGAGAGCAAGAACAAGGAAACCATGTCCAAATTTGGCCATGGCACACCGAACGACTGGGTGGAGCGCAATGTGTACACCCGTTTCAGCTGGCAGGGTGTCGGTTTGATGATGGTCATCAACCTAGCCTTGTTCGGCGTGGCGGGTCTGTCGGTGTGGGCGATCCAGATGGTCTGGATTCCTGTCACGGCTGCCGGCATCATCAACGGCATTGGTCACTACTGGGGTTACCGCAACTTCGAGGCGCCGGACGCCAGCACCAACATTTCGCCATGGGGCATCATGATCGGTGGTGAAGAGCTGCACAACAACCACCACACCTACCCCACGTCGGCCAAGTTTTCCGTCAAGCCGTACGAGTTTGACATTGGCTGGGTGTACATCCGCGCCCTGGAGCGCATGGGTCTGGCGACCGTGAAAAAGGTGGCGCCCAAGCTTCAGCTGGGTGAGATCAAGCCAGCAGCCGATGAAAAAACGCTGGAGGCTCTGATTGCCCACCGCTACGAAGTCATGGCTGGTTTTGCCCGCGAACTGCGCCGCGCCGGCAAGGCTGAGATCCAGGTGTTGCGTGCCAAAAATGCCGACGTCTCTGTGCTGCGCTCCGCCAACCGCTGGTTGCACCGCGACGATGACAAGGTGCCAGCTGCGGCCAAACCGCAATTGGCCCAGGCCCGTGCAGAGCACCCCGTGCTCGACAAGATGGTGACCATGCGCGAAGAGTTGCGCCAAATGTGGCTGACCACGTCAGCGTCCCGTGAGCAGCTGGCGTCTGATCTGCAGGGCTGGTGCCACCGCGCGGAAGAAAGCGGTATTGCGGCGTTGAGAGACTTCTCAATGAAGCTGCGCGCCGCTCGCGTGTAAATCACTGTTATCCGGCGGGGTCAGGTCAGTCGTTTCGGCTGATCTGCCCAGCCCGCCATCAACCGCCACGCAGAACCTGCGCTGGCGGTTTTTTTACGCCTGTGGTGGTTGGAGTCTCGCAAAGGGTACCGAGCGGGGAAGGGGTGGGTGGTGGAGTCTGTTGGCTGCAGGACGGACTTGCCAGGATGTGGTCTGCTTGCCTCTTTGCGGGCAGAATTGCTCTTGCCATTGGGTCGTCACGCACTGTACATGAATGCTTTGCATGCAGGGACACGCGCCATGGGGGAGAAAGGATTGGCGGACAGGCATAAAAAAACCCGCCAGAGTGTGACGGGTTTTTTGATGCAACACGAAGCTGCTGTGAGATCAGCTGAATTACTTCAGCTTGATTTCTTTGTATTCCACGTGCTTGCGAGCTTTGGGATCGAACTTCATGATCAACATCTTTTCAGGTGTGGTCTTTTTGTTCTTGGTGGTCGTGTAGAAGTGACCAGTGCCGGCAGTTGATTCCAGCTTGATTTTTTCGCGTGCGCCTTTAGCCATGATGGTTCTCCTTAGACTTCGCCGCGGGCACGGAGGTCCACGAGAACGGCGTCAATGCCTTTTTTATCAACCAGTCGCAGACCGGCGCTGGTGATGCGCAGGCGCACCCAACGGTTTTCGGTCTCAACCCAGAAGCGGCGGTACTGCAGATTAGGCAAGAACCGGCGCTTGGTTTTGTTGTTAGCGTGAGAAACATTGTTTCCCACCATCGGGCCTTTGCCCGTTACCTGACAGACGCGTGCCATGCGCACTCTCCGTAAAAAGTTAGAAATCGGATGCTTAAACCGCGTAAGCAGCAAAAAATGCTGCAGCGATTTCAGCTTAGCCTGCGATTATAGCCCGAATTGAAAAACCATCCAAATGGTTCTTCGCTGCCTGACCGCAAGGCCATGCCCGGGTCTTCGGTCATCTACTCGTTTTGTTCCAGAAACCGCTGTGCATCCAGGGCCGCCATGCAGCCTGTTCCTGCGCTGGTGATGGCTTGGCGGTAGACGTGGTCCTGCACGTCGCCGGCCGCAAAGATGCCCGGCACACTGGTCATGGTGGCGAAGCCCTGCAAGCCAGTTTTGGTGATGATGTAGCCGTCCTTCATGTCCAGCTGGCCGGCAAAAATATCGGTGTTGGGTTGGTGGCCAATGGCGATAAAACACCCTTTGAGGGTGAGGTCCTCGGTGCTGCCGTCCTGGGTGCTTTTCAGCCGCACACCGGTCACGCCCGAGGCGTCTCCGAGCACTTCGTCCAGCGTGCTGAACAGCTTCAGTTCGATTTTTCCCTGGGCGACCTTGTCGTGCAACTTGTCGATCAGGATGGCTTCGGCCTTGAACTTGTCACGGCGGTGTACCAGCGTGACCTTGCTGGCGATGTTGGACAGGTACAGGGCTTCTTCGACAGCCGTGTTGCCGCCACCGACCACACAGACTTCCTGTTCACGGTAGAAAAAACCATCACAGGTGGCGCAACCTGATACGCCGCGGCCCATGAAGGCGGTTTCGGACGGCAGGCCGAGGTACTTGGCGGACGCGCCCGTGCAGATGATGAGCGAGTCGCAGGTGTAAGTGCCACTATCACCTGTCAAGGTGAAGGGGCGCTGGCTGAAATCGACCGTGTTGATGTGGTCAAAAATGATCTTGGTGTTGAAGCGCTCGGCATGCGCCAGGAAGCGTTGCATCAATTCCGGGCCTTGCACGCCGTCGACGTCTGCTGGCCAATTGTCAACCTCGGTGGTGGTCATGAGCTGCCCGCCTTGGGCGATGCCGGTGATCAGCACGGGGTTCAGATTGGCGCGTGCTGCATAGACAGCAGCGGTGTAGCCGGCGGGGCCGGAGCCAAGAATGAGAACTTTGGAGTGATTCATGTTGGATCGTTTGTCACCGGACAACGCCGGATATGAAAAATGATGAACTCGGGTAGAGTTCGAAAGACTTGGTTGCTGGCAACCTGTGTGTAACAACCGGTGTTGGCAGGTGCCAAACCAGGCGATCAGGCGGTGAAAGCTGGCAAAAAGGTGGAAATGGTTCTGCGGGTGTGATGCCTGATACTAAAGCGTTAACATGATTGGCTGGAATTGGCTGCGCACGCATTTTGCGGCCAGTAAAGTTAGCTGAACTGCAAGTTTAATATGCTGCCATGATTGTAAGAACTCGTGCAATTCGCTGTTGGCGGTAAGGTCTGGAGGATTTGAAATGTCGACGATGGTCTCTAATCTTGAATTGATTCGCCGGGTTCCCCTTTTTTCCATGTTGACCGTGGCGCAAGGTGATGCAGTGGCCGCTGCTGTGGTGAAGCGCCGGTTCAAACGCGGTGAAGCCATCGTGGAGCAGGGCAAACAGTCCAATGCCTTGTCCATCATCCTGACGGGCCGTGCCCGTGTGATTGCCACCGACCCGCGCGGCCGGGAGGTGATCTTGGCCACGATGCGCCCTGGCGACTATGTGGGCGAAATGAGCCTGATTGACAACGAGCCACACTCGGCCACCGTGATGGCTGAAATCCAGACGGACGCGTTGATTTTGGGTCGGCTTGAGTTTGCGCGTTGCCTGCC
>JBJXEI010000105.1:0-4358 GCA_046154065.1 Polaromonas sp. | reverse complement strand
GCCGAGGCGACGATTTTGTGGAACAAATCGGCATTGACGCCGCCGGAGCAGGAGTAGGTGAACAGCACGCCGCCGGGGGCCAGAATGCTCAGCGCCAGGCGGTTGATGTCCTTATAGGCACGGGCGGCTCGCTCGGCGTGGAAAGCGGTGGGCGCGAACTTGGGCGGGTCCAGCACGATGGCGTCGAAGGTGCTGCCGTCCTTGGCGTACTGGCGCAGCATGGCGTTGACGTCCGCGTCCAGCATGGTGGTGCGGGCCGCGTCAAAGCCGTTCAGGGCAACGTTGGCCCTGGCGCGCTCGATGGCCGGGCCGGACGAGTCGATGGAGGTGACATGCGCGGCGCCGCCCGCCAGCGCCGCCACCGTGAAACCGCCGGTGTAGCAGTAGCAGTTCAGCACGTTCTTGAACTGCAGGCGGCGGGCGTAGGCCGCAAACTTCTGGCGGCTGTCGCGCTGGTCCAGGTAAAACCCGGTTTTGTGCCCTTCGGCCACGTCCAGGCTCAGCTGCCAGCCGTGTTCGGCAATCGTGATGCCGGTGTCGCCGTCGCCGGCCAGCCAGCCGGTGGCCTCGGGCAGGCCTTCGAGTGAACGCACGCTGGCGTCCGAACGCTCGTACAGGCGGGTCAAACCGGTGTGGGCCAGCAGCGCCTCGGTGATAACGCCCTTGAAGCGCTCGGCGCCGCAGCTGGAAAACTGGGCCACCAGGGTGTCGGCGTAACGGTCCACCACCACGCCAGGCAGGCCGTCGGACTCGCCATGGATCAGCCGGACGCCGTTGCTCTGGATGTCAAACCGGGCTCTGGCCTGGATGGCGGCATCCACCCGCGCTTCAAAAAACGCTGCGTCGATGCGCTGGGCCTCGTCAAAACTCCAGACCCGCGCGCGGATTTTGGACTGCGGGCTGAAGGCGGCCCAGCCCAGAAACTGGCCGCTGTGGCTTTCCACACGGACGGTGTCGCCCGCGTCAGCCCCGCCCGAGGCGATGGCGCCGTCAAACAGCCAGGGGTGGCGGCGCAGCAGGGAGCGCTCTTTGCCTTCTTTGAGTCGTACGATGTTCATGCGGGTATTGTCGCGCCGCTTGCGCACGGTGCGACGGGCCGCATGGTGTGACCCAATGACCCAAAAAAGTGACATATGCCACACGGGTGTGCACATGCGCACCACAAAACGCCCATTTCGCCAGACAACAAGCCGTGTCAGCATATGCCATGCACGAGTTTGGGACAATCGCCCCCTAATTGCGGTTCCTGGCCCATGACGCCCGGCGCTGTCCGACCCGCCTATCCTCTGTACTTTGCACCTGTCCGGCCCTGTTGCCGCTTTGTTTTTGACCCGTACCCACTCGCCCATGCGCCGCATCTCTGTTTCCCTGGCCACCTCCCCTTTTTGGCGGAGACTGCTGGTGTGGCTGGGTTGCGCCTTATGGCTGATGTGCAGCGCAACGGCGCAGACCGAGACCCAGCCGCGCACCGTGCTGGACTTGGACACCCGCCACCAACCCGTGGCGCTGCAGGACTGGGCCGACTACTGGATTGACACGACCGGCCGCTTCACGCCCGACGACGTCACGCGAACCACCAACATCCCCTGGCAACGCACGGCCACGGACGCCATCTACCGCCTGACCACGGGCCAGGTGATGTGGGTGCGCTTCAGTGTGCCGCCCGCGCCGGACGCCGAGCGCTGGTACCTGGAAGTGCTGCTGCCCACCATTGACCGTGCCTCGCTCTACACCCTGGACGGCCTGGGCCAATGGAACGAACAGCGGGCCGGCGACCAGATTGCCGTGGCCAGCTGGCCGGTTCCGCACCGGCACCCCCTGCTGCCGATCGCGGTGTCGGCCGAGGTGCCCAGCCATTACCTGCTGCGGCTGGAGAACAACCACGCCATCAGTGCCCCGCTGCGCTTCATCAGTGAAGCAAGGCTGTCCAACTCCGAGCAGCAGGTGTCGCTGATCCTCGGTATCTTCTTCGGGCTGACCGGGCTGGCGGCGGTGGTTTCGGCGTTGGGGGCACTGTCGCTGCGGGACGCCGCTTATGCCTGGTTTTCACTGGCGGTGGTGCTGCTGAGCCTGACGCAGGCCACCATCACCGGCATTGGCGGGCTGCACCTGTGGTCCCATTCGCCCTGGTGGAACGATGTGTCGACGGCTGTGCTGCCCATCCTGACCATCTCGGCGTCGTTGATGTTCATTTCCAATGCCGTGGCGCTGCCCGAGCGGTCCAGGCGCTTGCACTGGCTGGTCGTGGCGCTGTCGGGGGTCGGGCTTGCGGTGGCGGCCTTGCTGGCCGTGCTGCATACCGGTGGGCGGGACGGCCTTTTTGTGACCGCACTGATGCTGCTGCAGCTGTGCGGCCTGGGCGCCTTGTTCTGGGCCTGGCACCGGGGTGACCGTTTCGCCCCGTGGCTGTTGCTGGCCTACCTGCCGGTGATGAGTGCCGCCGGCTGGACGCTGATGCGCCACCTGGGGTTCGTGCCCAGCGGTTTCCTGACGCAGTACGGCATGCAGCTGGGTGTGGCCGTGCACCTGCCCATCGTGATGGTGGTACTGATGCTGCGCAGCCAGCATCGGCGGGAAAATACGCGCCGCATTCAGGGTCTGGACCGCGTGGACCCCGCCACAGGCCTGATCAACGGCCATGTGTTTGCCGAGCGGCTGATGCGCATGATTGCGCGCTCCGGACGGCTGCGCCACCAGAGCGCAGTGATGCTGATTGACCTCGTGAACTCGGAGCAGATCCAGCGTGACTTTGGCCGCAAGGCCGCCGAAGACCTGCCCCTGCGGGTGGCCGAGCGCCTGCTGTCCACCGCCCGGGAGATCGACAGCGCCGCGCGCCTGTCCGAGCGGCGCTTTGGCATGCTGGTCGAGGGCCCCTTCAGCGCCGAAGACGCCGCCACGCTCGGGCCGCGCATCGTGGCACGCTGCCTGATGCCCTGCAAGGGCCTGCATGTGGACTGCACCGCCCAGGTGCGTGTCGCCTACGCCCTGGTGCCGCACAGCGGGGACAACGCCCACAGCGTGCTGACGCAGCTGGAAGAGCGGTTGGTGCTGGAGCCCGCCAACAGCCGCCGGGCGGTATTTTCCCTGCATGACAAAAACCCGGACGCACCGGAGTCCCGGCGCGCGGGCTTGCGCCGCAACAGCAAGCGGCAAGACCTCTGAGGCCCTTCACTCAGGCTTGGGCTTGCGGGCTGTTTGACCGGCGAGGTGAGCCCTGGGGTGGGCCTTGTCATAGACCTGCGCCAAGTGCTGGAAGTCCAGCCGGGTGTAGACCTGTGTGGTGGTGATGCTGGCGTGGCCCAGCAGCTCCTGCACGGCGCGCAGGTCACCGCTGGACTGCAGCAGGTGGCTGGCAAACGAGTGGCGCAGCATGTGCGGATGCACCGGCGTGGCCAGCCCCGCTGCCCGGGAGCGCTGCTTGAGCCGCAGCCGGATGTGCTGCACCGACAGGCGTGTGCCCCGCGCACCGACAAACAATGCAGGGCTGTCCGCCGCACGTTCCCAGCCGCTCCGCGCTGCCAGCCAGGCCTCCAATGCAGCCAGCGCCGGGCCACCCACGGGCACGATGCGGCGCTTGCTGCCCTTGCCCAGCACATGCACCTCCCCGGCGTCCCGGTCGATCCAGCAACGCGACTGGGCACTGCCGCGCACGTCCAGCCCGACCAGCTCGGCCATGCGCAGCCCGCAGCCGTACAGCAGCTCGGTGATGCAGTGGTCACGCAGCGCCATCCGGGCCAGGTCCTCGGGGCTGTGGGCGCGGCTGTGGCCCACGGGTGCATTGCTGCCGGTGTAGCTGGCCAGCTGCACCGCCTCGTCGACGCCCAGCGCCTTGGGCAGGGGTTTGGGCGCACGCGGCGCACGCAGACCCAGTGTGGGGTTGCTGCCGACCACGCCCGTGCGCCCCAGCCAGCCATAAAAGCCGCGCCAACCCGACAGGATCAGCGCAATGCCGCGGGCACTGCGCCCGCCGCTGTGCATCTGCGCCACCCAGCGGCGGATGTGCGCATGCTGCACCTCGGCCAGCGCCACACCGGACTGCAGCGCGTGTTGCTGCAGTTTTTGAAGGTCCGCCGTGTACAGCGCCACCGTGCGCGCAGCGAGTTGTTTTTCCACCTGCACATGCGTCAGGTAGCGCTGCACCAGCGGATCAGGCACCGGCGTAGCGAGGTCGGGCATGGAAGGTCAGGCTGCCTGCAGCCGCGCCAGCGAAGCACCGGCCAGCTGGCCCAGCTGCACCAGAAAATCAACGCCCATGCCGGCCTGAAACCGCTCGGCGTCGGGTGACGCCAGAACCAGCAAACCCGACACGGGCAGCGCAATGCCGGCTGGCGACTGCAAAGGAATCAGCGCCACTGATT
>JBJXEI010000104.1:0-20368 GCA_046154065.1 Polaromonas sp. | reverse complement strand
CAAGACCCTGAAAATTGCCATCGTGCACGATTGGCTGGTGATACACGGCGGTGCCGAGCGGGTGTTGGAGCAACTGCTCGACATGTACCCAGAGGCGGACCTCTATTCGCTGATAGATTTTGTCCCGGCGGAGCAGCGGCATTTTCTACGGGGCAAGACACCTGTGACCAGCTTTCTTCAGCACGTGCCGGGTGCCGCTAGTCACTATCGCAAGATGCTGCCGCTCATGCCGTTTGCAGTTGAACAGTTCGATCTGTCCGCTTATGACTTGGTGATTTCCAGCAGCTATTGCGTTGCCAAGGGTGTTCTCACCGGACCCAATCAGGTCCACGTCAGTTACTGCCATTCGCCCATGCGCTATGCCTGGGACCACTACCACGAATACCTGCATGAAATGGGGCTGACGTCCAGCCTGAAGGGCTTGTTTGCGCGCTGGCAGCTCCATCGAATCCGGACCTGGGATGTCCGTTCGAGCAACAGTGTTGACCAGTTTGTTGCCAACTCGGGTTTTGTTGCACGCCGTATCGCGAAATTTTATGGGCGCAGCAGCCAGATTGTTTTCCCACCGGTGGACACAACACTTTTCTCACTTCAGGAAGAAAAGCAGGATTACTTTGTGGCGGCTGGGCGGTTCGTACCGTTCAAGCGGCTGGACTTGGTGGCCGAGGCCTTTGCGTCCATGCCCGATCAAAAACTGGTGATCGTGGGCGATGGTCCCGACATGGAAAAGATCAGGCGCAAGGCCGGGCCCAATGTGACGTTCACGGGTTACCAGAGCGCCGCCGTCGTGCGTCAGCATCTTGCCCATGCCAAGGCATTCATCTTTCCGTCTGAAGAGGATTTTGGTATTGTTCCCGTTGAGGCTCAGGCTTGCGGCACGCCTGTGATTGCCTATGGACGCGGCGGCGCCTTGGAAACTGTCGTACCGCTTGGTCGGGATGCACCGCCAACCGGTATGTTTTTTGACGAACAATCGGCTGCATCAATTTGCGGCGCCGTGCAACAATTCAACCTGACACAACACCTTTTTGATCCCCGCGCGATATCCCGCCATGCGCAAAGTTTTTCCACCGAGCGTTTCAAAACCGAATTCGCGGCTCAAGTACAGTCGGCACTCACGCGGTTTTCTCCGAATCAGCGATGCGTCAACGATGCATCATCGACCGGCAACCCGATGACGCCACCCATCCATGTTCTTGATGTGGTTTGATGCAATAGATCGATGAGTCATTTTTTGTTTAATCGGCCGAGCGAGCGCGCGTCGGGTTCGTGGCGTGTGATCTGGCATGGCTTGTGGGTGCTTTTGGCGTTGGCCTGTCAAAGCTCGTACGCGCAAACCGAAACACTGCCGTCACAGACGCCCAATCGACTGTTGGAGACGGCCGCAGGTGGCGACCTGTCGAAAGAAAGCCGGGTCTTCTCGCCGTCACGGATTTTTGGAAAACAATCGGGAGAAGGTGTGGGGCTGAACCTGCGCGAAAGGCCCACAGCACCTCCCGCGCCACTCAAGCTTTCAACGACGATCGAAACCCGGGTCGAGAACAAAACGACCAATGTTCTGGGAGGTGCTACGCCTTTTGCTGGCGAGCCTGCCGCCGCCGCACCTCAGCGCAGCGCTGCACCTTCTTTTGCGTATGAGTTCACTGATTTCATTCGGCAGTCGATAGGCAGTCCATTGCCCGTGTTCGGTGCTGACCTGTTTGCTGAATCTGCACGCAATGCCGCGGTGGACCCGATGACGGTGCCTGCCGACTACAGGGTGGGGCCAGGCGACGAACTCGTGATTCGGGCCTGGGGCCAGATTGACATCGATTTTGAAGGTCAAATTGACAGGTCAGGCCACATCTTCATCCCCAAAGTCGGGCAAATTATGGTGTCTGGCATGTCACTGAAGGATGTGACCGAACAAGTGCGCGCCAGCGTCCAAAAAATCTTCAAGAATTTTGAACTGACGGTCACGCTCGGAGGCTTACGCCAGATTCAGTTCTACGTGATGGGCTTTGTCAAGCAGCCCGGTGTGTATTTAACTGCTTCTACGTCCAGCGCCCTCCACGGGTTGATGACTTCGGGTGGCGTGCTGCCCTATGCTGATTTGCGCCACATTGAGTTGCGCAGAGGCGGTGTCGCGGTCGCAACCATCGACGCCTACCGCTTTCTGATGGACGGCGACAAGTCCAACGACCCGCAACTGTTGCCCGGCGATGTCCTCTATGTGCCGGCCGGCAAAGCCTTCGCCGCCGTGGCCGGTAGCGTCCGGCGTGCGGCCGTCTACCACCTGACGGACACCACCACCGTCGGTGATCTGGTCAAAGCCTCTGGTGGACTGGGGTTTTCTGACAACTTGCCCGCCGTCCGGATTGAGCGCCTGGAGGCTGGTCGTCGCGTGATTGAGCAAGCCACGTACAGCGCTGTGTTTGCAAAGCGAGTGGTGAAAGACGGCGAGCTTTACATGTTTCTTCCTGTGTCACCCCGCATTGACAATGCGGTGACTTTGAGAGGGTATGTGGCAACCCCAATGCGTCAGGCTTGGCGGCCGGGCATGAGGGTTTCCGACTTGGTGGGCTCGCGCGACAACCTGGTGCGCTTGGCCACCTGGGCGCAGAGGAATGAACGCGACACGCTGGTCAAGCTGGGTGACGCCAGCCGCGACAACGAGCTCAAGCGCGATTTTCCGGACGTGGAATGGGACTACGCAGCCATCGAGCGGGTTGATTCGATTGGGCTGGCCGCGTCGATCAAAACCTTCAGCCTGCTCAAGGCGCTTTCAAAAGAGCCTGCAGACGACATTGAGCTGCAGCCCGGTGATGCTGTGGTGATTTACGCACGCTCCGATTTTCGTCAGCCGCAATCGAAAAAACTCCGGCTGGTAAAAGTTGAGGGCGAGGTTAATGCCCCGGGTGTCTATCCTGTGGAGCCAGGAGAAACCTTGAGTGCTGCGCTGGTGCGTGCTGGCGGGTTGACGCGGCAGGCTTACGTTTTCGGGACTGTCTTCACCCGCTCCAGCGCACGCCGCAGCGAAGAAGAGCGCCTTCGGCAGGCCGCCGACAGGGTGGAACAGGACTATCTGCGTTACCTGGCAGGCCGCGCTCGCAACTCCGTCAGTCAAGAGGAGGCCTCCATTGGTGCGTCCGAGATGGACGCCGTGCGCACGTTGGTATCGCGCTTGCGGTCGGCTCCTGCGATGGGCCGCATTCCCCTGACGATGGGTGTGTACAAAGACGCCGATGCTGTCTTTCCCGTCATCTCCCTCGAAGACGAGGACGCCGTGTTCATCCCGCACCGCCCGGCGACTGTCACGATTGTGGGGGCCGTCTTTCAGGAAGGGTCTTTGCTGTGGAGTACCGGCTGGACCGTGTCGTCCTATGTGGACGGCGCTGGCGGGCTTCGCCCTCATGCGAACAAATCCAATATGGTGGTGATTCGTGCAGACGGTACCGTCAGCAGAGTCGGCGGGTGGATGGCGGGACGCACGGAAGTGCATCCTGGCGACACCATTGTGGTGCCCGAGGACGTGAGCTCGCCCGGTTTAACCCGGATATTCAGGGACTGGAGTCAGATTTTCTACCAGTTGGGCTTGGGCACCGCAGCGCTCAAGATACTCAGAACCGGTTTATGACCCCCCCGCGATCCGGTTTGTCAGGCATCGCGCTGCGACTCGTTCGCTACAGGTGGGCGCTGCTGGGCATTCCGGTTGTGTGTGGGTTGACCGCCATGACCTATTTTGGGTTTCAGCCGCCGGTATTCACGGCGTTCGCCCGTCTGTTGCCGCCGCAGACCAATGCGTCCAGCGCGTCCGCGCTGCTCAACCAGGTCGGTGGTGGCGCTGCGGTGGGGGCTGCCGCCTTGACGCTCAAGAATCCGTCGGACCTCTATGCGAGCATATTGCTCAGCCGCACAGTGCAAGACGATGTGATCGGGCGCTTCAAACTGCAGGAGCGATACAGCATCCCCAACGCTGACGCGCTTCGTGTTGATGTTGGCAAACGCACCAAGGTTGAGGTGGGCAAGGATGGGATCATCACGCTGTCGTACGCTGACCGCGAGCCTGTCATGGCCGCTGACATTGCCACGGGCCTGATTGATGCGATGTACCACGTCGCCCGCCGTTTGGGCCGTGAAGACGACGCTCGCCGGATGGTTTTTTATGACGGCCTCCTCGAAGAGGCGCGAGAAAAACAACGCGCCGCCGACCTTCGTCTGCTGGAGCTGGAGCTCAAGACCGGGTTGACGCGGCTGAAGGGGCAGGAGGAGATCAGCACTGCCGCCATGGCCGAGTTGCGCGGCACCATCGCGACACGTGAGGTCGATTTGTCGCGAGCCAGGGTCACCGCTACCGCACGGCATCCGGAGCTGATGCGGCTCAAGTCTGAAATTTCGGGTCTGAGAAGCCAACTCGGACAGATGGAGTCGCGCGTCTTTGGCCGACCCGGCGATGCCGGTCGGGTGCCGCCAGCGGCTGATCGACGCGATGAAAAAAACCTGTTTCTCCCCTTCACCGAATATGCCCAGCGCCGCGCGTTGGTCGAGCCGGCCCGGCGCGATGTTGAAAACGCGCAGACCGTCGTTGCGCAACTGGTTCGTGCCCGCGAATTCTCCCGCGGCGACGACACCCGTGACCTGTCGGTGATGCAGGTGCTCGATGCCGCAGTCCCGCCCACCATGAAGTCGGGGCCACGCATTGTTTTCAACACGATGGCGGCGATGGTGCTGAGCTTTTTGCTGACGCTGATGGCGGTGCTGACCTGGGATTTGGTGGTGAGTAACCCAGAGCGATGTCTGCGTTGGCGGGAGGTCTGGGGCGCCTTGACAGGTCGTTCGGACCGTGTTTGCGTGCCGGTCTCAGAGAAAACCCATTGCCAGTGACTGCTCCTGCCCGCCGCACAGCGATTTCTGCTGTGGCCCTCACCAGCTTTCAGATCCTTGGTATGGTGCTTCCGCTGATGACTCTGCCGGTGCTGGCGCGCTCGCTTGGCGTTGTGTGCTTTGGGCAAATCATGCTCGCGCAGTTCGTCGTGCTGTTCGGCGTGGTGTTCATTGATGCGGGACCTAACCTGGAGTCCCAGCGCAGGGTCGCAGCGGCCCCTGACGAGCTGGCCCGCACTCAGGCGCTGCTCGACAACCTCATCGCGCGTGCGCTGCTTGCCTTGCCTGTGACGGTGGTCGTGGTGGTGGCCGGTCTCCTGACGCCGGGTTTACCGCTGTGGATGGTGCTTGTCGCCCTGCTGCACATGGCCGGAACACTGCTGTTTCCGCAGTGGTGGTTCGTGGCGCGCGATGAGGGGTTGCGCATGGGTCTGGCGATGACGGCGGGACGGGTTGTCAGCGCGGTAGCTGTGTTGTTGTGGGTGCGCGTTCCCGCTGATGCCAGCATTGCGCTACTGGCGGCTTCTTGCGCCAGTTTGTTGTCTGGATTGCTTTTCTTCCCGACCTTGATAACGCGGTTTTTGGGGCATGCTTCCGAGCTCGATCTGCGCGGCTACCGGCTTTACCTGCGCGTTGTGCGGCCTGCTCTCGTCTCAGGTTTTGTGGCCAGCAGTTCGCAAAGTGTGCCTGCGGTGGTGCTCGGTGCGATTGGCGGCACGCTTCAAGTGGGCATCTTCAGTGCTGCAGACCGCCTGACGCGGGCCGCCGCTTATGTGGCAGGCGTGGCCGGTTTGTCTCTGTTGAATGTCGCAACCCGAGCGCATGCTGCAGGTCCCGCGGAAGCCGCAGCGCAAGTTCGCACCATTTTGCGCCGGGCTGCGATGGCTTGCGCAGTCGCCAGTGTTTGTCTTGCCGTGGTGGCAGCGCCGGTGATCCATCTGCTTTATGGCAACAACTTCAGCGCCAGCGTGGTGGTTCTTGAGTTGCTGGCCGTCTGGCTGGGCTTGCATGTGTTCAGGGTGCTGAAGTTCACCTTGCAATGGAAGGCCGTGGGTAGCCAGGTTGAAATTGCCCGTTTGCAATTGCAAGAAGGCTTGGTCGTGGTGCTGCTGTCCCTGATCGGTGCCTGGCTTGGTGGTGGTGCGGGCGTTGCGATCGGACTTCTCGTCAGCGAGCTGTGCCTGCTGCTGGGTTTGCGCTGGGCTGGCCGCCGCCTTGGCAAGGTGATCCCGTGAAAATTTCCATGTTGATGAGCGTCTTTGGCAAGCACGCCGTGGGCGGCGCTGAGCGGTCGGCTGAAAAATCGGCATTGGCATTGGCGGGCGAGGGCCACGAGGTCAGTCTGGTGTCGTTGTCGGCGGCTGGTCAGCCAGGTGGTACTTGCATGCTGCCCAGCGGCCTGCGGCATTGCACCGTGCCGCTGGCCCAGGTTTACGATCCGTACGGCTTGGACGGCGGGAAAGCAGTTCCGACCGATCAACGGCCCGGCCTGTACAAGGCCATGTGGCACCTTGCCGATATCTACAACCCTGCCATGGCCAGCCGGTTGCTGGACCTCTGGCGCGATGAGCGCCCAGATCTTGTGATAACGCATACCCTGCAGGGGTTTTCGGTGGCGGCTTGGCGGGCGGCTCTCAGGAGCGGTGCGGCATTGGTGCATGTGATTCACGACCATGCACTCATTTGCCCGGGTACTGCCATGACCCGTGGAACGCAGGTTTGTCAAAGTACCTGTTTGTCTTGTGCTTCATTCAGCCGCGCCCGCCGGACGGTGAGTTGCAGACCTCATGCGCTGGTGGCACCATCGCGCGCCGTGCTGGAGCGGCATCGACAGGCCGGCTGGTTTCATGATGTGGTGGATCAGCGGGTGATTGAAAATTGTTTGGCACCTGGCTGGCCCACAGCGGTTCGGCTTCGTACACCGCCGCTCGGCACCCGCTGGTGCTTTGGCTACCTTGGTCGGCTTGACGCTTCCAAAGGAGTGGATACCTTGCTGGAAGCGGCACGATTGCTGTGGGATTTTGATTGCTGCTTTCATCTCGCCGGTCCGGGCGACCCCGGCATGGCTCGGGCGTTGATCGATCAGTACGGTCTTGCATCGCGTGTCACGCTGGAGGGGCCGGTTCATGCAGCGAGCTTCATGGCTGGCATTGACGTGCTGGTGACGCCTTCACGGGCGCTGGAAACTTTCTGCAATGTGGTCATGGAGGCTGCGTGCCTCGGCATTCCGTCCATTGTGTCTGACCGTGGTGCCTTGCCGGAGCGGGTTGCCTATGGCGCTGGCGGCTGGATCGTTCCTGCCGGCGACGCAAATGCACTGGCTGAGGCTATGCGGCTCTGTCAGAACGATCCCGCGCAGGTGGTCGCCCGGGGCGAGGCGGCGTTCAAAACCCGCGTCAACTACGAGCCTGCGCGGCAGGGTGCAGCTTGGTCTTCCGTCTGTGAAGACGCTCTGGCAAGGCACCGCGGCCCATGAGCCAGCCTGGCAACATGCAGGTGGCTCCGTCCGGACCATGGCCTGCACTCGAGGGAGCCATGGATCCAGGCGCATCTTTGCGACACGCTGTCAGCGTGATGGCTTGCTATTTGTTTTTGGGCTTTCAGGTGTTTGGAGGGGTGATCCGCTGGCTTCTTGATTTGTCGGGTGCGTCATTCGCCATTTACCTTCCCAACGTATTGATGCTCTGCTGCATCCTCCTGAGCCAAACGTGTGATGCTTTGCGGCAGCGAACCAGTCCGGCTGTGGTGCTGTTCGCCTTGCTGTTATTGCTGTGCGCGGCGACTGGCTACCTCAATACGGGCAAAGGTGCGCAGGTCGCTTTTGGGGTTTGGGTGCTCGTACCGTTTTTCTTTGGACTTGCTTGTGCGCCGGTGCTTTTGTCACCAGGGCGATTCGGTCTGACGGCGCTGAGCCTGCTGTTTTGCCTGGCTGCTGGTGGCGTGGTGCTGCATGCTGTGGCGGAGTTGCCATGGGTGGGCGTTAACTATTCTATTGGGGGCGTCGAGGTGGAAGGCGCGCGCGATTGGCAAACTTCTTCTGGCGCGCAGCGGCTTTCAGGTTTTGGGCGTACCTCATTTGATGTTGGTGGGCAGCTTTTGTTGTTGGGCGGACTGCTGGCATTGCATGCCCGCAGCGTATTTTTACGTGCCTTGTTGTGGTTGTTGGCGATTGGGGCTATCTACCTGTCCACTTCAAAGGGCAGTCTGCTGTCTCTGCTGATGACGGCGGTGGCCGTAGAGGCTGTCGTGCGCCAATCCAGACTGGCGTTGACTGGCATCGTTGCGCTGGGTGTGTTGTGGATGCTGGTGCCGCCGGTGCTCGGATGGACGCTTGACTGGACCTATGCGGCCCGCACTGACATCAACCACCCAATATTTGGCTCTTTCATTGACCGCATGAACGACATGTGGCCACGCGCTTGGCAATTGGCGTTCGATCACGGCCTGCCGCTTCTTGGCCGCGGCCTGGGCGGTATCGGTGTTCCTGTTTCGGTGTTTGAGCCGCGGCTGGAGAACGCGGGTGACAACCTGTTTGTGTACTGTGGTGTGTTGATGGGGGTGCTGGTCGTGCCAGTTTTTGCCGTCGGGTTCACGGCATTGTTTCGCCTCTGCGCGCGCCTCGATGTCGGCATCGCCCGGCATGCGCTGGTGATGGCTGTTGCTGTGCTTTGGTATGGCGGCGTCAGCAACATCCTGGAGCATGCCATCCTTGGCCTGGGTTTCGGCATGGTCTGCCGTGTGCTGAACGCCGAGCTGTCGTCGGGTGATGTAAGCCATGCGAGCAAAGCAGGCGTCGACAAGGGTGCGCCAACCCACACGACCGTGTGTGAGCCGTTTCCACCACCTGTGGGCTGAGTCCATGCTCCAACGGCGCGGCGCTCTGATCGCAGGGTTTGCAACGCTGCATGCTGCCCTGGGTCGGGCGTCGGCGGTCGGCTGGGACGGAAATGAAAGTGCCGCGCCCCCCGCGCGGCCGACGACGGTCTCGCTGCAAGTGGGCGTGGCTACTCACTATGGCATGTACGGAGAGTCGCTCGATACGCTGGCGCAGGTGAGCAGCATCGGCTTGCGCAGCCTGCGGGACGAAGCCTACTGGAGCCATGTAGAAATCAGCACCGGCACCCTCGCTCTGCCAACCCATGTGTTGAGTTGGTATGAGTCTGTGATGCGCGCCGGTATCGCCCCCTTGCTGCTACTCAGTTATGGGCATCCGGCCTACCAGGGCGGAGAGCGGCCAACCACGTCGCAGGCGCTGGACGGTTTTGTGCGCTACGCCACGTTCATGGCGCAGAGTTTGCAGGGCATTCGCCAATTCCAGGTGTGGAACGAATGGGAGTTGGCCGATCGGTCGGGTCGGCCAGGCGGTGCGGATGATTATTTGAAGTTGTTCCGTGGTGTTGCACCGAAGTTGCGGGCCATCAGGTCAGGCGCGTTGGTGTTGCCTGCAGGCGTGCAGCGTGCGGGCTGCTTCAACGGCTACCTTGAGTCCCTGGTCCGGGGCGGCCTGCTGCGCTGGGCTGATGGCCTGGCGCTGCACACTTACCGATTTGAACGGGCTGACCCCTCGCCTGAAGCCTGGTACCGCGAATTGCTCCAGCTGGCCTTGCTGATCCAGCGGTGGGACCCCGAGCGGGGCCCTGGAGTCGCAATGTATGTGACCGAAATGGGCTTTCCGTCCCACACTGGTCGGCATGGCTTGTCGTTGCAAGCGCAGGCTGACTATTTGGAGCGCTGCATTTTGCTGGCTGCTGCGTTGCCGACCTTGCGCGGCTTCTGGTGGTACGGTCTGCGTGACAAAGGGTTGGTTCCAGGTGAGAGCGAACACCATTACGGCTTGCTGGCCCAGAACGGCACACTCAAGCCATCAGGGACGCGAATGCAGCAGTTGCTGGCTCGGCTGCATGGTGCCTGCCGCATCTCAGTCACCAGCCAGACAAAGGCGTGCTGGGCGGTGGAGTTGGACATGGCTGACGGCAGTATCTGGCAGGCTCGTTGGTCGCCTGCAGCGATTGAGCCTGGCGCTACACCAGCTGCTGGCTTTGGTCTGGGCCCGCGACCCGTGTGGTCGCAACTGAAGCCTCCGTCTGCGACTAAAGCCGCCAGACCGTGAAGCCGACCGACTCCAGCGCCGCACGCTGCTGAACTGACTTCACGTCGATCAGCACTGGCTTATCGCCTCGAGTCATTGCCCTTAACCCAAGGGGTGACAAAAGTCGGTACTCGCTGTGCGAAACCGCGATCACAAGCGCATCAACCGGATGCGCTGCATCTGGTGGTTCAAGCTCTATCTGGTGGTGACTGCGCAGGTCTTCGACATCGGCGTGCGGGTCAGACACCACTACCTTCACGCCGTAATCCTCTAGCTCCCGGATCATGTCGATGACTTTTGAGTTCCGGGTATCCGGGCAGTTTTCCTTGAAGGTAACGCCCATGATCCCGATCCGGGAGCGGGCCACGTCAATGCCCTGGGCCAGCATCAGCTTGATGGTGTTGCGCGCGACATAACGCCCCATGTTGTCGTTGATGCGTCGACCCGCCAAGATGACCTGGGGAATGTAGCCCAGCTTTTCAGCCTTGTAGGTCAGGTAGTAAGGGTCTACGCCGATGCAGTGGCCACCGACCAAGCCCGGCCTGAATGGCAGGAAGTTCCATTTGCTGCTGGCGGCGTCCAGCACCTCCTGGGTGTCTATGTCCATGCGTTTGAAGAGCACTGAAAACTCGTTCATCAGCGCGATGTTCAGGTCGCGTTGGGTGTTTTCGATGACTTTGGCGGCTTCGGCCACCCGAATGGAGCTGGTCCGGTGGACCCCGGCTGTGACGACGGTGCCATACACCTCGGCGACTATTTCAAGCGTAGCCGCATCCGATCCAGACACAATTTTTTTGACCTTGGAGAACGTGTGCTGTCGATCGCCGGGGTTGATCCGCTCCGGACTGTAGCCAACCGTGAAGTCCGCACCGAACTTCAGGCCGGAGCAAGTTTCAAGCACGGGCACGCAGTCTTCTTCGGTAGCACCGGGGTACACGGTTGACTCGTAGACCACCACACCGCCCGGCTTGAGCGCACTTGCCACCGACCGCGAGGCTGCCAGCAGCGGACCGAGGTCCGGCTTGTTGCCCGCGCTCACCGGAGTAGGCACCGCCACAATGAAAAAGTCGCAGCCCTGAAGGTCAGCCAGCTGATCCGTGAACAAAATATCCGCAGTTTGCAGGTCCTGGGCAGTGACCTCTCGGGTACTGTCATGCCCCAACTTCAGCTCGGCAATCCGCTGGGGTTTGGTGTCGAAGCCGACGACACGAAACAATTTGCCGAAGGCCACAGCGACAGGAAGCCCGACATAGCCGAGGCCGATCATTGCAATTTTGCGGTTCATGCGCTCTCCTGGTTAACAAGTCGAGTGCGGTGTTCTGTTACCGCTACGTAGAAGTGGCCACGTCCACCCGGTCAAACCGGTAACCATAGCCGTAGATTGGCACCAGCTTCCAGCCTTTGCTGCCGTCGAAAAACAGTTTTTTGCGAAGGCGGCTGATGTGTGTGTCAACCGTCCGAGTATCGACATCCGCGTTGATGCCCCAGACTTTGTTGAGCAAGTGGTCGCGCGACAGCAGTTTGCCCGGATTCTGCAGGATGTACACCGACAGGTCGAACTCCTTTTGCGTCATCACCACCGGTTGGTTATCAATCGACAGGGTGTGGCGCTGCATGTCGGCCTCATAAACGCCCATGCGCAGCACCGACTGACCGCTGGGCTTGACGCGGCGTGTCACTGCGACCAGTCGGGCCAGCAGTTCCGGAAGCTTGGGCGGTTTGACCACATAGTCGTCGGCACCAGCGCGCAGCGCCGTGATGACGTTTGCTTCGTCCTCGTGCGCGGTGACCACCACGATTGGCATGTCCCAGCCAAGATTTTGGCGAACCCAAGACAGCACATCAGCGCCGTTGCCGTCGGGCAGCATCCAGTCCAGCAGCAGCAGGTCGAAGCGCTCTCTTTTCAATCCTTCGATGCAACTTGCACGAGTGCCGAACCCGTGCGTTGAATGCGACACACCTTCCAACCACAGCTCCATCAACTCACGTTGCTCTTCGTCGTCTTCGAGTATCGCAATGTGCATGGTTTCGACTTTATTGGGTGCGTTGTTGTTGTCGTCGTTAGGCGTGAGGGTGGCAGAACGGGCGCCCTCTGCAAATTGGCCTCAGTGGTCCATTTTTGCTTCGGTGCCTTCTGCCGCCATGGTTTCCAGTGTAACTGCCTGAATTTTGGTGCTGGACAGCCAAAAATGCGCTGTCAAATGCGCTATTTTCAGGCGTTTGGCGACGTTGATCGTCGCGGTTTAAGACCGTGTCCAAAGTCTCGTGAGACGCATACCTTCGAGGACCCGCCCCAAGCGTTGGATGCAAAAGACTTTGAACGCCTTCTAAAAGCTTACTCATTGCGCTGGCCCAAGTCGTGGGTACCGCTACGGCTGGTAAATCAGAATCGGTTATTTGAAAAATGTGTTTAGCGCTCCGGCCACCTCACCTGGCAGCTCCTCCGGGATGAAATGCCCTGCCGCCATTAATTGGCCGGTCACCTCTGCGCTGCACTGGGCCTGCCACAACGCCAGCGGCTTGAAGAGCCGGTGTACCACGCCCTTGGCCCCCCACAGCACCAACGTGCCGCAGCGCAACTGGTCGCCGCATTCCCTGCCTTCACGGTCGTGCTGCAGGTCAATGCCAGCGCTGGCGCGGTAGTCTTCGCAGGCGGTGTGCAGCGCTTCGGGGGTGCAAAAACAGCGCTCGTACTCGCTCAGTGCCTGGGGCTCGATGTAGCCCAGCCCCGCGCTGCCCCAGCCACCCAGCTTGGCGTGCAGGTAAGCGTGTGCGGTTTTGGCGTCCAGTGAGCCCATCATGATCTCGGGCAGCGGCGCGGGCTGCAGCATGTGAAACCAGTGGTAGTAGGCGCGGGCAAAGTCCATGTACGGGGCCGCCATCGATTCGCCCTCGTACATGTCCAGCGTGGGCGCAATGTCGATCACACAGAGCTTGTTGACGCGCCCCGGGTGGTCCAGCGCCAGCCGGTGCGCCACGCGCCCGCCGCGGTCGTGGCCGCACAGGAAAAAGTCGTCCACGCCCAGCGCGTCCATCACGCCCACCATGTCCAGCGCCATGTTGCGTTTGCTGTAGTTGCTGTGGTCGGGCAGGCCCGCGGTTTTGGACGAATCGCCGTAGCCGCGCAGGTCGGGCATGACCAGGAAGTAGTGCGCCTGCAGCCGCTGCGCCACGCGGTGCCACATCACATGCGACTGCGGAAACCCGTGCAGCAGCAGCAAGGCCGGGCGCCGGGCTTCACCCGGTACCGTGCGCGACAACCGGGCGTGGATGGACGCGCCGTTGACCTCAAAACTGCGGGACTCGAAACCGTCAAACCACGTCATGGGCAACTCCTGGGTTGGGCTAAAAACTTCTGCAGATTGGCGGCGGCCTGCGCCCGCACCTTGCGCTTCAGAAAGGGTGTCCAGCCCAGCAGCAGGCCGGGTGGGCCCAGCGCCTGGCGTGACCAGGACCAGAAGTTGAAGCGGTCGTGGTGGTGGGTGATCAGGCCGTGGGCGTCGAACGCGAACACTCCGTCAATCTTGTTGTGTACCAGCCGCCCGGTGGCTGAAAAGCGGTAGCGCGCTTCCCAGTGAGCGCGCCCGCCTGCGGCGTCGGCGTGCAGGCCGCTGGCTTGTAGCTGCCACACGTCGTGGCCGTTGGCTTTGTTTGCCAGCGTAGCCGCGCACAGCATGTGCCACATGCCCGTCACCTCCCGGTGGCCGCGCAGGGAAAACGCCTCGTCGTCAAACTGCGCGTCAGGCGCGTAGCAGGTCGCCATGGTGTCGGCGTCCAGTTGCGCAAACGCGGCGTAAAACTTTTCAAGGGTGGCTTGGTTCGGGTGCATCAGGGGTCTCACTGGTGGGGATCAAGGCGATCAAGGCGATCAAGCGGGTTAGAGCATGGTGCACGGTGGCACGGCGCACGGCGGCGCGGTCACTGTCAAAAAGCATGACTTCGGAGATCAACAGGCCGGGCAGGGCAAAACCAAACCACACGGTGCCCACGGGTTTGTCGGCGCTGCCGCCCCCCGGCCCGGCCACCCCGGTGACGCTGACTGCAACCTGCGCCTTTGAATGTGCAACGGCGCCTAGCGCCATGGCCCGCACCACCGGCTCGCTGACTGCGCCGTGTTGGTCGATCAGGGCGGCATCGACCCCCAGCAGCTCGGTTTTGGCGGCATTGGAGTAGGTGACCCACCCGCGTTCAAACCAGGCGCTCGAGCCCGCCAGGTCGGTGCAGGCCGCCGCGATCATGCCGCCGGTGCAGCTCTCGGCGGTGGCCATCATCCAACGCTTATTTTGAAGCAAATCGGCCAGTTGCCCAGGTGTTTGAATCCTGGAGTGCTCTGAATTAGATAGCGCGCTCATTCAAAAGGCCCGCCACAGTGCCACCACCAGCAGCGTGCAAAACGCGGCCACAAAGTCGTCCACCAGAATGCCGAAGCCGCCGCGTGCGCCCGGGCCTTTGAAGGTCCGGTCTGCCCAACCCACCGGGCCGGGTTTGGCCGCATCAAAAAACCGGAACAGCCCAAACGCCACCAGCTGGCCGAGCAATGAGGCAGGCATCACCAGCCACAGCACCAGCCAGAAGGCCACGATTTCGTCCCACACGATGCTGCCCGGGTCAGCCACCCGCATGTGGGTGGCGGTGACAGTGCAGGCCCACCAGCCCACCAGCGTGCCAACGGCGATCAGCCCGCCGATTTCCATGGGGCCCAGCCAGCGCTGTAGCACCAGAAAAGACAGCCACGCCCACAGCGTGCCCGCAGTGCCGGGAGCCACCGGGCTCAGGCCCGAGCCGAAACCCAGCGCGATGAAATGCGCCGGGTGGGCCAGCATGAATTTGACGCTGGGGCGGATGGGCGGCAGGGGGAGCGGGCTGGGCAAATCGGTGTCAGTCATGGCGTGATTATCGGGATCGGCGCGTCAGGCAGCCATACCCTTAAGCCATTGGGCCCAGTGATCAATGCAGGCGCGGATTTTGGGCAGACGATGACGTTCCTGCAGCATGACGGCATAAATCGGCACATCGGGCCCTTCAAAATGCGCAGGCAGCACGGGGCATAAGGCGCCGCGCGCCACCAGCGGTTGGGCCAGAAGATCGTTCAGGCGTGCGATCCCCACGCCTTGTTCCGCCAGCGTCAGGAGCACGGCAGAGTTGTCGGACCGCGTCTGACCTTTGACCTGCAGTACTTCACATTTTTCACCGCTGCTTCTGGGCCAGCGGTTGTGATTGGGCGTGGCGCTGTTGCCAATCAACCGGTGAAGGGTCAGGTCGTCTGGGTGCTGGGGCGTTCCGTGAGCAGCCAAATAAGCGGGTGATGCATACAGCATGCGTCGGTTGGTCCCAATCTGGCGCGCCACCAAGTTGTCGCCATTGGGCTCGCCGGTACGCATGGCCACGTCGATGCCTTCACGCGCCATGTCAACGACGCGGTCATCCGCGCAAATCTCCACGTGAAGCTGGGGGTGTTGTGCATAAAGACTGAGCAGGCTGGGCACGATCACCATTTGCGCCATCAAGGGACTGACGCTGACCCGTACCCAGCCGCTGGGGCCGTTGATCTTGTGACTGAGTTCACTTTTGAGTTCGGCTGTGGTGTCAAGCAGGCGGTGGCCGTAAGCCAGAAACGTGTCGCCTTCGTCGGTCAGGCTCAACCCGTGTGTGTTGCGGTGCAGCAGTCGCACGCCGCAAGCTGACTCCAACCTGGCCAGTGAACGAGTGACCTTGCTGACCGGTACATCCCGCTCACGCGCTGCTGCAGACAGCGTTCCAAGCTGTGCAATACGAGTGAACAGTGCGACATCATCAAGCTGTAATTGCATCGAATGATTTTGCCTGCATGCATTTCGATTTGCACTTAATGCAAAACCATCTTGAATGCATTGCGGTTTCGGCGTGATCCTTGTTTCAATAAAGTGGCTTCCATACGAATGGTGACCTGAAAGCAAGCATGAACAAGCCAAACCACACCCGCATCAGCGCTGAAGAGTCGAGTAGGCTGCATGATTTGGCACTTTTGCGTGCGAGCGTTTTGAGGCGTGAGGCGGTCAATGATGTCTGGCGCGTATGCGGTGAAACATGGTTGAGCTGGTGGGGTGTTGCCGTCTTTCACGTTTGGCGTGGGGTCCACGCAATAGCTTGTCGCACGCACTGTCGGCGTAAAAGCCCGCGTTGACTCATTCGTTCTGCAAATCTATGGTCTGAAGTTGCACCAGAAAAGGCGGCAGCGCTTCTTTGACCGTTGCGTACAGAATGTTCACGTTGAGGTCGAAATATGCGTGAACCAGACGGTTTCGCATGCCTTTGGTGACAGACAGGGAAATGTGCGGCGCCTCATGCTGGCCGGGTGCCGAAATTTGGGTCGACGCCTCGCCGAGGATCTTAACGGCCTTCATCACGGCGAATTGAAGCATCAGGTTGTCACTCAATTCGGCAAGGCTATGGCCTTGCATGAAGGTGATGGCGCTCTGCGCTGCATCCCTCATGTGCCGTATGCGCACGGCATCTTCATTGCGCATACTGAAGCTCGGCTGTTTGGGTGACTTCAGCCCTGAAATAGCGCGACAAATCATGGGCTGTACGCAGATCGATTTTGCTGCCGCCCATCAGTTGGGAAAACTCCATGTCCATGGCGGCCATGTCGAACAAGGTGGGCGTGCGCGCCGCCTCAAACTCGACCAGCAAATCGATGTCGCCGTCTGGCCGGGCGGTGCCCTTGAGGCGCGAACCGAACAGCGGCAAGCGGCGAATGTGGTGCGCCTGGAAAAACTGGGCCAGAGTGCTTTCGTCGATGTGCAGGCTGGGGTGCATGCCGTGAATGCTAAAGCGCCTTTTGGGCCGGAATCAAGATTCGTAGGGCTGTCACAGCGGTTTCACGCGGGACATGCAAAGTCAGGTTTTCCATTTTGAAAGACGCCAATGCCTGCGCCCACCACCGTTTTGAAACCCGTGATAGCCCTGATGCTGGCATGTGCGTTGGCCAGTCATGCACACGCCGAGCCAGCACCGGCGGTTCAGGCAACGCTGGTGGGTCATGCTGCCCTGCCTGCGAGCACCACGGTGAAAGCGCCGCGTGATGCCGGAGCGTTTTTTGCCACCGCTGGCAAGTTTGCCAACGCCAAACGCCAGCGCAATGAGGTGCTGGGCAGCGAGGCACCGAACACGTTTGTCGGCGATGCCAAATACCCGCGTGCGTCGGGCGGCAAGTTGCCCATATCAGGCCAGTCGGTGCAGGGGTTTTCGGGCATCGTGTCGGCTGGCAATGGCCAGTTTTTGGTGTTGACGGACAACGGTTTCGGCAACAAGGTCAATTCACAGGATGCGTTGTTGATGGTCCACCAGGTGGCTGTGGACTGGTCGCGTGGTCAAGCCAGCCGGCGCAGCACCACCTTCTTGAGTGACCCGAACAAACGCGTGCCGTTTCACATTCAGAATGAAAACACCGCGCGTCGCTACTTGACGGGCATTGACTTTGACCCCGAGTCGATTCAAGTGGTGGACAAGGAGTGGTGGATTGGCGATGAATTTGGCCCCTACATTTTGCGCACTGATTTCCAGGGCCGTGTGCTGGGAGTCATTGAAGCGGTGATCAACGGCAAGCCGCATATGTCACCCGACCACTACCTGCAGGGCCGCCTGCCGAACCTGCCCGGTGAGGCTTTGTTTGAGGTTCGCCGCTCCAACGGGTATGAAGCCATGGCCATCTCGCCCGACGGCCGCAAGGTCTACCCGATGTTTGAGGGGCCGTTATTTGACGCTACGACCAAAAGTGTGGAAAAAACGAATGACAAAACCTATGTCCGCATCAACGAGGTGGACGTTGCCAGCCGCACCTACACCGGCAAACAGTGGAAGTACCCGCTAGAAGACGTTGGCAATGTGGCGGCAGACTTCCAGCTGTTGGACGCCACAACTGGCTTGGTGATTGAACGTGACGACGCCACCGAAGGCGAGCTACCCGCCTGCCCGAACGAAGCGCGCGCCGACTGTTTCACCCGGCCTGCGCGCTTTAAGCGGGTCTACAAAATTGACTTGGCCGCGGTGGACGCTGACGGGTTTGTGCGCAAGGTCGCGTACGTAGACCTGACACGCATCAACAACCCTCTGCGCCGGGCGGTTCGCGGGCCCAATGAGGCCAACTTTGTGCTTCCCCACCTCGGCCCTGAGGGTCTGGCGGTGGTGGATGCCAACCACATCGTGCTGGTCAATGACAACAACTTCCCGTTCTCATCGGGCCGCGTGTTGGGGCAGCCTGATGACAACGAAATGACGCTGCTGGACATTCGGGCTTTGGTGGACGCGAAGTAAAGCGTGTGTGCCAGGCGGGGGTCCGCTGGTCAGACACCCGCTACGCGCCAGGAATCTGGGCGGCAAAAGGCGTTGGCGGCAAGTCAAGCAAAGTGGTCAAACGAGGTGTAGGTATTGGGCACGGCGTCGCCCGCACCATTCACCAGCCGCAAACCGGTTGCGGCGTCGATGTGGCCGATGCGGGTCACGGGGGTAGCCGCGCTGTGGGCGGCAGCGGCCACGGCGCTGCGCAGGGTGGACGGGGCGGTGAAGGCCAGTTCGTAGTCGTCACCGCCTGCCAGCACGCATTGCAGTTGCATTTTTGAATCAACTGGGCCACCGGCCAAGGTGTTGATTGCCTGTTCTGCTATTAATTTAATAGCTGTATCGGTGTGCACGGTGGCCCCGACGCGGGAGGCTTTCAGGATGTGGCCCAGGTCGCCGAGCAGGCCGTCGCTGAGGTCAATGGCGGCGGTGGCGATGCCGCGCAGGGCGCAGCCCAGGGCCACGCGGGGGGTGGGCCGGTCCATCCGGGCCTGGGCGGCGGTGAACCGCGCGGCGGGCAGGTCGAGGTGGCCGCGCAGCACCTCCAGCGCCAGCCGGGCGTCGCCCAGCGTGCCGCTGACGTAGAGGTCGTCCCCCGGCCTGGCGCCTGAGCGCAGCAGGGCGGTGCTGCGGCCGTTGGCCACCGGCACTTCACCGAACACGGTGATGCAAATGTTGAGCGGGCCCCGGGTGGTGTCGCCGCCGACCAGCTCGCAGCCGTGTTCGTCGGCCAGGCCCAAGAGCCCGCGTGCAAACGGGGCCAGCCAGGCCTCGTCAGCGTGCGGCAGGCTGAGCGCCAGGGTGAAGGCCAGCGGGGTCGCGCCGCAGGCGGCCAAGTCACTGAGGTTGACGGCCAGCGCTTTGTGGCCCAAGGACGCGGGGTCCACGTTGGGGAAAAAGTGCCGGCCCTCGACCAGCATGTCGCTGGAAATGGCCAGCTGGGTGCCGGGGCGCGGGGCCAGCAGGGCGCAGTCGTCGCCCACGCCCAGCACGGCACGCGGCGTGGGGCGGTGGAAGTAGCGTGCAATCAGGTCAAATTCGCCCATCAATGTGCTCTGTGTGTGTGGAGCGTTGAGGATACAAGCTGGGTGCTGGAGCGGGCCCTCAAAGTTGCTGGGCGTAGGCGGCGTCCCCGCGAAAGCGCCCGGCGGCCTGGCGGATGACCTCGGCCAGCAGCTGTTCGTCGCCCTGGCGTTCCCGCAGCCAGCGGGCGTCATTGTCCGAGCGCTCGGCGCTGATGCGCAGCTGGTGCAGGGCGTTGCTGGCGCCCAGTGTGTAGGCGTGCGGGGCCAGTTGTGCCATGGTCATCAGGATGTGCTCGCGCAGCGGCATGTGGCTGCCGGTGGCCGGGTCCACGTACACCGCGTCCAGCCCGAAACGGCAGGCCTGAAAGCGGTTGTAGGTGTAGACGAGGTAGTCGTCCTCGGTGGGCATGAAGGGGTCGTCGTTCATGAACCAGCTGGCCAGGGACTGCACAAAGCCCGACAGCGCGGCGGCGCGCTCGACCGTCAGCGGGGTGTCGAACACGCGGATCTCGATGGTGCCAAACTCGGGTTTGGGCCGGATGTCCCAGTAGAAGTCCTTCATGCTTTTGACCACACCGGTTCGGGTCATCTTGTCGAAATAAGTCGTGAAGTCGGCCCAGGTCAGTGCAAATGGCGCGCGGCCGGACAGCGGAAAGGCAAACACCGAGTTGAGCCGCGCCGAGTCAAAGGCGGTGTCTTGCCCCTGCACATAGGGGCTGGACGCCGACAGCGCGATGAAGTGCGGGATATAGCGCGACATGCGGTGCAGCGTGAGCAAGGCGGTGTCGGCGTCTGGGCAGCCCACATGCACGTGCTGGCCAAAAATGGTGAACTGTTTGGACAGGTAGCCGTACAGCTCGGACAGCTCCCGAAACCGCGGTTTGTCATAAATCCGCCGTTCGTGCCACTGCTGGAACGGGTGGGTGCCGCCGCCGACCACGGCAATGTTGAGTTTGTCCGCGCTTTTGACCAGCGCGTCACGTACTTGCGACAACTGGCCGAGCACCTCGGCGGAGGACTGGCACACGCCGGTGGAAATTTCGATCATGCTGGACGTCATCTCGGGCACCAC
>JBJXEI010000103.1:0-3490 GCA_046154065.1 Polaromonas sp. | reverse complement strand
ATTCTTTTTTGACTTCACCCAGAATCCGCACGCCCAGGCCGGGGCCGGGGAAGGGGTGGCGGTAGACCATGCCGGCCGGCAGGCCGAGTGCCACGCCCAGCTCCCGCACTTCGTCCTTGAACAGCTCACGCAGCGGCTCCAGCAGCTTCAGGCCCAATTGCTCGGGCAGGCCGCCCACGTTGTGGTGGCTTTTGATGGTGACGGCTTTTTTGCCCTTGCCACCGCCGGACTCGATGACGTCCGGGTAAATCGTGCCCTGAGCCAGCCACTTGGCACCCTTGGCGCCGTCGCCTTTGAGCTTGGCGGCTTCCTGCTTGAACACAGTGACAAACTCGCCGCCAATGATCTTGCGTTTGGCCTCCGGGTCACTCACCCCGGCCAGTTTGCCCAGGAACAGCTCGCTGGCATCAGCGCGGATCACTTTGGCGTGCAGCTTGCCCACAAACATGTCCATCACCATGTCGCCCTCGTTCAGGCGCAGCAGGCCGTGGTCGACAAACACGCAGGTCAGCTGGTCGCCGATGGCGCGGTGAATCAGCGCCGCCGCCACGGAGGAATCGACCCCGCCGGACAGGCCCAGAATGACTTCTTCGTCGCCCACCTGTTCACGGATCTTGGCGACGGCCTCGCTGATGTAGTCGCCCATGATCCAGTCGGGTAGGGTGCCGCAGATGTCCAACACAAAGCGGTTGAGCAGCGCCTGGCCCTGCACGGTGTGCGTGACTTCAGGGTGAAACTGCACCGCGTAGAACTTGCGCGCTTCGTCGGCCATGCCAGCAATCGGGCAGCTCGGGGTGCTGGCCATCAGCTTAAAGCCAGGCGGCAGCTCGGTGACCTTGTCACCGTGGCTCATCCACACATTGAGCATGCCCTCGCCTTCGGGGGTGGTGAAGTCGGCGATGTCTTTGAGCAGTGCGGTGTGGCCACGCGCGCGCACCGCCGCAGCGCCAAACTCACGCAGGTGCCCTGTCTCGACCTTGCCGCCCAGCTGCTGCGCCATGGTCTGCATGCCGTAACAAATGCCCAGCACCGGCAACCCCAGCTCAAACACCACAGCAGGTGCGCGGTCGGTGGCATCTTCTGTCACGCTGGCGTGGCTGCCCGACAAGATGATGCCTTTGAGCTGGCCGTCAGCGGCGTAGCTGCGAATCCACTCGTCACTCACATCACAGGGGTGAACTTCACAAAACACATGCGCGTCACGCACGCGGCGGGCGATGAGCTGGGTGACCTGAGAGCCGAAATCAAGGATGAGGATTTTTTGGTGTTGCATGAGGTGGCAGGAGAAATAGGAAGCTGAAAAGCAATCGGCCAGTTGATCCGATGGGCGATCAGCTGGCCGAAATGGGGTCCATCAAGTCGAGGTCGATTTCAGACCATCAATCGGCGCGGTAGTTAGGCGCTTCCTTGGTGATCTGCACATCGTGGACATGGCTCTCACGGATACCGGCGCTGGTGATTTCCACAAACTCGGCCTTGTTCTGCATGTCTTCGATGGTTGCGCAGCCGCAGTAACCCATGCTGGCCCGCAGGCCACCGGCCATCTGGAACACGATGGACACCATGGAGCCCTTGTAGGGAACCCGGCCTTCAATGCCTTCGGGCACCAGCTTGTCAGCGTTCGGGTTGCCGGCCGTGGACTCCTGAAAGTAACGGTCTGCACTGCCTTGCTGCATCGCGCCAATGCTGCCCATGCCGCGGTAGCTTTTGTAGCTGCGGCCCTGGAACAGCACGATCTCGCCTGGCGCCTCTTCGGTGCCTGCAAACATGCCACCCATCATCACGGTGCTGGCACCTGCGGCGATGGCCTTGGCGATGTCGCCGCTGTAGCGAATGCCGCCATCGCCGATCAGAGGAACGCCGGTGCCGCGCAAAGCGGTGGCCACGCTGTCGATCGCCATGATCTGGGGTACACCCACACCGGCCACGATGCGGGTGGTGCAGATGCTGCCGGGGCCGATACCCACTTTCACGCCATCAGCGCCCGCCTCAACCAGCGCCAACGCCGCCGAGCCGGTGGCAATGTTGCCGCCAATGACGTCGATCTGCGGGTAGTTTTGTTTGACCCAGCGCACGCGGTCAATCACACCTTTGCTGTGGCCGTGCGCGGTATCCACCACAATGGCGTCAACCCCGGCGCGCACCAGCGCTTCGACGCGCTCCTCGGTGCCTTCACCCACGCCGACCGCTGCGCCCACGCGCAGCTGACCATGAGCGTCGCGTGCAGCGTTGGGGAAAGTCGTCTGTTTGGTGATGTCCTTGACGGTGATCAGGCCCTTGAGCTCGAAATCACCGTTGATCAGCAGCACGCGCTCCAACCGGTGTTTGTTCAGCAAGGCCTTGGCTTCTTCCAGCGTGGCCGATTCGGGCATGGTGATCAGGCGCTCGCGTGGCGTCATGATGGTGCTCACGGGAACATCCATGCGGGACTCAAAACGCATGTCACGCCCGGTGACGATGCCGACCACCCGCCCACCGTCAATCACAGGAAAGCCGGAAATACCGAGTTGTTCGCTGAGGGCCATGACCTGCCGCACCGTGTGCGTGGGGGTGATGACCACCGGGTCACGCAGCACACCGCTTTCGTAGCGCTTGACGCGGGCCACCTCGGCCGCCTGCTGCTGGGGTGTCAGGTTTTTATGAACGATGCCAATACCGCCCTCCTGCGCAATCGCGATCGCAAGCCTGGCCTCTGTCACGGTGTCCATGGCGGCGGACACCAGCGGCAAATTCAGGCGAATGTTGCGGGAAAAGGGGGTGGAAAGTGAAGTGTCCTTGGGCAGGACCTGGGAGAACGCTGGCACCAACAATACGTCGTCGAAGGTGAGCGCTTTGCCGAGTAGGCGCATGGGTAAAGCTCCAAAAACACGATTGTACCCCTGCGCCTGTACGCCGCTGATTGGCAGGGTCGGCAACTCAAAAGCCAGCGCAGCGTGCATTTTTGGCGGTTATGCCTTACCTTGATGGGCCCGCTGCAGCTGCAATGCCGACACGTGCTGTACCGGCCCATAGCCCAGCGCTACACTTGCCCAATGCACCTCAAACACGCGCTCCAAAGCCTGGCTCTGACGGCGGTTGCCGCCCTTTTTGTACCGCCCGCCCTGGCCCAGTGGCAGTGGATCGACAAGGATGGCCGCAAGGTTTACAGCGACCAGTCGCCACCTGCAGAAATTCGTGACAAAGACATCTTGAAACGGCCCGGCGGCCGCGTGACCCCTGCGGCGGTCCAGCCTGCCAACAGCGAAACGGCTGCATCGGCCAACGCGCCGGTGGTCAAAGCCAGCGCAGCGGTTGCCCCCAAGCTGTCCGGCAAGGACAAGGAGCTGGAAGAGCGCAAAAAGCAGGCTGAAGCCGAAGAAGCCGTGAAAAAGAAGGCTGAGGACGACAAGCAGGCCAAAGCCCGCGCAGACACCTGCGACCGCGCCAAACGCGCTCTGACCACCCTGCAGTCGGGTGTTCGCATTGGCGTGACCAATGCGGCCGGCGAACG
>JBJXEI010000102.1:0-6396 GCA_046154065.1 Polaromonas sp. | reverse complement strand
GGCGCACTACACTAGCAATTCCTCCACTACCGAACACCTTTGTGTCCGACACCCCCCCCAGTCGATCTTCAAAACATGAAGACAAACGCGGCTTTTTACAAAAAGTCGCCGAAATGCTTCACCCCGGTCCGGACTCCAAAGACGAGCTGATCGAAACCCTGGTCGAAGCCCAGGACAACGACGTCATTGGCGCGCAAAGCCGCGAAATGCTCGAAGGCGTGATCCGCATGGCCGACATGACCGCCGGCGACGTGATGGTCGCCGCACCGCGCATGGACCTGGTCAACATCGACGCCCCGTTTGACGCGCTGCTCCACCTCATCATCGACACCGCGCACTCGCGCTTCCCGGTGTTTGAGGGCGACAAGGAAAACATCATTGGTATCCTGATGGCCAAGGACTTGCTCAAGCTGCAGCGCGCCCCCGAGCTGAACATCAAGGCGCTGCTGCGCCCGGCCGTGTTTGTGCCCGAAAGCAAGGGCCTGAACGACCTGCTGCGCGAGTTTCGTGGCAACCGCAACCACCTGGCCATCGTCATCGACGAGTTTGGCCGCGTGGCCGGTCTCATCACCATTGAAGACGTGCTGGAGCAAATCGTCGGCGAGATCGAGGACGAGTTCGACATCGCCGAGGACGAAGGCGACATTTTTGGCCTGCCCGACCGCAGCTTCCGCGTCAGCGGCGACACCTCCATCGACCGCGTGAGCGAAGCGTTTGGCGTCAAGCTGCTGGACGACGACTTCGACACCATCGGCGGGCTGGTCGCGCACCAGATGGGCCACGTGCCCAAGCGCGGCGAGCACCACGCGCTCGAAGGCCTGCAGTTCACCGTGCTGCACACCAAGGGCGGCGCGGTGCGCTGGTTCAAGGTGGCCCCTGTGGCCAACAAACCCTGACGTTCATGAGCTTGATGCGCGACTTGCGCCCGGCGGCCGCGCCTTCCGCACCTTCCGCGCCTTCCTCCTGGCGGTGGTCATGGCTGGTGCTGGCCGCAGGCCTGGCCCATGCGGTCAGCATCGCCTGGCCTTTTCCCGCTGTTTCAGCGCTGGGGTTGGTGCAGGGCCAGCCGCTGTGGTGGCTGCAGATTGCGGCCATGGCGGGCCTGTTCTTGGCGCTGAACCGGGCAGCCACCGTGCGCCAGGGCGCTTGGCGGGGCTGGTTGTTTGCCACCGCGCTGCAGTGCGGCACCTGGTGGTGGCTGTTCATCTCGCTCAACACCTACGGCGGCTTGGCCGCGCCCCTGGCCGTGCTGGCCATCGTGGGGCTGGCAGGCTTTCTGGGGTTGTATTACGCTGTAGTTTGTGGGCTTTATATACACCTAGCCAAGGCTTTCATTGCCTGGCGCGCTATCATTTTTGCATGTCTGTGGCTGATGGCCGAACTGGCACGGGTGCAGTTGTTCACCGGCTTCCCGTGGGGCGAGGGCGGTTACGCCCAGCTCGACGGCCCATTTGACGCCCTCGCCAAAATCATCGGCGTGCACGGGCTCACCTGGGGTGCTGCACTGCTGGCCGCCGCCCTGGCTGGTTGGGTGCTGAACGGCCAGCGGCGCGTGCTGACTCTGGTGGGCGTGCTGTTGGCTGTGGGCATCAGCAGCTTGCTGCGCATCGGCTCAGACAGGGCTTCGCTGTTCACCGCGCCGCAGCCTTCGGCCCAGCCGTTCACCGTCACGCTGCTGCAGGGCAACATCTCGCAAGACGAAAAATTCATGGGCACCACCGGCATCCCGGACGCGCTCAACTGGTACGGCCGCCAGCTGCTGGCCGCCAACACCGCGCTGGTCGTCACGCCTGAAACCGCCTTGCCCTTGCTGCCCGAGCAACTGCCCGAAGGCTATGTGGACGCGCTGACCGAACGCTTCACCGCACCGCCCCCGGCCGGCACCGCCGCCACGGCCGCGCTGATTGGCATCCCGCTGGGCAGCAGCGCCAACGGCTACACCAACTCGGTGATCGGCCTGAAGCCCAGCCTGGCTGACCCCGCCAACCACAAACCCGTGGTGTACCGCTACGACAAGCACCACCTGGTGCCGTTTGGCGAGTTCGTCCACCCGCTGTTCAAGTGGTTTCTGGCGCTGGTCAACATGCCGCTGTCGGACTTCAACACCGGCGCGGTCAGCCAGCCGCCCTTTGACTGGCAGGGCCAGCGTATCGCGCCGAATATTTGCTACGAAGACCTGTTTGGGGAAGAGTTGGCGGTGCGTTTCACCGATCCCGCCCAGGCCCCCACCATGTTCGTCAACATCAGCAACATCGCCTGGTTTGGCGACTCGGTGGCCATTGACCAGCACCTGAACATTTCCCGCCTGCGCGCCATCGAGTTTGAGCGCCCCATGCTGCGCGCCACCAACACCGGGGCCACCGCCGTGATCGACCACCGCGGCCAGGTCACGCACAGCCTGCCGCGCCTGAGCCGGGGCAGCCTGCAGGCCGAAGTCGTTGGCCGTACCGGCACCACCCCCTATGCCTGGTGGGTGGGCCGCCTGGGGTTGTGGCCGTGGTGGGCGCTGTGCGCCGCCGTGCTGGTGCTGGCCGGGCTGCGGGCCCGCCGCGTTTGAGCCGCACCGTGCGCTTTTGACCCTGCGTTCAGGGTTTGCCCACCCCGGGTATGCGTTTTGCTCATTCCTGTTGGCGCAATCGGCATGGTCGCCCGTTTTACGGCCCGTGCCGCACGCTACGCTAGAGGCGCGGCATCGGCTTCATCGGGCCTGTGCCGCACCACCTTTTTTCATGCACCAAAAGTGCTTCACTCTCAACTGAGCCACAACAACATGACTTTTCAACATCTGCTCGGCCGCCATCTCAGCGGCTTTGGTTTTTCTGCCGTCGCCGCCCTGGCCGGCTTCGTCGCCTTCTCGCCGGCCGCCATCGCGCAAACCGCCCCTATCGCCAAACCCAATGTGGTGATTCTGGCCACCGGCGGCACCATTGCTGGTGCGGGCGCATCAGCCCTGAACAGCGCCACCTACGCGGCCGCCAAGGTGCCTGTGGACAAGCTGCTGGCCGGCCTGCCCGAGCTGGCCAACGTCGCCAACGTGCGTGGTGAGCAGGTGCTGCAAATCGCCTCGGAAAGCTTCACCAATGACAACCTGATGAAGCTCGGCAAGCGCGTGTCCGCCCTGGTCAAGCAAGCCGACGTGGACGGCATCGTCGTGACCCACGGCACCGACACGCTGGAAGAAACCGCCTTTTTCTTGAACCTGGTCGTTCGCACCAGCAAGCCCATCGTGGTCGTGGGCTCCATGCGCCCCGGCACCGCCCTGTCGGCTGACGGCGCACTGAACCTGTTTGACGCAGTCAGCGTGGCGGCCAGCAAAGACTCCGGTGGCAAGGGCGTGCTGGTCACCATGAACGACGAGATCAACAGCGGCCGCGACGTCGCCAAACTCATCAACATCAAGACCGAGGCCTTCAAAAGCCAGTGGGGCCCGCTCGGCATGGTGGTTGAAGGCAAAAACTACTGGTTCCGCGCTCCGGTGAAGCGCCACACCGCGCAGTCCGAGTTCAACATCGACGATTTCGACACCCTGGCCGCTGTGGATATCGCCTACGGTTACGGCAACCAGCCCGCGACCGCCATTGAAGCGCTGGGCAAGACCGGCATCAAGGCGCTGATCCACGCCGGCACCGGCAACGGCTCGGTCGCTGACCGCAATGTGGCGTCGTTGCAGGCGCTGCGCGCCCAAGGCGTGCAGGTCATCCGTTCGTCCCGCGTACCAGCCGGCTTTGTGCTGCGCAATGCCGAGCAGCCTGACGACAAGTACGACTGGGTGGTGGCCCATGACCTGAACCCACAAAAGGCGCGCATTCTGGCCGCCGTGGCGCTGACCAAGCCTTTGAGCAGCAAAGACCTGCAACGCGTGTTCATGGAATACTGATCGACAGCGGACCCCCGCTGATTCAAAGCCCCGCCAGCCCAGTGCTCGCGGGGCTTTTTCACGCGTGGCGATAATAGAGGGTTGCGACCTTGATCGCCCTTTTTTACGGCCTCCTTCCACTGTTCCAGCCCATGCTTACTTTCCAGCAAATCATTTTGAAACTGCAGTCCTACTGGGCCGACCAGGGCTGCGCGCTTTTGCAGCCCTATGACATGGAAGTCGGGGCGGGCACATCCCACACCGCCACGTTTTTAAGAGCCCTGGGCCCCGAACCCTGGAAGGCCGCCTACGTGCAGCCCAGCCGCCGCCCCAAGGACGGCCGCTACGGCGACAACCCCAACCGCCTGCAGCACTACTACCAGTACCAGGTGGTGCTCAAACCCGCACCCGCCAACATTCTGGAGCTGTACATCGGCAGCCTGGAAGCGCTGGGCTTTGACCTGAAGAAAAACGACATCCGCTTTGTGGAAGACGATTGGGAAAACCCGACGCTGGGCGCGTGGGGCCTGGGCTGGGAAGTCTGGCTCAACGGCATGGAAGTGACACAGTTCACCTACTTCCAGCAAGTGGGTGGGATGCCGTGCAAGCCCATCACAGGCGAAATCACCTATGGCCTGGAACGCCTGGCCATGTACCTGCAGGGCGTGGACAACGTCTACAACCTCACGTGGACCGATGGCCTGAGCTACGGCGACGTGTACAAACAAAACGAGGTGGAGCAGTCCACCTATAACTTTGAACACAGTGACGCCGAGTTTTTATTCACTGCGTTCACCGCGCACGAAAAGCAGGCCAAGTATTTGATGGAAAACCAGTTGGCTCTGCCCGCGTATGAGCAAGTGCTCAAGTGCGCGCACAGTTTCAATCTACTGGACGCGCGGGGTTCTATCAGCGTGACGGAACGCGCTGCCTACATTGGCCGTATTCGTACCCTTGCAAGAGAGGTGGCACTTTCGTACTACAGCTCGCGCGCGCGACTTGGGTTTCCGATGTGGGAAATTGATAGTGAACCAGAGAAGATGCTTACAAATTTCGGGGATGAATATATGGCTACTGTTGCGCGTCGTGCGGGTAAAGAACTGGCATGAGCATAGATAACCTTCTTATTGAATTGTTTGTAGAAGAGCTCCCGCCTAAAGCGCTGAAGAAGCTTGGGAGTGCCTTTGCAGATGACATATTCGGGCAACTGCGACGCCTGGACTATGTGGCGTCAGATGCGACTTTTGAGAGTTTCGCTTCCCCACGTCGGCTGGGTGTACTCATACAAAATGTCCGTGACGTGTGTCTTGATGTGCCTGTTAGAAAACGTTTAGTGCCAATAAATGTTGCATTCGATTCGGCGGGAAATCCAACGGACGCTTTGAAGAAGCGGCTTGAAAAAGAAGATGCAACGTTGGCTGACACAAATCGAGCATTTGAAGACGGTAAAGAGTTCATTTGGTTGGAGCGAATGGCCCTTGGGCAACCTCTTGGGCATGTTCTAGAGGGTGTAATTTACGCCGCGCTATCGAACTTGCCAATACCAAAATTGATGAGCTATCAACTTGCAGACGGTTGCACCACTGTGAGTTTTGTGCGCCCCGCGCACGGCTTGGTCGTTTTATACGGCGCTGATGTATTACCCGTACAAGTATTGGGCCTTAGCGCGGGCAACAGCACGCACGGCCACCGGTTTGAAGCGCTGGTGGACCCCGTGGTGTTGAAAGACGCCGACAGCTACGCCCAGCAATTGCAGGACGAAGGCGCCGTGATCGCCAGCTTTGCCGAACGCCGCGCCGACATCGTGCGCCAGCTGGCGGCCGCAGCGGCCCAGGTCGGCGGCGGTTGCCAGCCTATCGACGACGACGCGCTATTAGATGAAGTCACCGCACTGGTCGAGCGCCCCAAGGTGCTGGTCTGCGCGTTCGACCAGGAATTCCTCGATGTGCCGCAGGAATGCCTGATCCTGACGATGAAGGCCAACCAGAAGTACTTCCCGCTGCTGGACGCGGCGGGCAAGCTGACTCACCAGTTTCTGGTGGTCAGCAACATCAACCCCCAAGATGCCAGCCTGGTCATCGGCGGCAACGAACGTGTGGTGCGCCCGCGTTTGGCTGATGCGAAGTTTTTCTTCGACCAGGACCGCAAGAAAACGCTGGCTTCGCGGGTGGAGGGGCTGGGCAAGGTCGTCTACCACAACAAACTGGGCAGCCAGGGCGAGCGCATGGCGCGCGTGTGCGCCATTGCCCGCGCCATCGGACAGCAGCTCGGCGGCGACGCGTTGGCCGAACAAGCCGCGCAAGCCGCACAACTGGCCAAGACCGATCTGGTCACCGACATGGTGGGAGAATTCCCCGAACTGCAGGGCACCATGGGCCGCTATTACGCGCTCAACGACGGCCTGGCCCCCGCCGTGGCTGACGCCATTGAAGACCATTACAAACCGCGTTTTGCGGGCGATACCCTGCCGCGCAACGACGTCGGTGTGGTGGTGGCCCTGGCCGACAAACTGGAAACGCTGGTCGGCATGTTTGGCATTG
>JBJXEI010000101.1:0-14876 GCA_046154065.1 Polaromonas sp. | reverse complement strand
GGGGCGTGCGGTAGAAGTCATAAAACTCCCGCTGAATGGGGTGGGTTTTGTCATTCAGCACATGCTCCGTTCCGCCGGTGTAGGCGGTGGGCGCACCCGCAAACTCGGCGTAACGTTGTTCGGCGGCCTCCGCGATGATGGTTTTTCGCTGGGCCAGCGTCAGCGAATGGTTCAGCGCCTGGCGGTTGGCCGCGCCCATGTCGTACATGCTGACCGTGGCGATGGCTTTCATGCGCGGGTCGATCTTGGCCGCACTGATGACAAAGCTGCCACTGCCGCACACCCCAATTGCCCCGATCTGCTGCCGGTTGACAAACGACCGGGTGCCCAGAAAGTCCACCGCCGCATTAAAACTCTCGGCGTACAGGTCCGGTGCCACTGCATTGCGTGGCTGGCCATCGCTTTCGCCCCAGAACGGCAAGTCCAGGGACAGCGCCACAAAACCCTGTTCGGCCATTTTGGTGGCGTACAGGTTTGCGCTTTGCTCCTTGACGGCCCCCATCGGGTGGCCCACCACGATGGCGGCCGCCTTCTTGCTGCGGTCCAGGTTCTTGGGCACAAACAGGTTGCCCGCCACCGTCATTTGGTACTGGTTTTTGAAGCGCACCTTCTGCACCGTCACGCGCTCGCTGGTGTAGAAGTTGTCGGCACCGTTCGACAGGTCTGGCACCTGCGGCGAGTCGGCCGCCAGCGCCGCGCCGCCTGCGGCCGACAAAGCACTGAATGCCGCCACGCTGGTGCCGGTCTTGATGAGAAAGTCACGTCGCTCGGACGCAGCGCCTGACAGCGCGGGCACAGTGGTTTGGCTCAAATGGGTAGTTTCGTTCATGGTGAAAAGTCCTGTGGAAATGAAAAAATAAGCGGGGGCGGCCTGGCGCCTGCTGGTCAGTTCTCGATGCGTTCAATCCGCACCGTGAGCGGGCCCGGCCGCTGCAATGCCGGCAGCCCCGCGTTGACCTTGCCGAGGAGTACCAGCCCTTTGGCATAGACGTTTTTGCCCGCAAAAATGGCCAGTTCTTGATGTGGCGCGTAGTACGTGATGTCGCCGACCGTCGGGTCCAGCCCAGCCGGTGCGCCTGCTGTGGACAGCCCACGTGGCAGCTTGCCAATGCGCTCCACCTTGGCAAAGTCCACCAGCGTCAACGACAGTGGCAGCAGCGCGGCGAAATCCCGCGCGGTGGCGTTGTCATGCAGTGTGGCGGTGGCCACGTCACCGTTGACGTGCAGGCGAATCTTCATGGGCAACTCCTGTGCAGTGACGGAAAAGACAAACAGCGCCGACACGGCACCCACCACAAACGCCACCTGCCGAACGGCGTTGGCAAGCCTGCGCCGCGCTGATGGCATGCGGGTGGGGTTGTCGGGAGCGGGGTGCTTGGGCTGCATGGCGTCAATTTTGGCCAGCCCCTTGGCCTTTGACTAGATAATGAATACTTACATGGTTTATTAGTATTGCTAACCAATCACCGGACACATCTACTGCATGGCACGGCGCAACCTCAACGATTTACTGGCCTTTGTCACGGTGGCGCGTGAAGGCAGCTTCACCCGCGCCGCCGCAGCGCTGGGGGTCACGTCATCGGCCCTCAGCCAGGCCATCAGCGGGCTGGAGGCGCGTTTGCGCATCCGGCTGCTGACCCGCACCACCCGAAGCGTGTCACCGACGGCGGCGGGCGAACGCCTGGCGCAGGCCATTGGCCACCGCTTCGACGAGATCGAGGCCGAACTGGACGCCCTGACCGAGCTGCGCGACAAGCCCGCCGGCACCGTGCGCATCACCAGCGGCGACCACGTGCTGCAGACCACGCTGCTGCCCAAGCTCGCGCCCCTGCTGCTGCAGTACCCGGATGTGAAGGTGGAGTTCAACGTCAACTACGGTTTTCGGGACATCGTGGCCGACCGCTTTGACGCTGGCGTGCGGCTGGGCGACACCATCGACAAAGACATGATTGCCGTGCCCATCGGCCCCAAGCTGCGCATGGCCACCGTCGCCGCGCCGTCCTACTTCGCCTCCCACGCCGCACTCACCCACCCGCGCGAGCTGATCGACCACCGCTGCATCAACATCCGTTATTCGCCGCAAAGCGGCATTTCAGCCTGGGAGTTTGAGCAACACGGCCAGCCGCTGAATGTGCGGGTGGACGGTCAAGTGGTCGTCAACACCACTCCCCATGTTGTGGGGGCCGCGTTGGCCGGGTTGGGTATCGCCTTTTTGCCGGAAGAAGAGTTCAGCCCCCACATCGCGCAAGGGCGCCTGGTGCGGGTGCTGGAAGACTGGTGCCCGCCCTTTGCTGGCTACTTCCTGTACTACCCCAGCCGCCGGCAGCCGTCGCCCGCTTTTTCGTTGGTGGTGGACGCGCTGCGGGTGGTGTAAATCGCTATTAAATCAGGAGCTGGCCCCGCAATGATTGCTTGGGCCGGCGGGTGATTTGATGCTTGAAACGGCATTAAAAAGCGCTTTTGGGGGCTTTTAACCGCTGGTTTGGGAGTTTTAGGGGACTGCAGTGGTCGAAAGTTAATACCTAGGTTAATTTTCGACCGCGCCGTACACCTTATTCCGTTCAAAACCGAAGTCGAGTCCATAGGCTCTTTTGCGGATGGGCACGTCACCTGTGAACATCATCAGCGGGACAATTTCAGCGCAATGGACGAGTAAGACACCGTTCAATCCATTCACGGCAACGTTTGCATTAGCCGCTTGCGCGACCGTTACCAATCGTGGATATGTTCCGAACAGTTGCTCGACGTATCAACGCCCACCCCCTCAAACGTACTCCCCCACCGGCACACAACTGCAACTCAAATTCCGGTCCCCCCAGACGTTGTCCACCCGCCCTGTCGTGGGCCAGTACTTGTTGTGCTTCAGCGCGGGCAGGGGGAAGGCGGCGACTTCTCGGGAATAGGGGTGGTCCCAGTCGGTGGCGATGACGCTGGCGGCGGTATGGGGGGCGTGTTTCAGGGGGTTGTTGTCCTGGGGCCAGTGGCCGGACTCGATCTGGGCGATTTCGGCGCGGATGGCGATCATGGCGTTGGCGAAGCGGTCCAGCTCGGCCAGTGACTCGCTTTCGGTGGGCTCGACCATCAGGGTGCCGGGCACGGGGAAGCTGAGGGTGGGGGCGTGAAAGCCGTAGTCCATCAGGCGTTTGGCCACGTCTTCGGCGGTCACGCCGCTGGTGCTTTTCAGGGGGCGCAGGTCCAGAATGCATTCGTGCGCGACGTGGCCGTCGGCACTGGCGTACAGGGTGGGGAAGTGGCCAGCCAGCCGGGCGCTGATGTAGTTGGCACTGAGGATGGCGATTTCGGTGGCCTGGGTCAAACCGTCGGGGCCCATCATGCGGCAGTACATCCAGCTGATCGGAAGGACTGCGGCATTGCCTAATGGGGCAGCGGAGATGGCCCCGATCTTCCCGTGCAGGCCTGCGGTGGCGTGGCCGGGCAGGAAGGGCACCAGGTCGGCCACCACACACACGGGGCCGACGCCGGGGCCACCGCCGCCGTGGGGGATACAGAAAGTTTTGTGCAGGTTCAGGTGGCTGACGTCGCCACCAAACTCGCCGGGGGCGGCCACGCCGACCAGGGCGTTCATGTTGGCACCGTCCACGTACACGCGCCCGCCGTGCTGGTGGACCAGCTCGCACAGGGCCTTGACGCTGGTTTCAAACACGCCGTGGGTGCTGGGGTAGGTGATCATCACGGCGGCCAGGTGGGCGCTGTGCTGTTCGCACTTGGCTTTCAGGTCGGCCATGTCGACGTTGCCTTGTTCGTCGCAGGCGGTGACGACCACGGTCATGCCGACCATTTGCGCGCTGGCCGGGTTGGTGCCGTGGGCGGACGCGGGAATCAGGCAGATGTTGCGGTGGCCCTGGCCGTTGGCGTCATGAAACGCCTTGATGACCAGTAGCCCGGCGTATTCCCCTTGGGAGCCTGCGTTGGGCTGCAGGCTGATGCCGGCATAGCCCGTGGCCTGGCACAGCCAGGCGCGCAGTTCGCGGTCCAGCTCGGCGTAGCCGGCCAGCTGGTCGTGCGGGGCAAAGGGGTGCATGTTGGCAAACTCGGGCCAGGTGATGGGGATCATCTCGCTGGTGGCGTTGAGTTTCATGGTGCAGCTGCCCAGCGGGATCATGCTGCGGTCCAGGGCCAAATCCTTGTCGCTCAGCATGCGGATGTAGCGCAGCATGGCGGTTTCACTGTGGTGGGTGTTGAAGACGGGGTGCGTCAAAAACGGGGTGTCCCGGCGCAGGGCCGACGGGATCATCGGCGCCAGGCCTTTTTCAAAGCTGCTGACAACGGGCGCGGTTTGCCCGGGCTTGGCGAAGAAGGACCAGAGCAGTTCGATGTCGCTGCGGCTGGTGGTCTCGTCCAGCGACACACCCAGGTGATTTTTCAAGCGATAACGCAGGTTAGCCCTGGCATTGATTGCCTTATTTGCTATGGATTGTGTAGCGTCACCGGTTTTCACGGTGACCGAGTCAAACGCGTATTCGTTGGTGATCTCGTAGCCCATCTCTTCGAGGCCGTGTACAAAAATTGCGGTGTAGGTGGCCACGCGCTCGGCGATGCGCTTCAAGCCTGCCGGGCCGTGGTAGACGGCGTACATGCTGGCCACCACGGCCGGCAGCACCTGCGCGGTGCAGATGTTGGAGGTGGCTTTTTCGCGGCGGATGTGCTGCTCACGGGTTTGCAGCGCCAGCCGGTAGGTGGGGTTGCCGTGCACGTCCTTGCTGACGCCCACCAGGCGGCCGGGCAGCGAGCGTTTGTACTCATCGCGGCAGGCCAGGTAAGCCGCGTGCGGTCCGCCCGCGCCCATAGGCATGCCGAAGCGCTGGGTGCTGCCCAGCACGATGTCGGCGTCCCACTCGCCGGGTGGGGTCAGCAGGGTGAGCGCCAGCAGGTCGGCGGCCACGCACAGGGCCGCGCCGTCCACATGGGCCTGGCCGGCCAGCGGGCGCAGGTCGTGGATGGCGCCGTTGGTGGCGGGGTACTGGGCCAGCACGCCGAAATAGTCGCCGCTGGCCATCAGCTGCGGCAGGGTGGCGGACGCGGTGCTGACCTTGATGGTGATGCCCAGCGGTTTGGCGCGGGTGCGGATGACTTCAATCGTCTGCGGATGGCAGTCCCCGGCGATGATGAAGGTGTTGCTTTTGCTTTTCACGCTGCGTTTGGCCAGCGTCATGGCCTCGGCGGCGGCGGTGGCTTCGTCCAGCATGGACGCGTTGGCCATGGGCATGCCGGTCAGGTCACAGACCATAGTCTGGAAGTTGATGAGCGCTTCCAGGCGGCCTTGAGAAATCTCGGCCTGGTAGGGCGTGTACGCGGTGTACCAGGCGGGGTTTTCCAGGATGTTGCGCAGAATGACGCCGGGGGTGTAGGTGCCGTAGTAGCCCTGGCCGATGAAGCTTTTGAAGACCTGGTTTTTACCGGCCATGGCTTTGAGCTGTTTGAGCGCGGCGGCCTCGGTGGTCGGCGGTGGAATCGCCATGGCGCTGCGGCGCGCAATCGAGCGCGGCACGATGCCATCGACCAGGGCGCGGCGGGAGGCAGAGCCCACCACGCTGAGCATGTGCGCCTCGGCAGCGTCATCGATGCCGATGTGGCGGGCGATGAATTCAGACGGGTTTTCAAGCTCGCCTAGCGGCTTGGCTGTTTGCATCAGCATGGGGGCTCTTTCAGTGGGGCTTGTGGTCAGGCGTTGGCAGCAAAAGACGTGTAGCTGGTCTCGTCCATGAGCGCGTCCAGCTGGGACGCGTCGGCCAGCTTGACCTTGAAGAACCAGCCGGCGCCCAGCGGGTCGGTGTTGGCCAGGGACGGGTCGTCACGCAGGGCTTCGTTGACTTCAACAACTTCGCCAGTGACGGGCATGTAGACGTCGGCCGCGGCCTTGACGGACTCGACCACGCCGGCGGTGTCTTTTTGCGCGAAGGTGGCGCCCACGGCGGGCAGGTCCACAAACACCACGTCGCCCAGCGCGTCCTGGGCGTGCACGGTGATGCCGACGGTGGCGATGTCGCCGTCAATGCTCAGCCATTCGTGGTCTTCGGTGTACTTGGTGGTCATGGGGTGGTCCTTATCAATAGGGTGAAAAAGCGGAGGAAAAAATACTACCCGCGATGGTAGCGAGTCGCCACAAAGGGCAGTGCGGTGACTTGCATGGGCACGATTTTGCCGCGCACCAGAGCGTGCACGCGGGTGCCGATGGCGGCAAATGCCGGGCTGACGTAGCCCATGGCCACCGGCTGGTTGATGGTGGGGCCGAGCAGGCCGCTGGTGATCTCGCCAATCGCCTCGCCGGCTTCGCTGAGCAGGGCGGTGTGCTCGCGCACGGGCACACGCTCCAGCGCCAGCAGGCCGACGCGTTGGCGGGGCAGGCTGGCGGAGTGGTCGAGCTGCGCCAGCACAATGCCCGCCCCTGGAAAGCCGCCCGCGCGTGCGCCGCCGGTGCGCCGCACCTTCTGCATGGCCCAATTCAGCGCGGCCTCGGGTGGGGTGGTGGTGGTGTCGATGTCGTTGCCGTACAGGCACAGCCCGGCTTCCAGCCGCAGGGAGTTGCGGGCGCCCAACCCGACGGGTTGGACCTCGGGTTGCGCCAGCAGGGCCCTGGCCAGCGTGTCGGCCTGGTCGGCGGGCACTGAAATTTCAAACCCGTCTTCCCCGGTGTAGCCGCTGCGGGTGATGAAGCAACTGCAGCCCGCCACGTTGAAGTGCCCGCCGGTCATGAACACCAGTTGCTCCACCCCGGGCGCCAGCCGCTGCAGGGCCTGCACGGCCAGCGGCCCCTGCAGCGCCAACAGGGCCATGTCCGGCGTGGGAATCACCTCGCAGCGGGTGCCGATTTTTTGCTGGATGTGGGCGATGTCCCCGGCCTTGCACGCGCCGTTGACGATGACAAAAATATCGTCGCCCCGGTTGACGAACATCAGGTCGTCGATGATGCCGCCCTCGTCGTTCAGCAGCAGGCCGTAGCGCTGTTTGCCCACCGGCAGGCCGATCACGTCGACCGGCATCAGGGTTTCAAACGCGGCGGCTGCATCCGGGCCCACCAGGCGCAGCTGGCCCATGTGGGACACGTCGAACAGCCCGGCGGCGGTGCGGGTGTGGGCGTGCTCGGCCATCAGCCCGGCAGGGTACTGCACCGGCATCGAATAACCGGCAAACGGCACCATGCGCGCACCCAGCCCGGTGTGCAGGGCGTGCAGGGGGGTGTGGAAAAGCGGTGGGGGGGTGGCAAGCGGCGCCATGGTGAACTCCTGGGGGCAAACAATGCCGTGATGATAGACATCGCGGATGGCCCCCACCGCCTGCTGGGTGGGTATCAGGCGCTGAATGTCAGCGCAGAACTTGGGCGTCAGCGCGTTGGTTACTCCGCCGGCAGCAGCATGGCGATGCGCTCGGCGATCGAATCGGCCCGCTCATGGCCGGCCACGGCTTCGATCTGCACCATCATTTCGCGCGACACGGCTAGCATGGACTCTCGGTCCTTGGCATTGCGCAGGCCTTCGCGGAAGGCTTCGGCCTGGGTCGGGTTGCGGCGGGCAAACATGCGCTCACACATGTCGAACAAAAACATGCGGGTGGTGGCCAGTGAGCGTTTGCCTTCAAACGAGTCGGCTGACACCTGGATGGCCTGGGTGGTCTCGGGGCTGGGGAAGTCCTCACGCTGGCGGGCGGTGGTCGCCACCACGGGGCGCGGGGTGTCTGCCGTCAGGGGGGCGGGACGGGTGGGCACAAAGGAGGTGGTTTTGCTGCTGGCGGGGTGGGCTTCCAGAAAGCCGTCCTTGAGCAGCTGCAGGGCGATTTGCTCGCCGTCCCCGGCAAACAGGCGACGAAAGTCACTGACGGATTTACTGCCATCGGCCAGCAGCAGCAGTGTGCGTTCACGTTGGCCCAGGGTGCGCACACCGGGCTTGAGTTCTGCGCGCGCACGGTCTGTTTTTTGGAGTCGCATAGGACGGCAAAGCCTGTTGGGGTAAACCCCGGATTGTGGGTGGCTAACGTGTCAGGCCGATGACGTTGGCCCTGGCGGGCGCTGAAGCGGTTTCAGCGGTGCCTGGTAAGCTGTTTTTGAGCCTTTCAGGCCACCAGCCTAGGCTTTTATTGCCTGGTCCGCTATTGAATGTATAGCATTGTGCAGGGGTTGCTGACGCTGCGCTCAACGTGAGCGCAACGTCAGCAACCGCTCGCGCGCGGCGGCCAGGTGTTCGCGCAGGGTGTACCAGCGTTCTGAGAATGGGTCCGGCAGGTCCAGCAGCACAACTTGCCGCTCGATCTTGTCAAGCCGCTCCAGCAGGTGCTTCAGGCTGATGGGGTTGTTGGTGGCCACGCTCTCCATTTCGCTTTCGAGGAACTTCAGCTCGCCGTAGAAGTAGTTCAGCGCGGCGCTGATGCGCCAGTCGAACAGTCGGGGAATCCACGTCAGCAGCAGCGCGGCGGCGGCCAGGATGGGAAGCACGGCAAACAGCAGCAAGGAGGTGGCCTGGGCCACGCCATAGGGCAGCAAGGACTCCAGCCAGGGGCGGTTGCCCAGGCTGTAGGCCAGGGCGGTGGGGGACAGCACAAACTCGGTGTTGCGTTGGGTTGGAAACTCGCCGTGGCGCTGCAAGAAGCTGGTTTCAGAGTGGATGTCGGCGGCCGCGGCGAGCAGGGCGCGCTGCAGGGCGGGGTGCACACCGGGGCGCACCAGCAGGTGGGTCTGCAGGCTCATCAGCGTCAGGTCGCGGGGCGGCACATTGCCGCGCAGCTCGATGGTGCCTTGCGGCAGCAGCAGCGGTTGCAGCCGGGCGTCTTTGGCGCTCAGAGCGCTGGCCTGGTCATAGCCCAGCAGCTGGATGTTGTTTTGTCGCAGCAGCAGCTGAATGGACTGGGCGTCTTCACCGGCGGCCTGAAACACCAGGTCGACCTTGTTGTCCGCCAGTGCGTTGACGGCGGCCATGTGGCTCATGGGCACAAACTGCACGTCTTCGGGCTGAAACCCGGCGTAGCCCAGCATCAGCCGCGCGGCCATCTGGGTGGACGACGTGGCCGTGCCGGCGGCCACGCGCCGGCCCACCACATCGCCCAGCGCTTCGGGCCCGGTGTTTTTGGCGAACAGCCACACCGGCTCACGGCCCACCACCGCCAGCGCGTGCAGCGGCATGCCAGAGACGGCGTAGATGCCGTGGGCAAAGCCAATGCTGGGCGGCTCTTTGGCCCCGGCGGTGGGCGGGTCCAGCAGCTGGCGCAGTGCGTCGGGCTGGGTGTCTGAATAACTCAGCTCGACCTGAATGCCCAGCCTTTCCAGCTGCTGGGCGTAGCGCTGTGCCAGGCGGGCGTAGCTGCCCTGCTGGGCGCCAGCGGCCATGACCAGGTGGTGTGGCGGCAGGGGCTGCCACACCACCACGGACCACCACAGCGCCGCACCGGCGGCCACCATCACTGGCAGGTAAAAAAACCACCAGCGCTTGCGGTAGATCAGCAGCAGCTTCATCGCCCGCGCAGCCCGTAGAGCCTGCGCCGGACGAAGTCGATGTGCTGATGCAGCGTGTAGCACTGGGGCATCAGCTCGTTCGGGCAGCGAAAGGCGGCCAGCGCCTTTTCAATGCCGTTCAGGCGCAGCAGGAATCGCGTCAGGTCCAGGCCAGGCAGGGCTTCTTGCTGCAGGTCGTTTTCGATGAATTTCAGCTCGCCGTACCAGCGGTTGACGCGGCTTTTCAACACCCAGCGCAGGTAGCAGGGCACCAGCACCATCAGCCAGAACGCCAGCAGGGTCACGGGCAGCACGATGAGCAGCAGCCGTTCGGCGAGCTGGGCCCACCAGAAGGGGAGCAGTTGCTCCAGGGTGCTGAGCCCGTGGGCCAGCATGTTGCGGCCTTGGGGCGCGGTTGGAAAGTCAATCTGCCGCAGTGACGGGAACTCCCCCGCACGGTGAAACACGCCGCTGCCGCCGTGGCTTTGCATCGCCACCGCCACAGCCAGACGCTTCAACGCGGGGTGCAGCCCTTCACGCGCCACCAGGCTGGCCGATGTGGTCAGCAGGGTCAGGTCACGCGCTGGCAGGCCCTGACCCATGGCACTGCGGGGCAGCAGGCGGGCTTCCAGGTAGGGGTTGCGTTCCGTGATGGCCGCCGACAGGCGCAGCCCGACCGGGCGCACCCCGGGCAGGCGAATCATGTTTTGTACCGACTCGGCCTGCGGTGCGGCCACCAGCAAAATCACGTCGACGTTGCCCTGCACCAGCGCCTGGGCGGCCAGGTTGCCGGTCAGCGGGGACAGCGTGAGGTCGATCGGGTCCATGCGGGCCTGCTCCAGCAGCTTCAGCGCCACCCGGCGGCTGCCGCTGCCCTCGGGGCCGATGGCCACGCGCAGGCCCTGCAGCTGGGTCAGCGTGTCCAAGTGCGGCAGGCGGGTGAAGAGCCACAGCGGCTCAACATCCACATTGACCAAGGTTTGCACGCGGCTGCTGTTGGCGTAGTCGGTGGAGGTGCCCAGGTAACCAAAACCGCCTTGCACAAAGGCCAGGTCGGAAGGCGCGTCATCCTGGCGCAGGCGGTCCAGGTTTTGCTGTGACCCGGCCGATGTCTGGATGTTCAGCGTCACGCCGTGGGCAGCAAACATGTCGGCGTAGCGCCGGGCATGCCCGTGGTAGGCCCCTTCTGCACCGCCGGTGGTGATGCTCAGCTGCGTGGGCGGCATCGGGTAGAGCGTGCCCCACAACCAGGTGGCCAACGCAGCCGCCAGCAGCCCGATGGGCAGGCGAATGAGCAGCCAGTTGCGCTGGTACAGGGTGGCGAGGCGCACAGGGGCAGCTCCGTAAGGGGGTGTTGCGGTTATAGCGCCAAAGACTTCGTTTTGGCGGACTTTTTGCACACTTCAATTGTGCAGCTACAACGGGGCATGGCCACTGTGGGGCATGAAAAAAGCCCGAGCAAGTCGGGCTTTGAGGGGCTGTCGAGAAGTTGGGAGGCGCTTACATCCCGGCGTAGTTCGGTCCGCCGCCGCCTTCTGGCGTGACCCAAACGATGTTTTGCGTCGGGTCCTTGATGTCGCAGGTTTTGCAATGCACGCAGTTTTGCGCGTTGATCTGCAAGCGGTCTGTGTTGTCCGGGTTTTTCACGTACTCGTACACGCCAGCGGGGCAGTAGCGCGCCTCCGGCCCGGCGTAGGTGGCCAGGTTGATGTTGACGGGCACGCTGGCGTCCTTGAGCGTCAGGTGCGCCGGCTGGTGTTCTTCGTGGTTGGTGTTGGACACGAACACCGAACTGAGCCGGTCAAAGGTGATTTTGTTGTCGGGCTTGGGGTAGACGATCTGCGGGCACTCGGACGCGGGTTTGAGCTTGGCGTGGTCCGGCACCGTGCTGTGAATCGTCCAGGGCGGGCGCTTCATGCCCAGCTTGGGCAGCAGCCACAGCTCAATGCCGTTCATGATGGACGACAGGTACAGGCCCTTTTTCATCCACTGCTTGGTGTTGATGCTGGTCAGCAATTCTTCATGCAGCCAGCTGGCCTCGAATGCTTCGGGGTAGGCGCTCAGCTCGTCATGCTGGCGGCCGCTGGTCACGGCGGCGTAGGCGGCGTCAGCGGCCAGCATGCCGGTTTTGATAGCGGCGTGGCTGCCCTTGATGCGGGCGAAGTTCAAAAAGCCAGCGTCACAGCCGACCAGCGCACCGCCGGGGAACACGGTTTTGGGCAGGCTGTTCAGCCCGCCGCAGGTGATCGCGCGAGCGCCGTAGCTGATGCGTTTGCCGCCTTCCAGGTACTGGCGAATCGCCGGGTGGGTTTTCCAGCGCTGCATTTCCTCGAACGGGCTGAGCCAAGGGTTGCTGTATTCCAGCCCGGTGATGAAGCCCAGCGTGACCTTGTTGCCTTCGAGGTGGTACAGAAACCCGCCGCCGTAGGTTTTGTTGTCCATGGGCCAGCCCAGGGAGTGCACGACGTGGCCGGGTTTGGCCTTGGCCGGGTCAATTTCCCACAGCTCCTTGATGCCCAGCGCGTAGGTTTGTGGGTCCTTGCCTTCGTCGAGCTTGAACTTGGCCAGCAACTGGCGGCCCAGGTGCCCGCGCGCGCCTTCGGCAAAAATCGTGTACTTGCCGTGCAGCTCCATGCCCAGCTGGAAGTTGCCGGTCGGCTCGCCGTCCTTGCCAATGCCCAGATTGCCGGTGGCCACGCCCTTGACCGAGCCGTCGTCGTTGTAGAGCACCTCGGCGGCGGCAAAGCCGGGGAAAATTTCAACGCCCAGTGCCTCGGCCTGCTGGCCCAACCAGCGCACCAGGTTGCCCAGGCTGATGACGTAGTTGCCATGGTTGTGCAGGCACTCGGGGATCAAAAACTGCGGGGTGTTGATCGCGCCGGTGGCGGTCAAGAACTGCACGTCGTCGCCGGTCACGGGCTGAGTCAGCGGTGCGCCCAGTTCCTGCCAGTTGGGGAACAGCTCGGTCAAGGCCTTGGGGTCCATGATCGCGCCGCTCAGAATGTGCGCGCCGGGCTCGGAGCCTTTTTCCAGCACCACCACCGACACGTCCGTGCCCTTTTCAGCAGCCAGTTGCTTGAGCCGGATGGCCGTGGCCAGCCCGCCCGGGCCGCCGCCCACCACGACAACGTCGTACTCCATCGCTTCACGGGGGCCGAATTGGGCCAGGATCTCTTGGCTGTTCATGGTGGGGGTCTCGCAGAAAAATAGTTTTGAAAAGGCCGCCGTATTGTGGTCCAGGCGTGTGTGATTTTAAGCAAGGAATGTCAAAAAAAGAACGGTCGTTCTTTTTGTCGTCTGTTCTTCACGCATTGCGGCCGTGCGGTGTCGCGGTGGCAACACGGCGCGCTGTGCTCGTGCGCACTGTCCGCGTACACTGCATCCATGCGAAACATCACTTTGTCCGCCACTGACCAGCTCATTGACCAGGCCCGCGAAAAAGCCCGCGCCCAAGGTGTGAGCCTGAATGACGAGTTTCGCAAGTGGCTGGCCAGCTACGTGCAGGACGGCAATCCGCAAGACGCGGTGGCGCGGTTTCGCTCGGTCATGCAGGCCATGCCCGCCGTGGACGCGGGCCGTACGTTTGGCCGCGACGAGATGAACGAGCGCTAGGCTGGCATGTCCGACATCGTTTTTCTTGACACCAACATCTTTGTCTATGCCTTCATGGCCAGCGACGAGCGCAAACGCAGCCGCGCTGTACAGCTGATTGAAGGCGCGCTGGGTGCGGGCACAGGCCGCATCAGCTACCAGGTGGTGCAGGAGTTTGCCAACGTCGCCCGCAAAAAGTTTGCCCAGCGCATGACCACTGCCGACTGCACTGCCTTCATCGACGCGGCCATGCAGCCCATGAACCGGGTCGCCAGCAGCACCGTACTGCTGCTGTCCGCGTTGGCGCTGCAGGACGAGCTGCGCTACAGCTTTTATGACAGTCTGGTGCTGGCCGCTGCGCTGCAGGCCGGTGCCAGCACGTTCTACACCGAAGACCTGCAGCACTGGCAGCTGGTGCGCGGCACGCTGCGCATCGTCAACCCGTTTGTGGACGCGGTGCATGAGGCCACCGCATGACGACGAGATGTTGACCGGCTTGATGGCCGGGCTGGCCGCAGGCGCGCTGTGGGGCCTGGTGTTTGTGGCTCCGCGCATGGTCATGGGCTTGTCGGCGGTTGATTTTGCGGCGGGGCGCTTCCTGGCTTACGGAGCTTTTTCGCTTGCGTTGATGGGGTTGCTGCGCGGTACTGTTTGGCCCACACGCCGTCAGGCGATGGCGGCCTTGGGCATGAGTGTGCTGGGCTTTACTGGCTACTACCTGCTGCTGGTGCTGGCCATTGACGACGCAGGCACCGAGGTGCCCAGCCTCATCATTGGCACCATTCCGCTGTGGATGATGCTGCTGGGCAAACCGGCCGGGCTGCGCTGGCTCAGTTTGCTGCCGGGCTTGCTGCTCACGCTGATGGGTCTGGGCCTGATGATGCAAAGCGTGCATGGCAGCGCCGCTCCCCAGGCTACGGGCGGCGTGTTTTGGCGCGGGGTGGTGTTTGCCGTGCTGTCCATGGCGCTGTGGACGGCCTTTGGTTTACTCAACGCCGCCTGGTTGAAACGCCACCCACAGATCAACGCTACCACTTGGGCCAACTGGCTGGGCGTGGCCACCGGGTTGGGGGCATTGGCGCTGTGGTTGGCCGCGGGAACTGACTACAACGTGTTGCTATCCCAGGCAGATATTGCCCAGTCTGCTCTGCTTTGTATAGCAACTGGCATCGGCTCGGCTTGGCTGGCCACCCTCCTCTGGAGCATCGCCAGCCAGCGCCTGAGTGCCAGCCTGTGCGGCCAGCTCATCGTCAGTGAAACGCTGTTTGCGCTGATCTACTCGTTTCTGTGGGATGGGCATTGGCCGTCAGCCTTGCAGGCGCTGGCCTGTGTGCTGTTTGTGCTGGGCATCGTTGCCAGCGTGCGTGCTCACCGTTAAAACCCATTTTTTTTCGGAAAATCGTTCATGAAAATCGAAATCCCCGAGCATAAAAAGCTGGTTCACGAGATGCTGATCCCCATCCGCTGGGGCGACATGGACGCCATGGGCCACTTGAACAATGGCACTTATTTCCGCTACCTGGAAACCATTCGCATCGACTGGATGTACGCCATCGGCTGCAAACCCGACCCGCAAGGGGAGGGCCCGGTCATCGTCAACGCGTTTTGCAACTTCTACAAACAGCTCGAATACCCCGGCAACGTGCGCATGAAGATGTACGTCAGCGACCCGGGGCGCACCACCTTTGAAAGCTGGGGCACGATGGAGCGGGAAGACGCGCCGGGGGTGATTTGTGCGGCGGGCGGGGCCACCACCATCTGGGTGGACTTTCCCGCCCAGAAGGCCAAAACCTTGCCGGACTGGATGCGCCAGCTGGTGGAACACTGATTTTTAGATCAAATCAGC
>JBJXEI010000100.1:0-3309 GCA_046154065.1 Polaromonas sp. | reverse complement strand
ACGGCAAGACCTGGTCTTGGTGCTGTGCGGTGGTGGTGAAGTCCGCCCGAGCCTGGAAGCAGCGGCAGCGGGCTTGAACAATGTCCGCTTTCTGGACCTGCGCCCGGCCGCCGAGCTGGGGGCGCTGCTGGTGATGGCCGATGTGCATTTGCTGCCCCAGCTGCGCGATGCGGCCGACCTGGTGATGCCGTCCAAGTTGGGTGGCATGCTGGCCAGTGGCAGGCCGGTGATTGCAGGCGCCGACGCTGGCAGCGAAATCGCCCGCTTCATCCAAGGCTGCGGCATCTGCGTCGAGCCCGAGTCGGCCCCCGCCTTTGTGCAGGCGGTGCTGGCCCTGTGCGACCAGGACAGCCACCGCCTTCAGCTGGGGCAGGCTGCGCGCCACCAGGCGCAGAACAAGCTGGGCTTTGGCAGCGTGATGGATGCGCTGGACGCAGACCTGCGAACCCTAACGCAGTGACGTGGTGGATCCCAAGCTGGCCGTTGCTTTGAGCTCCACCAAGTCGTTCAGGCCTTTCAGCTCCCAACGGTGTACCCCGGCCCAGGACGATTCGTCGTTGTGATAAAGGTAGGTGCGGCCTGCGTGGTTCACCAATGTCGGACTGAAGGCGTTGCCGCTGCGGCCGGCTTCGGGCACCGCCTTGACGACCACGCCCAGAGCACCAAACTGACCCACAAAGAGGCCGTTGTCCAGAAAGTGCATGAACTGGTTGGCTTGGCCCATGCGCCCGCTGACCGGGTCGGTGAAAAATTCGCCGTGGTAACCGTAGAGCACCGAACGGCCGCTGCTCATGGCCACATTGCCGCCGTAGTGAATCTGGCTGTCGCTGCTGCGGGTTTGAAAGCTGCCGCGTCCGTCCATCGCGCCGCTGGGGCTGGCTTGCCAGGCCCAGTCCGAAGCACCCAGGCTGACGGCGCCCAGGTGCATGCCGTCGCTGGGGTCCACGGCGGGGTTGAACAGAATCAGTTTTCCGGAATCGGTCAGCGGCAAGCGCGGCCCCGTCAGCCCTGCAAAGGTGCCCATGCGGTGGTAGGGCGAGCCTGCCGTTCTGGGCACCGAAGCCAGTGCCGTGGCAGCGCTGGCCCAGCGCGGGCTGCCTCCCGCATCAAAGCCCTCCAGGCGGCGGCGAACCACCACTTGCGAATTGCCTTCGTCCACCGACTGCAGCAGATCGCCATTGGCATGCATCACCCACGGTGAGGCGCCAGACGCCGGCGCGGGCAGCCGAAGCAGTTCTTTCACCGGGCTGCCGCCAAGCAGTTCCGCGATGACCACGCGGCCCGCCACGTCCAGCTGGGCCAGCGTGCGGCCATTGCTCAGGGTGGTGACCCCACGAAAGCCACCAAACTGGTAGTTTTGCGACTGCGTGTCACGCAACGCCGCGGGCAGAGAAGGCAACCAGTTGCGAATCAACCGCCAGCCGCCCTCGCTGCATGGTGTGCTGCCCTGAGTGCTGCCCGGTGCGCAGTTCAAAGCGCGGCCATAGTCCACCTCGAATTCGAGAAAATTGGCAAAGACCCGCTGGGGCCGCTGGCTGTCCACCGCCGACACATAAGAACCCGGCAGCCAGGCCACCGCTTCGGTGAAACGGCCATCAGCGGCAAAACGCAGCAGGCGGTTGTTGCAGGTGTCCACCACCCACAGTTGGTCCTGGCCGTCCACCGCCAAGGCGGTGTTCTCGCGCTGCGCATCGAAGGCAAAGCACAGGCGGTCGGTGCCCACGGCTGTTTGCGCGGACAAACCACCGCGCTGGCCAATGACACGGTCGGCCAACCCGCTGCGGTCGAAACGCTTCACCTGCTGGCTGTCACCACCGTCGGCCACCCAGACCAGAGCTTCGTTCACCGGGTCTGCAGCCAGCGCCAAGGGCCGGCTCAGGCCGGACAGCGTCTGCACCAGGCGTGGCTGGCCGTCGATGGCGCTGTAGCGCAAGACGGACGTTCCTGAAACCACCCACAGGTCCCCGTTGGCCGCCATGGCCAGGTGGTTGCGGCTGTGCGTCGACAAGGGCACCGACCACTGCGTCAGCAGTTGGCCCGTTTGCTTGTTGTAGACCCGGACCAGGTCTTCCAGACCGTAGGCCACGGCCAGCAGATCGCCTTGGCGCTGCACCGCCAAGCCGGTGGGTTGGGGCTCGCCTGGCGGGCGGGCCGCGAGCACGCTGCGGTAGTCCTGGTCGGGGTAGCAGCTGCTGCTGTTGGGCCAGGTGTTCAGGCACTGCGCTTGCCCCTGTGCAAACACGACTTTGCGGCCATCGGCCAGGTTGATCGCAAAGACAAAGCCGCCGCGGTGGATGCCGCCCGTGTGGGCGATGAACAGCTGGCGCCCGTCAGAAGCCACCAAGCCTGCACCGATGAAAGGGTCCACATGGCTGACCTGCGGCGCGGGCCGCTGGGGGTCGTCCACGCGCAGCCCGCTGATGACCGGATGGACTTCGTTGTAGCCCAAGCCCATGTGCAGCTGAAGTCCATCGGCAGCCAGGCTCATGGGGGGCAAAAAAGAACGGTGGGGCGCGCGTCCCAGCACCGCCGACGTGTTGCCCACCACACCGTCCCACTGGTACTGGATGTCGTGGTGAACCAGGCCCACGGTGTAGTTGCCCGCGGCGGCCAGGGCGCCACTGTCCAAACGGTGATCCCAGCTGCGGGTGTGGCGGCCTGCTGCCACCCTTTCGCCGCGCCACAACGTGCGCACCAAGTTGCCGTCGGCTGCAAAGACACCGGCGCTGGTCGTGCGCGAAGTGAGCAGGTCAAAGCTGAAGGTCAACTGCTGGGCAGGCACCGACGGCGTCGGGTCGGCAGCTGCACCGGCAGTACTCTGCCCCGCGGGCGGTGTTGACGATGAGACGGTGGTGTTGGGGTTCGCAGCAGCCAAGGTCGACGGTGTGGCGGGGGCGGCCAAAACCTGGGGCGAACCAACTTCGCTGTCGGCCACGCTCGAGCCACCGCCACACGCCGCCAGCGCCAGACACAAGAGGCTCGAAATCACGAGCAAGCGTCCTGTGCGAACGCTCGCCGCAACTGAAGAAGGAAGGTCAAGGCCATGGCCCTGGAGTGTGCCGCGTTGCATCTGGAGTGAGCCCTGCTGTGCTCCGCAAAAGAAGGTGCGGAGGGGTGCCTGTGAGCTTTTGATATCGGCCTGTGCAGCTGCGAACTGATGTTTCAGCAGCAGACCCAGGCGGCGCCGGTGCACGAAGTGACACGTGCTTTGCTCCGATCGGCAGGGGGGGTGCGCCCCGCGACGTGAACCCTGTCACAGGGGGTCACTAACCTTGCGTGGCTTGAGTTCTGACCGCCATCACCCGTCGC
>JBJXEI010000099.1:0-3405 GCA_046154065.1 Polaromonas sp. | reverse complement strand
TGCACCTGCGCAGCGGCCAGCGGTGTGCCCACATTCAGCCCCACGCGGCTCCACAGCCCGCGCCGGAACGGCCGCACCATGGCGCTGCCTTTTTCCACCCGGCTGAAGAACGATCCCCAGAGGTTGGTCAGCGCCATCGGCACCACAGGCACCTGCAGGCCGTCGCGCTCGGCGTTTTCGAGTATCTTCATCAGGCCACCCTTGAAGGCCTGCAGCTCGCCATTGGGGGTCAACCCGCCTTCGGGGAAGATGGCCAGCAAATCGCCCTCCCGCAGCACCTTGGCGGCGGCTTCAAACGCGGCCTCGTACGCAGCGGGGTCTTCGCTGCGCGGCGCGATCGGAATCGCTTTGAGCAGCCTGAAAAACCAGCCCAGCACCGGCATTTTGAAGATCCGGTGGTCCATCACAAAGTAGATCGGCCGGGGGCTGGCCGCCATCAGCAGCACCGGGTCGACAAAACTGACGTGGTTGCAGGTCAGCACCGCCGCGCCGCTGGTGGGGATGTGCTCGTCGCCCGTGACCTTGAAGCGGTACACCCCGCGCGACAGCATGAAGGCGATGAAACGCAGCAAATACTCAGGCACCAGCAGGAAGATGTAGAACGCGACCACCGCGTTGGCCAGGCCGACGAACAAAAAGATCTGCGGGATGGTGAACTGGGCCCCCAGCAGCGCCCCGGCCAGAACGGAGCTGACGATCATGAACAGCGCGTTCAAAATGTTGTTGGCCGCAATCACGCGGGCGCGGTGCGTGGCCGGGCTGCGCAGCTGGATCAGCGCGTACATGGGCACGCTGTACAGGCCGGCAAACAGGCTGAGCAGCGCCAGGTCGGCCATCACGCGCCAGTGCTGCGGCATGGCCAAAAACGCGCCCACGCCCATCACGCTTGAGGCGGGCATGCCGCGTGACGCAAAGTACAGGTCAATGGCAAACACACTCATGCCAATCGCGCCCAGCGGCACCAGGCCGATCTCGACATGGCGTTTGCTCAGCACCTCACACAGCAGCGAGCCGGTGGCAATGCCGATCGAAAACACCACCAACAGCAGCGACGCGACCTGCTCGTTGCCGTGCATCACCTCCTTGGCAAAGCTGGGGAACTGGCTCAAAAACACCGCGCCAAAAAACCACATCCAGCTGATGCCCAGCATGGAGCGAAACACCACGATGTTGGCGCTGGCCAGCTTGAGGTTGCGCCAGGTTTCCGTCACCGGGTTCCAGTTGATGTTGAGGTTCGGGTCAGTGGCCGGGGCAGCGGGAATGAACTGTGCCACCGCCCGCCCGGCCAAGGCCAGCAGCACACAGCCCACCGCCACATAGTGCGGCCCCGCGCCGGGAATGGCGATGATCAGCCCGCCAACGATGTTGCCCAGCAAAATCGCCACGAAGGTGCCCATCTCCACCATGCCGTTGCCACCCGTCAGCTCCCGCTCACTGAGGGCCTGCGGCAGGTATGCAAACTTCACCGGCCCGAACAGCGTGGAATGCAGGCCCATCAAAAACGTGCAGCCCAGCAGCACCGGCACCTGGATGTTGACGTTACCGCTGGTAAAACCGACCGCCGCGATCAGCATGATGGCGATTTCCAGGTTCTTCACGAAGCGGATCACCCGCGTTTTTTCATACTTGTCGGTCAGTTGCCCGCTGGTGGCTGAAAACAGCAAAAACGGCAGGATGAACAGCGCCCCGATCACCAGCCCCGCCATCGCCGGGGGCAACCAGCTCACGCTGAGCTGGTAGGTCACCATCACGGTGAAGGCAAACTTGAACAGGTTGTCATTGGCCGCGCCCGAAAACTGTGTCCAGAAAAACGGCGCAAAACGGCGCTGTTTGAGCAGCGCGAACTGGTTGGGGTGGGCGTGGGGCGCGGTGTGGGATGGGCCTGACTCAGCACTCATGCGTGACTCCTGTTTTTATCGATTGTTTGAGCGGGCAGCCCGCGCTGCAGCCGCCTGATTCTGCCCTGATTGTGCAAGGCCGAAATGACGGGCCAGGCCGCCAAACTGGCCACGATGTGCTTGAGGCTGTGCCCTGACACCAGCTGTGAGGTCCACGCATAAACCTCATGGTCGGCGAGCTCCAGCAGCTTGGCCAGGGCATACACGGTAATCACCCAGCCCCAGCGAATCGCCCAGGCCCCAGCCTGCGGTGGCACCCACGCCAGCCCCAGCAGCAGCGCCATGCCGCCCAGCTGCAGCACCAGCCACGGCCCCACGTTGCCTGACGTGGCCCACACCGCCACGCTCACCGGCCCCAGCACCATCACCGCCGCGCCCAACAACCAGCCCGCGCGGGCGCTGACTCGGTCGGCCGCCGCCAGCCCGATCAACCCGGCGAACGCCACCACCATGCCCAGCCGGTCGATCAGCAGCCCCGCATCGTCCGGGCGCAAGTGGTACCAGGACGAAGCACCCGCCGCCAGCACCAGGCCGCCCAAAAACACCGCAGCCAAACCGCGCTGGGCTACGTCCCGCCCACCCTTGGCCGTGCTGGCAGCGTGCAGCGCCGCCAAAGCCACCAGCCCCACCACGCCCCACAGCGCAAACGGCGCGTTGCTCAGCACGTCCATCGCACACGGCAGGTGCCCCCAGCCGCGCGCATCGGCAAAGTCATGGTGGTGCGCAGGCTGCAACACCGTCGGCCCCCACACGGCCAGCATCAGCAGCGCCAGCACTGCGGCCCACAGCCACCCGTCTCGTTGTTCCAGTCTCCCGTTCATGGCATGCCCTTTGTTCTTCAGTTGATGAAGGCTGGAGTGTTGTTGGCCCGGCCTTTCAGCGCAGGCAAATAGCGATACAGCACTGCACAGAAGGACTTAAAGTACTGTTATCCAATACTTTCAAAGCAGGTCAAACCCATGAGCACCAGCGCCGACCTTGTCACCGCCCTGAAAAAAGAACTCAAAGCCGCGCAGATGACTTATGCCGACCTGGCCAAGGCCCTGGGCATGGCCGAGTCCAGCGTCAAACGCATGCTGGCCAGGGGCGACATGCCGCTGTCCCGCATTGACGCGATCTGCCGCGTGCTGAAGCTGGACTTTGCCGAGCTGGCGCGCCGCGTGGCGGACATGCGGCCGCTGCTGGCCGAGATGACCGAGGCGCAGGAGCGCGCCGTGGTGGCCGACAAAAAGCTGCTGCTCTGCGCGATTTGCGTGCTATCGCAATGGACGCTGGAGCAGATCACCACCAGCTACCGGCTCAGCGAGGCCGAGGGCATCACCTACCTGGCGCAGCTCGACCGCATCGGCATCATCGAGCTCAAACCCCTGAACCGCTACCGCCTGAAGCTGGCCAAAACCTTCCGCTGGCGGCCGCACGGCGCGGTGATGGACTATTTCCGCGACAACGCCGTGCTGGACTACTTTTCAGGCGGTTTTGACGGCGACGGCGAAGGCATGCTGCTGGT
>JBJXEI010000098.1:0-10687 GCA_046154065.1 Polaromonas sp. | reverse complement strand
GCCTCAACGCCTGGCCGCAGGCAAATCCGCTGGCCCAGGCCCATTGGAAGTTGTAGCCACCCAGCCAGCCGGTCACGTCAACCACTTCACCAATGAAATACAGGCCTGGTTGTTTGGACTCCATGGTCTGGGATGACAGGCAGCGGGTGTCTACACCACCCACGGTGACCTCAGCTTTGCGGTAGCCCTCGGACCCGTTGGGCACCAGCTGCCAGTCTGACAATCGCTGGGCCAGGGACTGCAGGGCCTTGTCCGTGGCGTCACAGATCGGGCGCTGCAGGGCGGCATCCTGGCCGACCCATGCGTCGGCCAGGCGGCTGGGCACCAGGGTGGCCAGTTCGTTGGCGATGAGCTTTTTCGAACTGTTCTTGGCCCGCAGCAGGGCGTCGGCCAGCTCTGTGGCCGCAGCCAGGTTGATGCGGACTGGCTCGCCCGGCTGCCAGTAGCTGGAGATCTGCAGCACGGCCGGGCCGCTCAGGCCTTTGTGGGTGAACAGCAGGTCTTCGGCAAACACCGTGGCTTTTTTGCGTTGTTTGGGGGTGGCGTCAGGGGCACCGGTTTCCATCAGCACGGGCAGCGCCAGCCCGGCCAGCTGGGCAAACGGTGCCCAACTGTCGCCGTCAAAGGTCAGAGGCACCAGGCCCGCGCGCGGCTCGATCATGGGCAGACCGAATTGGCGGGCCAGGCGGTAGCCAAAATCGGTAGCGCCAATCTTCGGGATTGACAGGCCGCCGGTGGCGACGACGATCTGCGGAGTTTCTATCCAGCCCATGCTGCTATTTATTTGATAGCTGACGGGGCAATCAACACCTTGGCTGATGGCTGATTGGGCAATATTTTCGATGCGGCAGGGCTGCCAGCGGGTCACGCCGCCCTTGTCGCATTCGGCCAGCAGCACATGGATCACGTCTTCGGCCGAGCGGTCGCAAAACAGCTGGCCTTTGTGTTTTTCATGAAAGGGCACGCTGTAAGCTGCCAGCAGGGCGATGAAGTCTTGCGGCGTGTAGCGTGACAGGGCGGAGCGGCAGAAATGCGGGTTGTCGCTGAGGAAGTTGGCGGGTGTGGTGCCGGTGTTGGTGAAATTGCAGCGCCCACCGCCTGAAATGCGGATTTTCTCGGCGACTTTGTCGCTGTGGTCCACCACCAGCACTTTCAGCCCCCGTTGGCCTGCCACGCCGGCGCAGAACAGGCCAGCGGCGCCTGCGCCCACCACCACCACATCAAATTTTTGTGCTTGCACTGAAGTCATGGAGGAAGTGTAGTCGTGGGTTTTTCAGATAATGACGGCACAAAAATGGACGGAGTTCAAGGGATGAGTTTTCTTTCAGAATTGAAAAATCAGGCCACTGCCTTGCAACAGCAGCACCATGGCGTTCAGCATGATGTGGCGGCCAATCTGCGCAGCACCGAGCTGGCCTGCCAGGTCGCGCTGCGGTACCTGCAGGACCTGTGTGTGCAGCTCAATGTCATCAAGCCGCCAGCCGTGGGCGCTTACAGCCTGGACGGCAAGTCAGCCTTCCCACCGTTGGTGCTGGCCAATTTGCGTTGCGACGCGCGTAAAAAAATGCTGCTCAATCAGGAGGTGGTCAGCTACCTGGCGGTGGGCTGGGACTTGTTGCCCGCCTCTGGCAAGGCGGACATGCAGCGGGTCAGCGTGAATTTCCCGCCTGAGCTGGAGCGGGTGACGCAGCGCCTGGCCGCCGGGCAAATTGGGCATGAACGCAAGGAGGTGCGCCACCCTGACACCCAAAAGCTGCAGTCGTACGTTTTTGAATGTGTGGGCCAGGCGCGGGGGTCCATCACCGTCACGCCAGACCACGGCACAGCGCGTGTGGATTTCAGGGTGACGGCGGTGGGTGGGTTTGAGGTGCTTCAGAAGGCATACCCGTCCGCCCAGGTGAATCAGGCTTTGCTGGACGAGCTGGCCAAACTGCTGGTGGGCCAGCCCAGCCGGTTTGGCCAGTGACGACCTCAGCGCCTCGGCCGCCACTGACGGACGCCGACATTTCCCGCATCGTTGAGATGGCCTGGGAAGACCGCACGCCTTTTGAAGCGATTGAGGTTCAATTTGGCTTGAATGAGTCGGCCGTGGTGGCGTTGATGCGCACCCACATGAAAGCCAGCTCGTTTCGGATGTGGCGCACCCGCATGAAGGGCCGTGTGACCAAACACGCGGCGCTGCGCCCGGCTGAGATGAACAGCAGCAACCGCCAGCAGGCCAAGCACCGCATCCCGCAGCGGTGAGCCCACGGGCTCGTGATCTAACCGAAGTGGCTGGCCTGAACGGGCTGACCCAAGGCTTGCAGCCCCTGCAGCACGTCGCCCACCACAATCACGCTGGGGCTTTGCAGGCCCTCACGCTCGATGGTGGTGCGCAGCTGGGCCAGCGTGCACACGGCGTGGCGTTGGGTGCCCAGGCTGACGTTCTGGATGATGGCCACCGGGGTGCGTGCTGGAAGGCCTCGCAGCAGTTGCTCCTGGATGTGTTGTGAGCCGGTCATGCCCATGTAGATGACCAGCGTCAGGCGAGCTTCGAATGCAGTTTTGGACAGGGCCGCCCAGTCGGTTTCATCGTCGCCCGGTTTGGCGTGGCCGGTGACAAACACCACCCCGTGCGCGTGCTGGCGGTGCGTCAGCGGCACGCCCAGAGACGTCACGGCGGCCAGCCCGGCGGTGATGCCGTTGACCACGGTCACGGCGATGCCAGCGGCCTGCAGGTGCTCGACCTCTTCACCCCCCCGGCCAAAAATAAACGGGTCACCGCCTTTGAGACGCACCACGGTGTCGCCTTCCTTGACGGCCATGATCATCAGTTTTTCAATGAAAGCCTGTGGCGTGGACTTGCAGCCGCCGCGTTTGCCAACATAGACGATGCGCGCCGCGGGGCTGGCGAACGCCACGATCTCGGCGCTGACCAGGTCATCGACAAACAGCACGGTGGCCTTCTGGATGGCTTTGAGCGCTTTCAGCGTCAGCAGTTCCGGGTCCCCGGGGCCTGCGCCGACCAGCGTGCAGCTGCCTTGCGGGGCCAGTGTGCGTGAAGGGGGAACGTGCGTGGGCGTTTGATCGGTGGTCATGGTGTCTGGGTGATTGTTTTCAGGCCAGGCTCACGGCGGAGTCGTCCGGCACTGGCGTTGATGAGGCGACGAGCCGCAAGATGTGTTCCACCTGCTTGGCAATCGAGGGGGGCACGGGTTGCTGACCCGCCAGCACGGCGCGGGTGTATGCGGCAGTGCTGGCGGCGTCCGTGGTTTTGGGCAGATCGGGCAGTGCTGCCAGGGTGCCCGGTTGGGTTTCTTGCAGCAGGGTGCGGCGCCCCCGCATGAAGGCGTCCATCTGCGGCATGCGGCGGGCGTCAGCCACGACCTCGCCCTCGGTGCCGCGCAACAGCAGTGCGTTGGCACGCGTCAGCTCGAAGGTCTGCGCCATGGAGATGGCGTATTCGGGGTGGGTGTAGCTGCTGACCACCAGGCTGGGGCCCACACAGGGGTTCATGATCTTGACGAGGCTGTGCGCAGGGTTGCGCAGGCCCACCATGCGGCGCACGTCCAGCAGGCGTTTCAGGGCGGGGCTGAGCAGTTCGGTCGGGGCAAAAGCCAGACGGCCTGGTGCTATTGATTCAATAGCGGACATGGCAATCAAGTCCATGGCTTGCAGCACTTCTGATACAAAAACACGGCTGGACTCGGTAGGTGTGCCGTGAATCAGCACGCCCAGGCCCTCACGGGCCAGCAGCAGGCCCAGCAGGGGGGTCAGCAAGGGCAGCTTGCGGGCACCGTTGTAGCTCGGCAGCACCACGGTGGGGGTGTTGTCGGGATGGGTGGGAATGTGTGCCAGCCGCTGGTGCACGGCGTCCAGAAACCCGGCCATTTCTTCGGGCGTTTCTCCTTTGATGCGCATGGCCAGGCAAAACGCGCCGACCTCCAGGTCGCTGACCGCGCCGTCCAGCACCTGGCCTAGCAGGTCAGCGGCCTGCTCCCGGCTCAGGGGGCGTGCGCCGTCCTTGCCGCGTCCAATTTCTTTGATGTAGTGACTAATACCCATTGTTTTGTCCGCCATATTTCATGGCGGCATTGTCGGTGAAGCTCAGGTGGTCGCGATGGTCTTCAGGCGACCTGGTGAATCGGGATGACCACGCGTTCAGCCGGTTGACCCGCCGCAGCGGGCCGGGCTGAGCGCACGCGGCGTTTGAGCTCCGGCACGCAGGAGCCGCAGTTGGTGCCGCATTTCAGGGCGCTTTGCAAAGACGCCAGGCGGTCTTCGTCCGACCCCAAAAAACCAGCGCCCCCGCCTGTGCCCGTGCTGCCTGCCACCAATTCGGCCAGGTGCGCGTCGATGGCGGTGTCGGCCACGTTGAAGCAGGTGCACACCAGCTTGCCGCGTGCCTTGACAGCCACCGGTGCCTTGGCCCCCGGCAGCAGCAGCAAGCGGCCGTAGGCCTGGGCCGGCAGCTCGCCTTCGAGCAGGGTTTTGATCCAGGCCTCGGCGCTGGTGTCGCCCGCCAGCACAAACCCTGTCAGTTCTGCGTTGTCCCCGTTGCGCTGCAGCTTGACGGTGCGGCGCTGGCCTTTTTTGCGGTCGGCGTAGCGCAGCACGTCGGGGGTGTTCAGGCCCAGTGCGCGTTCCAGCTCAATCAGTGCTTCGTCAGGTGGCGCTTCATGTGCGGCAGCGCGGAACAGCACACCCGTGCGCTCTTTGTTCTGTTCGCTGAGCGGCATGTTGTTGGAAAACGGCACGCAGCTGGTGAAGGGGAAACGGGCCATCAGCGCCTTGAGCTCGCCTCTGGCCTGCAGCGCATCACCCGCAGGCAGCCAAGCCATGGCCAGCAGCGACCAGGGCAGCTCCGCCTTCAGGATCTTGACGGCGGCGTGTTTGAGTTCCGGTTGCTTGGAACTGGGGCAAAACGCCGAGGTGGTCAGCGCGTTGACGCCGGTCAGCGGCTCGCCAATGCTGGACAGGCCGCTCAAATACTCTTCGCCCCAGTGCATGGCCATGAAGGCCTGGCTCATGCCGACTTCCGGTGAGGCCAGCACCGGCACCACGATGGAGCCGCGTTTGGACGTGACGTGCACCAGGTCGCCGTCTTTCAGCAGCCGCCGGGCCATGTCCTGGGCGTGCATTTGTACTGACGGTTCGGCCACGTGGCCGAACAGGCGGCCCAGCGTGCCGGTGCGGCTCATGCCATGCCAGTGGTCACGCAGGCGGCCGGTGGTCAGGGAGAACGGGTAGCGTGACTCGCGTGGTTCGGCCACGGGCCGGTACACGGTGTTGACAAAACGGGCCTTGCCGTCGAGCGTGGGGAACACGCCGTCTTCGTACAGTCGAGCCTTGCCGGTGCTGTCGCCTTCGCGCAGGGGCCACTGCTGCGGCGTGGCGGCCAGCATGGCGTAGGTCATGCCGGTGATGTCCAGGTCACGGCCGCGGGTTGACTCGCGGTGTTCGTTCCAGATGGTTTCGGTGCCGCTGGCTTCGTCCGTGAGGGAGTAGGGGAACAAGGTGGTGCCTGCCGTGGCGGCAGGCAAGAGCCGCTTTTCCAGCCGCTGCGCAAAGTCCACCACGATGGACCAGTCATGGCGGGCGTTGCCCGGTGGAATGACCGCCTGGTTGACGCGGCTGACACGGCGCTCGCTGTTGGTCACGGTGCCCATTTTTTCGCCCCAGGTGCTGGCGGGCAGCAGCAGGTCGGCGTAGTCGCAGCTGGACGGGGTGGCAAATGCTTCCTGCACGATGACCAGCTCGCAGCGCTCCAGCGCGCGGCGCACAGTGGCCTGGTCGGGCATGGACTGGGCCGGGTTGGTGCAGGCGATCCACAGCGCCTTGATCTCGCCGTCGGCGGCAGCCTGGAACATCTCGACGGCACTTTTGCCGGGCTTGCTGGGCACCGATGGCACGCCCCACAGCGCAGCGACTTCGGCGCGGTGGTCGGCGTTGGCCATGTCGCGGTGGGCGCTCATCAGGTTGGACAGCCCGCCGACTTCACGGCCGCCCATGGCGTTGGGCTGCCCGGTCAGCGAAAACGGACCCGCGCCGGGTTTGCCGATCTGGCGGGTGGCCAGGTGAAGGTTGATCAGTGCCGCATTTTTGGCGGTGCCGCTGCTGGACTGGTTCAGGCCCTGGCAGTACAGGCTGAGCGTGGCAGCCGACGTGGCAAACAGCTTGGCGGCTGTGAAGAGGTCTTCTTTTTTGATGCCGCAGGTCTCGGCCACCAGGTCGGGTGTGTAGTCACGGACCGTGGTTTTGAGGTCGTCAAACCCGTTCGTGTGTGCTGCGATGTAGGCGTTGTCGGTCCAGCCTTCCCACAGCATGATGTGCAGCATGCCGTTGAACAGGGACACATCGGTGCCGGGCTGAATCGGCAGGTACAGGTCAGCGATTTCGGCCGTGTCAGTGCGGCGCGGGTCGCAAAAAATGATCTTGAGCGCCGGGTTGGCGGCTTTGGCGTCTTCGATGCGCCGGAACAAGATGGGGTGCGCGTAGGCGGTGTTGCTGCCCACGATGAACAGGCACTGTGCGTGGTTCACGTCGTCGTAGCAGGCGGGCGGCGCGTCGGCGCCCAGCGTTTGTTTGTAGCCCGCCACCGCGCTGCTCATGCACAGGCGGGAGTTGGTGTCGACGTTGTTGGTGCCGATCAGGCCCTTGGCCAACTTGTTGAAGACGTAGTAGTCCTCGGTCAGTAATTGGCCCGAGATGTAGAACCCCACGGCGTCCGGTCCGTGGTCCTGGATGATTCGGGCGAAGCTGTCGGCGGCAAAGCCCAACGCGTGGTCCCAGCTGGTGGGCTTGGGGGTTTCGCGCCGGTTGTTTTGTCGATCAAGGCGGCGCAGGGGCTGGAGCAGCCGTGTTTGCCGGGTCACGTCGGCGCTGGCGGTCAGGGCCAGGGTGGAGCCCTTGGTGCACAGGCGGCCAAAGTTGGCCGGGTGGTCCGGGTCACCGCGCACGCCGGTGATCTGCGCGCCCCTTGACTCGATGATGACACCACAACCCACACCGCAGTAGGGGCACGTGGAGCGCGTCAATCGATCGACGCGTGTGGATGGGGTGTCTGGCGTGGTCATACGTTCTGGAGTTCTTTACCAGCGGGTCCAGCCACGGGGCGGGTCAGGTCCAGGGCCAGGGTGGCCAGCTCGGTGCTGTCCAGGTGGACCACCCCTTCGCTGACCTGCACGCTGAACTTGGGCGTGCAGCCTTCGTCCGGTGCCCTGGCGCAGCCGCCGTCAAGTTCAATCGTCCAGTTGTGCAGTGGGCAGGCCACGCTGGTGCCAAACACGATGCCCTGGCTCAGTGGGCCGCCCTTGTGCGGGCAGCGGTCCAGCAGGGCAAAAACTTCGTTCTGGTCATTGCGGAACACGGCGACGTCCAGGCCCTGGGCGCGCGCCACACGGCGGGAGCCCAGCACGGGGATGTCGTCAACCTTGCAAATTACTTTCCAATCGCTCATGGTGCTTTTTTCCTTGTTTGTTGTTGGTTGTGTGGGTAGTCGGGCGCCGCGTGTGGTCAGCCGAGGATACGGGCGTACATGCCCGTCACCCGGTCCATCACCTGGAGCAGATTTTCGCTGGTCACGAACACATCGCTGGCCGACTTAGAGGTGACCGTTGGCGATTTGAGTGCGTTGTCAAAAAACAGCCACTGGGTGTCAGCCAGAGCCAGTTCTTGCTTGATCTCGGCGCTGGCTTCGGGTGCGTTGCGCAACAGCTCCAACGCTGGCACGAACTCGCTGCGTGCCTTGGCCAGCTCAGCCAGGCTGGCAGCGCCGTCCACGTTCCACATGTTGGCCAGGTAGAACTGCGCCATGCGCTGCGACAGCATGCGCTGGCGGCCCGCTACGTTGACGAGTTTGCCAGCCGGTTTGGTGGCCTGTGTTTCCAGTTGGCCTGTGCCTTTGTTGGCCAGGACCAAGACCTTGCCCGCCTGTACCAGCACGGCATTGGCCTTGTCGCGCGCCGGAGCGGCGCCCACCAGCAGGCCTTTGTAGTCCGACCAGGCGGTTTCCAGCTGCACATAGGTTTCACGCGTGTCGCCTGACTGGGCAAAAGCTTTCACCTCCGCCAGTTGCCGGTCAAACAAGGCCATCGACTGGTCCAGCGCACGGCGCGCAGCATCGGCTTGAATGCCCTGGCCCAGCCCCAGCCAGGCTTTGCCCATGCGCTGGGACAGCATGCGCAGGCGGCCCGCCTTGTTGATGGCGTCGCCCAGGTTGTTGACCTGGGCGCTGGCCAGCGGGTGCACGCCCGCAGCCCCCATGAGCGTGATCATGGCCGAGGCGCAGAACACACGCCGGTTGCTGTTGCTCATACCGTCACCACTTGCGCTTGTCCGGCAGATGGCGCCATCAGCGCAGTGAACTGGCGGTCGTCCACCGCAGCGTCTTTTTGCTCGAACCAAGGATCTGGCTCGCCGTCCAGTGAAAACTGCAGCCGCTCCCACAGGGCCTTGCGGCGGTCGCTGTCTTCCAGAATGTGTTTTTTCACGTAGTCCATGCCCACGCGGTGCAGGTAGTTGACGGTGCGCTCCAGGTACCAGCCTTCTTCACGGTAGAGCTGCAGGAAGGCGCCGCTGTACTCCATCACCTCCTCACTGGTCTTGACCTTGATCAGGAACTGCGCCACTTCGGTTTTGATGCCGCCGTTGCCGCCGATGTACATCTCCCAGCCAGAGTCCACGCCCACGATGCCGATGTCCTTGATGCCGGACTCCGCGCAGTTGCGCGGGCAGCCGCTGACCGCCAGCTTGACCTTGTGCGGGGAGTACATGGCCCACAGTGCGCGTTCCAGGTCCTTGCCCAGCTGGGTCGAGTCCTGCGTGCCAAAGCGGCACCACTCGCTGCCCACGCAGGTTTTGACCGTGCGCAGCGACTTGGCGTAGGCAAAGCCGCTGGGCATGCCGATGTCTTTCCAGACGTTGGCCAGGTCTTCCTTCTTCACACCCAGCAAGTCAATGCGCTGGCCGCCTGTGACCTTGACGGTCGGGATGTTGTACTTGTCCGCTGCATCGGCGATGCGGCGCAGCTCGTCGGGCGTGGTGTGGCCGCCCCACATGCGCGGGATCACGCTGTAGGTGCCGTCGCGCTGAATGTTGGCGTGGCTGCGTTCGTTGATGAAGCGGCTTTGCGGGTCGTCCTTGGCTTCTTTGGGCCAGGTGCTGATCAGGTAGTAGTTAATGGCCGGGCGGCAGCTGGCGCAGCCGTTCGGGGTGCGCCAGCCGAGGGCCTGGTACACGCTGGCAATCGTCAGCAGTTTTTCAGCCTTGATGGCGTCGCGCACCGCCTGGTGGCCGTGGTCGGTGCAGCTGCACATGGCTTTGAGCTTCGGTGTGGCCGAATAGTCGCCACCGGCCGTGAACATCAAAATCTGCTCGACCAGCCCGGTGCACGAGCCGCAGGACGCGCTGGCTTTGGTGTGCTTTTTGACTTCTTCGAGCGTGAACAGGCCTTTTTCCTTGATGGCCTTGCAGATCGTGCCCTTGGTCACGCCATTGCAGCCGCAGACTTCGGCGCTGTCCGGCATGGCCGCAGCTTTGTTGTGGCCTTCATGGCCCACGTCGCCGATGTTGGACTCGCCAAACATCAGCTTGTCGCGGATGTCCGCCACGTTTTTGCCTTCGCGCAGCAGCTTGAAGTAGTAGCTGCCGTCCACGGTGTCGCCATACAGGCAGGCACCGACCAGCACGTCGTCCTTGATGACCAGCTTTTTGTACACGCCGCCGAACGGGTCGCTCATCACGATTTCTTCGCAGCCTTCGCCGCCCATGAATTCACCAGCGCTGAACAGGTCAATGCCCGTGACCTTCAATTTGGTTGAAGTCAGTGAGCCGGTGTAGCGGCCAATGCCGAACTGCGCCAGGTGGTTGGCAGCCACCTTGGCCTGCTCAAACAGCGGGGCCACCAGGCCGTAGGCAATGCCACGGTGCGCCGCACATTCACCCACCGAATAAATGCGCGCGTCGGTCACGGTTTGCATGGTGTCGTTCACCACGATGCCCTTGTTGCAGTGCAGGCGCATGGACTCGGCCAGCGCCGTGTTGGGGCGAATGCCCACTGCCATCACCACCAGGTCGGCCTGCACTTCGGTTCCGTCCTTGAATTTGACGGACTGAACGCGGCCCGCCTTGCCATCGTCCAGCGATCCGACCAGTTCCTGGGTCTGGGCCGACATCAAAAACTTCAGGCCGCGCTCTTCCAGGGACTTCTGCAGCAGCTTGCCGGCCACGCTGTCCAGCTGGCGCTCCATCAGCGTGGGCATGACGTGGACCACGCTGACGGTCATGCCGCGCAGCATCAGTCCGTTGGCCGCTTCCAGGCCCAGCAGGCCACCGCCAATGACCACGGCGTGTTTGTACTTGGTGGCCGCGTCAATCATCGCGTTGGTGTCGGCAATGTCGCGGTAGGCGATCACGCCTTCCAGGTCCTTGCCCGGCAGCGGCAGGATGAACGGGTTGGAGCCGGTGCACATCAGCAGGCGGTCGTAGGCTTCTTCGGTGCCGTCGTCTGCGTAAACAATGCGTTTGACGCGGTCTACCTTGACGACTTTTTTGCCTGCGTGCAGCGTGATGTGGTTGTCCGTGTACCAGTCCCACGGGTTCAGGACGATCTCGTCAAGGGTTTGTTCACCGGCCAGCACCGGGCTGAGCAGGATGCGGTTGTAGTTCGGGTGGGGCTCGGCACCAAAGACGGTGATGTCGTACAGGT